>DASXMW010000288.1:0-21102 GCA_036495425.1 Streptosporangiaceae bacterium | reverse complement strand
CAGCGAGATTCTCGGGGCAGGTTTCTGCCCGCGCACGTCACCGCCCAGGCCAGGTCCAGGGTTTGCCACCGGTGGCCCACTCGACCTCAGCCCGCCCAATGCGTCGCTGGCCGCCGCGGCCGACGCCACCATCCGTGATGGCCGTCTTGCCGGCTTGACCGACGATGAGCTGATCGGTGTCCTTCGGGCGTGGCGGCGGCTGGAGTCCTGGTCGACTGCGGGCACGTTGACCGTGGCCGCTGAGCTGGCCCGCCGCCGCCCGGCGGACAAGACCCCGTCCGCCGCGCCGGGCGACTTCCCGGCTCAGCTGAGCGAGTTCATCAGCGATGAGATCGCCGCCGCCCTGACCCTGTCCGGCATGGCCGCCAGCACCCTGCTGGATCTGGCCCTGGACCTGGCCGTCCGGCTGCCAGGCACCGCGCGGGCCTTGCGCGATGGTGTCCTGGATTATCCCCGGGCCCGGCTGATCGCCGAGGCCACCCGCGTCCTGTCCGATGATCAGGCCTGCCAGGTCGAGGACCGGGTCTTGCCCCGGGCGGGGGAGCAGACGACCGGCCGGTTGCGGGTGGCGGTGGCCCAGGCGGTGCTGGCCGTGGATCCCGAAGCCGCCGCCCGGCGCCGCGAAGAAGCGCAGAAGGATCCCCGGGTCTGCCGCTGGCGGGAAGACGCCGGCACCGCGGCGCTGGCCGGGTACGCGCTGCCGCCCGCTGAGGTGCTGGAGGCCGACCAGCGCCTGACCGCCCGGGCACTGGCCCTGCGCGCGGCGGGCCTGCCCGGCCCCCTGGAGGAGTTGCGCGCCCGCGCCTACCTAGACGCCCTCCTCGGCCGCGACTCCACCCCGCGCCCAGCCCCCGCCGGCCCTGCCCCCTCCTCGGCTCCGTCCACTGGTCCCGCCCCACCCACTGGACCCAGCGATCCCGCGCCGTCGGCAGCTGGTGGCCGCGCCCCGCTGCCGTCCGGCCCGCCGGGCCAGCGGCGCCTGGCGGCCCGGGTCAACCTGACCCTTCCGCTGGCCACCGTCCTCGGCCTGGCCGAGCAGCCCGGTACGGTCGCGGGGTTCGGCCCGGTGGATGGGCCGCTGGCGCGCCAGCTGGCCGGCCTGGCCGCCGCCGACCAGGCCTCCCGCTGCTGCCTCACCCTCACCGACAGCGCAGGCCGTGCCCTCGGCCACGGCTGCCTGCCGGGCCCCGTCGTCCTGCACACCCTCACCACGCGCGGCCTGACCCTGGCCATCCACCCGATCGCCCAGGGCGCCTGCGACCACCGCGACCAGGAACCCCGCTATCAGCCCAGCCGGGCCCTGCAGCACCTGATCTGGGCCCGCACCCCCACCTGCACCGCCCCCGGCTGCGCCCGCCCCGCCGCCCGCTGCGACCTGGACCACACCACCCCCTACGACCGCGGCGGCCGCACCTGCCCCTGCAACCTGGCCCCGCTCTGCCGGCGTCATCATCGGTGTAAACAAGCCGAGGGCTGGCAACTGGACCAGCCCCAGCCCGGTGTCCTCCACTGGACCACCCCCGCCGGACGCCACTACCGCACCCAACCCGGCACCAATCCCTAGGATGCCGCCGGAGATCAGTGCCAGCCATCATCCTCCCGGCGGGGTGAACTCCGGCTGGTCGAGCAGGCGCTGCCAGCTGTCGTCCGGCTGCCGCCGCACCACCTGCGCTCGCGCGCCCGCGCCATCCCTGGCCACCGTTGTCGTCATGGCCGCGCGGCCCACGGTCTGGCCGCCGGGCGGGTAGGCCATCACCGCGTCCTCCTCGTACAGCGACGCGATCCCGGCCGCGTCCCCGCGGTTCGCGGCCGCCACGAACAACCTGGTTAAGTCCTCGGGCTTCAATGCCTTCGTCACCGGTACCGTCCTCCTCATCGAGGCGAACTTCACCCGCGGCGCCGACCGTGTGCACGTCAGCCAGTCCGGCATCAGCGCCCAGATCCGACAGCTCGAGCGGGACCTGGGCGCGGACCTGTTTGATCGGTCGGGCCGGACGGCCACGCTGACCGCGGCTGGGAACGCGGCCATGGAGCACGCGCGGGCCGTGCTGGCTTCGGCGGCGGCTCTGCGGCAGGCGGTGGACGAGGTCAACGGCCTGGTCCGTGGTCAGCTCGCGGTCGGCATGGTGACCGCGTGCACGGTGACGGCCCTGTTCGATGGGTTGTCCGCGTTCCACCAGGCCCACCCGGCCATCGAGATCACGCTGACCGAAGGCCACTCCGACCTTCTCGTCGATCAGGTTCGGTCCGGCGATGCCGACGTGGCCCTGATCGGTGCCGCCGGCGAACTGCCCGAAGGGGTCGAAGGCCGCACCGTGATCAGCGAGAATCTGGTGGCCGCGGTCCCGCCCGGGCATCCGCTGGCGGCCCTGTCCTCGGTCGGCCTGGCTGAACTGGCCCGATACCCCGTCCTCACGCTGTCGGCGGGCACCGGCGTCCGCGCCGTGTACGACCAGGCCTGTGCTTCGGCCGGGCTGCGGCCCAGCATCGCGTTCAGGCCAGCGCGCCGTCCGCCGTGGCTGACCTGGCCAGCCGAGGCCTGGGAGTGGCGATCTTCTCCGCCACCATGGCTACCTTCTACACCGATCGGCTCACCGCGGTGCCGATCACCGGGGTTGCGGTGCCGAGCCTGCTCGCTCTGGTCTGGCGAACGGCGCCCAGCCCCGCGCTGCGGGAATTCCTGGCCTACGCCAGCGACGCTTTCGGCGCGCCGGAAGCCCGCCCCGGAATGGAGCGGGCTTCCGTTATCAACTGACCGAGGAACGCCGAAATTACCGCGACTGCTTGAGGTCAGTCCGGACCTGATCGGCGATCTCGTGAATCTTCTGCTCGGTCTGCTCGAGTGAGGCTTCGGCCTTGGCCGTCCGCTCGGCGGCGCGGCGTTCTTGCCAGGTCGGCTTATGGTCAACCGCCGTGGGCCTCGATCGCTTGAACAGGCGCACGATCCATCTCTCCTTCCGCACCGCGGCGCGGTGGCGACCAACGGATACCCGGCTAAAAGCGGTCTAACCACCCAAGTACGTAACACGCGTATAAACGCATTTATGCAGTGATTTATAAAACCGCCTGTGCGCCAATTAGGTCCAGAAAAGCCGTTCACTGTCTGTTTTGGCGTGAGTGTCTGGTTACCATGCGTGGGTGCAGATGCGGCTGGATGTCGCTTCCCGCATCGTCATCGGGGTTTGCCGCGGTGGACCTTGCGGCACCAGCTGCGCAGGCGGCCCCCGCCCATCACGGGGTCGGCCGCCTGACCGCACGTGCCCTGGTTCCGGCCGGCTGAAAAACTCCTGTCGGCCCGGCGTGGGGGGCGCGTACTATGCCTCGCGCCGGGACGACAGGAGGAACCATGACCGCGGACAGGAGCCAGGCGGACCGGGACCAGGCGGACCGGGACCAGGTTGAATTGGGGCAGGTCCAGGAGACGCTGTTCATCCCGTTGGTGGGGCGGGCGAAAGAGAGCCGGAGACGCCGGCCGTTGCTGCGGGATCCCAGGGCCGCCGAAATCCTGGAATCAGTGGGATTCGACTGGTCCAAGTACAGCCGGGCCGGGGGCTGGACGACGGTCGTCCGCTCGGCAATTTTCGATATGTGGGTGCGGAATTTCCTGGCCGAAAACCCGGGCGGCAGCGTGGTCGAGCTCGGCACCGGGCTCAACACGCGGTTCGAACGCGTCGACAACGGCACCGTGCACTGGATCGACCTCGACCTGCCGGACACGATCGCGCTCCGGCGACGGTTCTTCGCCGACACCGGCCGGCGGCGGATGGTGGCCGCTTCGATCACGGACGACTCCTGGCTGGAGACGGTGCGCGAGCTGCCCGGGCCGTACTTCTTCCTGGCCGACGGAGTGCTGCCCTACCTCACCGAGGAAGACGTCAGCCGGACCCTGGCCAACCTGGCCGAGCAGTTTCCCGGCGCACTGATCGCCTTCGACACCTACTCCGAGCAGATGCTGGCCCGGGAACACAAGCTGGCCGCCCGGCGCGGCGTGGCCCGGTGGCAGTGGGCCTGTGACGACCCGCGCACGCTGGAGCGACTCGGCCTGCGGGTGATCGAGATAGACATCATGCCCCGGCTGCCCCGGGCCCTGCACGCGACCGTTCCCGCCGGGCGCAGGCTGAGGCTGGCCGCGGTCAGCCCGGTCTTCGGCCGGTCAATGCAGGCGACCCTGTTCCGTGCGGCCACCTCCCAGCCCCGCATCGGTGAACCCGACTAACAAAGAATCAGCACCCGTTTCCCGGGTGGTCGCGCTCCGGTTGGCCACTGGCCTCATCGCTCGGCGACACTGAAGGCCATGTCACGTACGGGGGCGGCGTGGTTCACCGTGGCGACCACCGCGGTTGCCCGGCATCTGCCGTTCGGCCTGTCCCGGGTGGTCGCGCCCAGCCTGCTCGGCTTCGCGGTCATCAACGGGTGCACGTTCGCTCTGGACCTGAGCCTGCTCACCGTGTTTCACGGTGTCCTGCACTGGCCGGTGCCGGTCAGCATCACGCTCTCCTACGGCATCGCGTCCAGCCTCAGCTACCTGCTCAACCGCACCCTGAACTTCCGGTCCCACGGGCTGGTCGGGCGGCAGGTCGCCGTCTACGTCCTGGTCGTCGCGGTCAACTACTTCGGCCTGATCCTGGGCGTCGGGTCCGGCCTGGCCGCCCTCGGGCTCGAGTACCAGCTGGCCCGGCTCGCCGCCGGGGCCTGCGAGGCCGTCTGGATGTACGTGGCCATGCGCTTCCTGGTCTTCCGGGACCCCGGCGGGGGCCGGGACGGCGGGGGCCCGGCTCCGGCGGGCGAGGCCGATGGGCCCGATCAGCGGCCCGAACAGCGATCCGGTCATGACGACGCCCTGGTCAGGCCAGATCCTCGATGATCACGTGCACGGTGCGGTCACCGGCGTAGGGGTCGGCGGCCAGCCGGACCCCGGCCGCGATCTCCGCCACCGGAACCCCGTAGTGGCCGACCACGTGCACCTCGATGTCCTCGCCCCGGATCACGATGCCGGTGACCCGGCGGCCGGGCAGGTAGGTGCCCACCCCGCCGAGGCGGCCACCGGACAGGGCGGCGACCCCCGGGACCGCACTGACCGCGCCCGCGATCTCGGCCGCGGACGGTTCCGCGGCGACGGGCGGTCCGGCGGCGGCTGACGGTTCGTCGGTGGCTGACGGTTCGTCGGTGGCTGCGCCCGCCGGGGTCTGACTGTCCTGGCCCGGCGTTGACATCGGCTGATACCCCTTTCTTCCCAGGTCTACCCAGGCCGGGTGGCTTGGGCGAAGGCCCGGGCATCGTCTACCGTGGTGCCCAGACGGCTACCAGGTACCGCGGCTACGTTCCCTCAGCTCGGGCCTTCTCACTGTAAAGACACGCCGGCCGCCGTCATCGTCACGCGGAAATCGCAGGCGATTTCCGCAAGCGCGCGACCGGTCTGGGTGGGAGGGGATGGTGACGTCGCACAACGAGGCCCGGCCTCGCGCCGAGACCAGCCCGCCCTGGCCCGCCGCCCCGCTGGCCGATCCGCTGGAAGACGCCACCCTGGTCGCGAGGGCCCAGGACGGCGACACGCGCGCGTTCGAAGCCCTGGTCCGGCGCTACCAGCGGCCCATCTACCGACTGGCGGTCCGGATGCTGGATGACACCGGGGAGGCCGAAGACGTCACGCAGGAGGTCTTCGTCACCGCGTGGCGCCGGCTGCCTGGCATCCAGGAGGGCAAGGCCGTCCGGGCCTGGCTGTACCGGATCGCCACCAACCGCTGCCTGAACATCCTGCGGGCCCGCAAGCCGACCGCGCCGCTGCAGGAGGAGACCATTCCGGCGGCCAGCCCGGCCGGGTCGCCCGAGGCAGAGGCCGAAGCGCACGAACGGCTGGTCGCGCTGCGGGCCGCGCTCGACCGGCTCACGGCCGAGCAGCGGGCCTGCTGGCTGCTGCGAGAGGTGGAGGAGCTGTCCTATGCCGAGATCGCCGGCATCCTGCACGCCACACCCCAGGCGGTGCGCGGCCGGCTGGCCCGGGCCCGGGCCGAGCTGGGGGAGGCGATGATCTCGTGGCAGTGAGAGACGTGAATGACCGCTACCTGCTGCCCTGCGGGCACGACGCGGCCGTGCTCTGGGAGCACGTGACGGCCGGGGAACTGGACGAGCACGAGCTGGGCTGCCCGCACTGCCAGGCCGCGGCCGAGGGGTTCCGCGCGCTGCGGGAGGCAACCGGCGACCTCGCCGAAGCCGAAGCCGACCTGGCCCCGCCGTGGGACCTGACCGAGCGGATCATGCGGGCGGTCCGCACCGAACGACGGCGGGACGCCTACCTGCCCGTGGTCGAGACCGGACTGGGACCGATCCGGGTCGCGGCCCAGGCCGCGGCGGTCGTGGTCCGGTTCGCGGCCGACCAGGTGCCCGGGGTGACCGCCCGGTCCTGCGCGGTCGAACAGCTGGCCGACGAGCCGGACGGCTGGTGCGCGGTCCGGCTCGACCTGACCCTGCGCTACGGGACGGACGGGATGGCCGCTGCGGCCCGGGTCCGTGAGCTGGTCACGGCGACCGCCCGCGAGCTGGCCGGGTTCGAGGCGGCCCGGATCGACATCACGGTCGTGGACATCTGGCAGGAGCAGGCATGATCGTCGGCAGGACCGTGGTCGAGACCCCGGTCGCGGAGAAGATCGCCGCGCTGACCGCGCTGGCCACGCCGGGGGTGATCCGGCTCGAGCCGACGATCAGCGCGCTCGCCGCCAGCCTCGGCCGGCAAGCGCTGGGCGGCTGGCGCAGTATCGGGAACGGCGCCCTGCCCCCGACCGCCGGCGTGCGGGCCGAGATCACCGGGGACCGGGTGACGGTCGAGGTCGCGCTGGCCGTGGAGCTGGGCCGGTCCGTGCCGGTGGTGGCCGCCGACGCGCAGCAGCGGATCGCGGACGCCCTGCGCGAGCTGGCCAGCCTCACCGTCGAGTCAGTGACCATTTCCGTGGTGGACGTCGACCAGCCCTAGTGATTGGGCCGCCCGGTGCGGATCCGGATGGTCGCGTTCAGGTCGTCGTCCTCCAGCGCCGCCCGCAGCCGTTGCACGGCCTGGCCGATCCGGCTGACGGCCTCGGCCGGATCGGCGTCGGCGGCCATGGTGACGCTCAGCGCCAGCCGGGGAGCGGACACGGTACCGGTCAGCGCGGCCGTGCTATGCCGCACGTACGGGCTGGCGGCCAGGTCGTTCTCGATCGCGCTGGTCACGGCGCGGGCCGGCAGATAGGTGGCGCCCCGCCGCGCGTCCGTTTCCAGCGCCACCCGGCGCAGGGTCCGGGTCTGGGCCTGCGCGGCCAGCCACCACAGGGTCAGCAGGAACACCAGCACCGACACCGCGGCCACCGTGGGCCAGAACCAGGGCTGGTCCGCCACCCAGTGCCGAGTCGGCTTATCGATAATCAGCGCGTGATGTGCACCCAGCCAGCCGGGCCACACGTTCAGGCCGCGCAGCAGGCCCACCGCGCCGCCCAGCAGCAGGGCCAGCCCGATCAGCAGCAGCGCGATCCGGTTGCCGCGCCCGGTCCGCCGGTTCACGGCTCAGTCCCTTCTCTTCCGGACCGAGACCCGGACCCGTAGCGGTTGCAGCGGGGCCAGCGTGGTCAGCCGGTCGGTGACCGCGGTCTCCACCTGGGCGGTCAGGCCCGCGATGTCCCGCAGCGACGAGGTCGCCGACACCCGGGCGCGCCGCCGCCGCACCTTGACCTTGGCCGAGGCGATGCCGTCCACGGTGCTGGCCGCGTCGGCCAGGTACCGGCGCAGCCCGGCCCGGGTCATGGCCGCCACCGCGTACGGGTCCTGGCTGGTCACCGGCACCACCCGGAACCGGCCCGGCCGCAGGGCCAGGACGATCAGCAGCAGCCCCAGCGCGCAGGCCACCCCCGAGGCGACCAGCGGCCGGGGGTCGTCCCAGTGCAGCTGATGCCCCGCCTGGAACAGGGCCCGGGGCAGCACGTGCACCTGGTGTCCCACGTACTTGGAGATCAGGTAGGCGGCGATCAGGCCGATGGCCACGGCCAGCAGGGCCGAGACCACGATCGCGGGCAGGGCCCGGCGCGGGCGGAAGGCGCGGGCCGCCGCTCGCCGTTCGGCCAGGCTGCCCGGTTCCAGCTGCCGGTGCGCCGGGACCGGCTTGGTCTCGTCGGCCGCGGCCAGGTCTTCGGCGGTCATCGCACCCGCCGTCCGCGATCGGGGGTGATCAGGGTGGGGATGTCGATGTCCACGTGCCGGACCTCCAAGCCGGTGAGCTCGCGGACCCGGGCCGTGACGTGCTCCCGGACCCGCCCCGTGACCTGGCGGATGGGCGCCGGGTAGCGGACCGACATGGCCAGCCGGACCGTGGCCAGGTGACCGTCGATCTGGACGGTGACCTTGGGCGCGGCCACCCCCGGGGCCCGCAGGCCGAGCAGCCTGCGGGCTGGGCCGTGGGCGTCGTCCACCTCGGCCACGGCCATGGTGGCGATCCGTTCCACCACCCGGTCCGCGATGTCGGTGCTGCCCCGCTGGCCGGGCGGGGCCAGCTCAGCCCTGGTCGGCGGCGCCTCGACCGGCACCGCCGCCGTGGTCACGAGCGCCTCCGCAGCAGTTCACCGAAGTCGACCACGCCGGTCAGGGCCCAGCCGGCCGCGAAGCCGACGATGGCCAGCACCAGCACGATGATGAACGCGCCGATCCCGCCGAACGCGCCGGCGAAGCCGAGCGCGGTGCCGAACGCCAGCCCGATCAGGGGGCGCCAGCTCATCTCACTCATGTTCATTCTCCTTTGGGCTAGAGCACGCGCCGTGGGCCCTGGTGCCGGCGCCACCAGCGGCGCAGCCGCCACAGGCCGTGCTGGGCGCGGAACACCGTCACCTCGGACCGGGCCGCGGCCGCCTTGGTGGCCGGGCTGCGACGCTGACGCCAGGCGGCCAGGCCGGCCATGAACGAGTCCGGGTCGCCGCCCCGGTCAGGATGGTGGGCCCGGACCCAGGCCCGGAACTCCTGCCGCTCCCGGGCCGACCGGGCATCCCGGTCATCGTCAGGCCCCTGGTTAGCTGGCACCGGCGGCGGTCACTGCACGCGCGGTTCCGCCGAGGTGTCCGTGGTGTCGTCGGTCGGCAGGTGCACGTCACCGATGGTGATGTTGACCTCGGTAACTTCCAGCCCGCACATCCGCTCCACGGCGTTGATGACGTTGCGGCGGACGCCGTCGGCCAGGTCGGGGATGGAGATGCCGTACTCCACCACCAGGTCGAGGTCGATCGCGGCCTGCCGCTCGCCGACCTCGACGGTCACGCCCTGGGTGATGCTGGTTGTCGTTCCGCCCGGCATGCGGTCCCGGACCACGCCGAACGCCCGCGCCATCCCGACACCCATGGCGTACACGCCGGGCATCTCGCGGGTGGCGATCCCGGCCACCTTGGCCACCACGGTGTCGGCCACCGCGGTCTTGCCGAGTTCCGTGGACAGCTCACCGGTCTGGTAGGTGCCGGGCTCGGTGCCCCGGTTCCGGGCCGGCCGCTCAGCCCGGGCCGGCTTCTCGCTGGCTTGCGCGCTCACGCCTCACTCCTTCCGAAGACTGGACAGAAGTAAGGACACGGGCCGGCCCGCAATGATCACGGGACCCGAGGTGAGATCTAGGTCACACCGCGGCGCCGGCCACCGCTTCCAGGTAGCTGGCCGCCTTGACCGGGTCCATGAACCAGGTGAAGAAGTCACGCGGATCGTTGAACCCGTTGGCGAACCGGTCGGCGATCTGCTGGTGCTGCGCGGCCGCGCCCAGCACCTGCACCACGTGCGGCGGAGGCGGCTGGAGCATGGCGTTGGTCCAGGTCGTCGGGTACTGCACGTAGTCCCAGAAGCCGTCGAAGGTGTCCTGCATGAACTCCCGGTCGTAGGTCAGGTTGCCGTGTTCGAGGATCTTGCCCAGGTAGATGGCCGCGCACTTGCTGGCGTTGTTGGAGCCCTGCCCGGTGATCGGGTCGTTGGCCACCACCACGTCGGCCATGCCGAGCACGGTCCCGCCCGACGGCAGCGTGCCGACCGGGAACCGGACCACCGGCGCGTACCGGCCGGCCAGCGTGCTGCCCCAGTCGGCCAGCTCGACGTTCCGGGCCCGCTCGTACTCCCAGGGCACGAACTTCTCCATCAGCCGCAGCATCAGCCGCAGGTGGTCCTCGGGGCGGCGGACGCCGGTGAAGCAGTCCAGCGGCCCGTCCGGGATGCCTTCGAAGAACAGGATGTCGCAGGGGCCGGTGGTGGTCAGGGCAGGCATGACGAACAGTTCGCCGACGCCCGGAATCAGGTTGAAATTGACCGTGGCCAGACTTCCCCGGTCCGGCCGGGGTCCCAGGCCGCGGACGTAGACGACGGAGAGCGCCCGCTGCGGCGCGGTGTAAGGGGAATGGGACGGGTCCCGGCCGAACAGCTGGACCAGCTCCCCCTTGCCCGCGGCCACGATGGTCAGGTCGTACCGGGCCACCAGCCGGTCCAGGTCGGACACGGTCACACCGTGGATGACGACCTTGCCGCCCCGCTGCTCCAGGGCCTCCATCCAGCCGGACATCTTGACCCGCTGGTCGATGGACTGGGCGTAGGCGTCGAGGTGCCCGGCCCAGTCCAGGGCCAGGCTGCCGTCCGGGCCGGCCAGGCTGAACCCGATCCCGTCGAAGTGCGGGGCCTCGTCCTCCCAGAAGTTCAGGCCCAGCTCGCGCTCGTGCTGGAGCGCGGCGTCGAACATGGCCTGGGTCGACATGACCCGGCCGGCGCGGATCTCGCGCGCGGTGCGCGCCGACATCAGCGTGACGTCATAGCCGTTCTGGAGCAGCCCGTGCGCCAGTTGCAGGCCGGACTGGCCCGCCCCGACGATCAGGATCTTGCGTGTCACCGTGAGGCCTCCATCGCCATCGGCCCGGCGAAGCTCATCGCGTACCGGACCAGTTCCACCAGCGTGTACACCGCCGACCCAGTGTCCCTGGCGTCACACGTGAGCAGCGGGACCTCAGGCCCGATGGCCAGCGCCGAGCGCACGTCGTCCAGATCGAACGGCAGGATCCCGTCGAAGCAGTTGAGGGCGACGATGAACGGGGCCTCGGGCTGGCTTTCGAAGTACTCGATGGCCGGGAAGCAGTCGGCCAGCCGCCGCGGGTCGGCCAGCACGACGGCCCCCAGCGCGCCGCGGATCAGGTCGTCCCACAGGAACCAGAACCGGTCCTGGCCGGGCGTGCCGAACAGGTAGAGGGCCAGGTCCTGGTCCAGGCTGACCCGGCCGAAGTCCATAGCCACGGTGGTGGTCACCTTGTCCGGTGTGGCCGACAGGTCGTCGCTGTCCCGGCTGGCCTCGGTCATCAGGGCCTCGGTGGTGACCGGCTCGATCTCGGAGATCGACCGGACGAACGTGGTTTTGCCCGCGCCGAACCCTCCCGCGATGACGATTTTCGTGGAGACGGCGGAGGGCGACAGCTCAGTGCTTGATGGTCTGGAGACCACGAAGAACCCTTTCGAGCAGTACGTGTTCGGGCAGCCCGGCGCCGACGGCGCTCGGGTGGATGCGGATCTGGCCGTCGTCGGCGAGATCGCTGAGCAGGACCCGCACCACCCCCAGCGGGATGCCCAGGTCCGCGGAGATCTCCGCCACCGAGCGCACGCCGCGGCAGAGCGAGTAGATCTCCCGTGATTCGGCCACCAGCGTCTGGCTGATCGCGATGTCGTAATCGGGCACCGACACCAGCGTTTCCAGCAGCAGCGGAAGCCGGGCCCGGGTCCGGCCGCCGGTCATGGCGTACGGCCGGACGCGGGCACTTCTAAGCGGCGCACCGGTCACCATGGCCGCCTCCCCTCATGAGACCCGGGCTGCGCGCGGCTCGTTGCGCAGCTCGCGGCGGATTTGCGGTGTGAGTACATGACCTGAGCTCTCGACCAGTAGCGTCATCTGGTAGGCGACGATCTTCATGTCGCAGCCCGCGCTGGCCAGCGTGGCCAGGCAGGAGCCGTCGCTGATGGCCATCACGAACAGGTAGCCGTGCTGCATCCGGACGATCGTCTGTTTGCTGTCGCCCAGATTGAACAGGCGGGAACTGCTCTCGGCCAGGCTCCGGGCGCCGGACGCCACCGCGGACAGCTGCTGGGCCCGGTCGTCGGACAGCTCCTCGGATGCGATCAGCAGCAGCCCGTCGGCCGACACCACGACCGCGTGCGTGACCCCTGGCACCTCGGCCACGAAGCTGTTCACCAGCCAGGTGAGCGACTGCGCCTCGCGGCTGAGCGCGTTCACGTCGGTCCCGCCTCCGTGCCCGACGGTCCCTCGGCCGGGCCCGGTCCCGGGTGCTGGCCCGGCTCCCGTCCCGGCTCCGGCTCCGGGCTCTGGCCCGGCTCCAGGCTCTGGCCCGGCTCCCGCCGGGGCAGGCCGTTGCTGTGATGCACCTCTGGCCGGGCCGACCGGGCCTCGTGCTGGCCCAGCCGGAAGTCGGCCAGGTCGTCGCGGATCCGGCCCGCCCGGTCCCCGGGCGCCTCGGCCGGCGGCGGCGGGCCGGGCGGGCCCGGCGGCGGGGTGACCGCGGTGCTCCGGCTCGGCGACCGCCGCGGCAGCAAGGACGGGTCGGCGGGGGAGAAGCGCGGCGCGGGCGGGACCGCCCCGGCTGAGTTACCCGCAGCTGGGCCGGTCGTCGCTGGGCTGGTCGTGGCTGGGCTGGCCGCGGCGGCTGCGGGCTGGGGGCGGCCGGGCGGGCGGCGCGCGGTCCGCGGCGGGCTGTCCGGGTCGGCCTGGACCAGGCGGCTCGGGGTGATCACGTTGGCGGTGATGCCGCCGTACGGGCGTTCCCGCAGCTGGACCCGGATCCCGTGCCGCTGGGCCAGGCGGCCGACCACGTACAGGCCCATACGCCGGGTCACCGACGGGTCGACCACCGGGGCCCGCCCCAGCCGCGCGTTGATGGCGGCCAGCTGATCGGCCGGGATGCCGATACCGGAGTCCTCGACGCTGATCACCATGGTGCCGTCGCCGGTCCTTTCGGCGCGGATGAGCACCGGGGTGCTCTCCGGCGACTTGGAGGTGGCGTTCTCCAGGAGTTCGGCCAGGATGTGGCTCAGGTCGTCGGCGGCCACCCCGGCGACCCGCACGTCGGGCAGGGACGAGATCTCGGCCCGGCTGTAGTCGGTGATCTCGGAGATCGCGGCCCGGGCCATGTCCAGCAGCGGAATCGGCTCCAGATCCTGGGAGTGGCTGTCGTGGCCGGCCAGCACGAGCAGGTTCTCGCTGTTGCGCCGCATCCGGGTGGCCAGGTGGTCGATGCGGAACAGCAGCTCCAGCTGGCCGGCATCATCCTCGTTGCTCTCCAGCTTCTCGACCACCTGGAGCAGCGACTCGACCAGGGTCAGGTCGCGCATGGCCAGGCCGCCCAGCACCTGGTGCAGCAGGTCACCGTCTTCGTCCGGGGTGGCGGACGGCTCCTCGGCTCTGGGAATGAAGCGGGCCGGGGGCTTGGGGCCGGGCGCACCCGAACCGGCGGGCAGGGCCAGCGGGGCCGGGGCCGGGGCGGCCGGTGCTTCGGGCCGGAACGCGGCCAGGTGCTCCTGGGCCGCGTGGTCGGCGTCCGGTCTCCCCTCGGGACTTGTGTCGGGCCGTGGCGCCTGGCCCTGGACCCGGTGCTGGGCCCGGTAGGTCGGGATCGCGGCCGGGGGGTCCTCGCCGCCGGTGTCGCCGCGGCCCGGGGCCTTGGGCGTGGCCCAGTCCAGGGCGGCGGGTTCGTCGTCGTCGGCGCGCCGCCGCCCGAACAGCCGGCGCAGCGGGCCGGGCCGGCGCTCCGAGCGGTGCCGCCGCTGGTACCCGTCGTCGGCGGCCGGCCCGGAGGCCCCCGAGCTGGCCGCCCCCCGGCCGGAAGCCCTCGTGCTGGCCGCCCTCGGGCGGGAAGCCCCTGGGCCGGACGCGGGCGCGCTGCCCGGGTACGGCGACAAACGCGTTTCGTCTCTAACCGTGCGCGGAGGGTAGCCGCTGGAGGCAGCGGCGGACGGCGGAGTATGCGTCACGATGAGTGTCTCCTTGCTCGGCGCCAACGGCGGCAGGATCGCGATGCGTCGGATGCGCCACTATGTTCCGAAAGCGGCAGAACTAACACATTTGTGTTTTCCGCCGCGTCGCCAGCGTCCGGCGCCCTCTCGGCGGTCTCAGCGGCCGGGCGAACAAAGCCCGTAACCCAGCAGCTACTCACCGAAGGTGACTGTAGCAGCATCGACAGTGACATTCGGCCGAAGCGAGTTAAATCGGTGGGATTGCACGAGGGAATTGCACGAAGCGGGCCGCCAAGGCTGGTCCGGGCTGGTCCCGGTCGCTGTGATTGACTGACCGGCGGGAAGCTGACCCTCGGGAGGATGGCGACGTGGACACAGGAATCGGCCTGCCCAACGCGGTACCCGATACCCCGGCGCCGGTTATAACCGAGTGGGCCCGGCGTGCCGAGCAGGGCGGCTTCAGCACGCTCGGCACGATCGGGCGCCTGGTCTACCCCAGCTACGACGAGCTGATCGCGCTCACCGCCGCGGCCGCGGTGACCGAGCGGATCCGGCTCACGACAGCGGTCCTGCTGGCGCCGCTGGAGAAGAACACCGCGCTGTTCGCCAAGCAGGCCGCCTCGCTGGACCGCCTGTCCGGCGGCCGGCTGGTGCTGGGCGTGGGACTCGGCGGCCGGGAGGACGACTTCGCGGCCAGCGAGGTGCCCATGAACCGGCGCGGCCGCATCCTGGACGAACAGCTCGATCAGCTCAAAGCGGTCTGGCGGGGCGAGGGACTGCACGGGACCGGGCCGATCGGGCCCACCCCGGCCCGCCCGAACGGGCCGGAACTGATCGTCGGCGGCCAGACCGAGGCCGGGTTCCGGCGCGCGGCCCGGGTCGGCGACGGATGGATCATGGGCGGTGGCACCCCGGACATGTTCGCCCAGGCCGGCGCCGCGGTCGACCAGGCCTGGCGGGACGCCGGCCGCGAGGGCCACCCCCGCAAGCTGTCGCTGGCCTACTTCGCGCTGGGACCGGACGCCCGGCAGGCGGCCGACACCTACCTCAAGCGCTACTACGCCTTCACGGGCCCGGCAGCCGACCGGATCGCGGCGGGCGCCGCGGTCAGCCCCGACCAGGTGCGCGGGGCCGCGTCCGCCTTCGAGCAGGCCGGGTGCGACGAACTGATCTTCATGCCCTGCTCGTCCGACCCGGACCAGGTCGGCCTGCTGGCCGAAGTGCTCCATGGCTGAGCCGAAGGTCCTGTTCATCGGGGGCAGCGGCGTGATCAGCGCCGCGTCGTCCCGGCTGGCCGTCGAGCGGGGCCTCGACCTGTACGTGCTCAACCGCGGCACCAGCCAGGGCCGCCCGCTGCCGCCCGAGGCCACCGTGCTGCGCGCGGACGTGCACGACCCGGCCGCGGTCCGGGCCGTCCTGGGCGACCTGGAGTTCGACGCGGTGGTGGACTGGGTGGCCTTCACCCCCGAGCACGTGCGGTCCGACATCGAGCTGTTCCGCGGCCGGACCGGGCAGTACGTGTTCATCAGCTCCGCGTCGGCCTACCAGACCACGCCCGCCCGGATCCCGGTCACCGAGTCCACCCCGCTGCGCAACCCGTTCTGGCAGTACTCCCGGGACAAGATCGCCTGCGAGGACCTGCTCACCGCGGCGTACCGGGAGGAGGGCTTCCCGGCCACGGTCGTGCGCCCGTCGCACACCTACGACCAGACGACTATCCCGTTCGACGGCAAGTGGACGGCGCTGGCCCGGATGCGCGCGGGCCGGGAGGTCGTCGTGCACGGCGACGGCACCTCGCTGTGGACGCTGACCCACACCGCCGACTTCGCCAAGGGGTTCGTGCCGCTGCTGGCCCACCCGCGCACGGTCGGCGACGTCTTCCACATCACCTCGGACGACGTGCTGACCTGGGACCAGATCGCGTACAGCCTGGCCGCGGCGCTTTGTGTGACGCCGCGCCTGGTGCACGTGCCGTCGGACGCGATCGCCGCCGCCGACCCGCAGTGGGGCGCCGGCCTGCTCGGGGACAAGGCGCACTCGATGGTGTTCGACAACTCGAAACTGCGCACGGTGGTGCCGGACTTCTGCGCCACGATCCCGTTCGAGCAGGGCGCCCGGGAGATCGTCGCCTGGTACGGCCAGGACCCGGCCCGGCAGCAGGCCGACAGGCGGCTTGACGCCGTGATGGACAAGCTGGTGACCGCCTACCGGGTGTGACGCCGGCCCAGCGGCCAGCCGCGCCGGCCCCGGCGGTCAGCCAGCCGGGGGATAGTCCCCCGACGGGAAGTCGCACTCCAGCGTGACGTAGTCCTTGCCGTCGCCGTTCTGGCCCCGGTGGGACAGGGCGCCGTGGTCGTCGGCGAACAGCCGGACCTCGCTGCTGACCACCACCTGGAGTGGTGCCTCCAGGTCCCCGCCCGGCTCCTCCAGCGGCGCCACCCGGACCGGCGTGTCATCGGGGTAGCCGTCCAGCGCCTTGCGCAGCTGCCCCACGGTCCAGGCACTGACTTCGTGCTTGACCATTTTCATCGTCAGCCCCTCGCCTCCATGCGTCCCCTTCAAACCTCTATGAGGCAGTTTGCCCTGAAGGACTGACAATCGCAGAGTTTCTGGCGGTCAGGCGAGGTTTCCAGACGGCCGGCCCTCCCGGTCAGGCGGGTTTCTGGACGGTCCGCGCCCTCCCGGTCAGGCGGGCGGGCCGAGCGTGGACGCCGCCGGGCCGAACTCGGCCACGTAACCGGGGTGCACCTGCTGCCAGCGGTCCGGCGCCGGGTCCGCGGTGCCGTCCAGCCGGGCGTACAGGGACTCCAGGCAGACCTGCCAGCCCGCGCCGTCCCGGGCCGCCTTGCCCTGTTCCTCGAGCGTATCGGTCAAGGTCAGCACCGTGCCGTCCCCGTCCGGCCGCAGCTGGAAGCGCAGCACGTCCGGACCCCAGCGGAAGGCGTACACCCGCGGCGGGTCGTACTCCAGGACCTCGCCGTCGAACGGCGGCGCCTCGTTCTTGCGGAAGGTGAACCGCATGGCGCCACCCGGCTTCAGGTCGGCTTCGACGTCGGTGGGGAACCAGTGAGCCAGTTCGCCAGGGTCGGTGAGCGCGATCCACACCTTCTCCGGCGGATGAGCCAGCCGGCGCTCGAAGCGCAGGCTGTACCGGCCGTCCTCGTGGTGCAGCGTGCCGTCCATCTAGTCGTCTCCCTTGCTCGTTTCTGGGCTGCCCGCTCCGGGGCTGCTCGTTTCGGGGCCCGGACCGGGCATCGCGTCGAGGCGCCGCTCCAGCGCGTCGAGCCGGCCGGACCAGAACTTCCGGTACGGCGCCAGCCAGGCGTCGATCTCGGTCAGGGGCTCAGGCCGTAGCTCGTACCAGCGCCGCTGCGCGTCCTGCCGGACCCGGACCAGCCCCGCGTCCCGCAGCACCCGCAGGTGCTTCGACGTTCCGGGCTGGCTCAGCCCCAGCAGCCCGGCCAGCTCGCCCACTGGCCGCGGCCGGTCCAGCAGGAGATCGAGCATGCGCCGCCGGGTCGGCTCGGCCAGCACCGAAAACGTCTCTGTGCCCATGAAGGTATATAACTGGACAGGAA
Source organism: Streptosporangiaceae bacterium (assembly GCA_036495425.1). Classification (GTDB taxonomy): domain Bacteria; phylum Actinomycetota; class Actinomycetes; order Streptosporangiales; family Streptosporangiaceae; genus Bog-532. The sequence continues at coordinate 3,547 of DASXMW010000288.1, read as the reverse complement.
TATTCCCGTCAAGGCATATAGGCGTGATGTTTCGCGGGGAAGCGGCCGGGCTCCACGAGCGGGGGAGCCGTGACCGGGCCGTGCGAGACTGGGCAGATGACGGAGGAAGAGATCGACCCGGCGTGCGCGGTGGCGCACGGGGTCCAGGGAGCGGACGAGGTGGCGTCGGCCGACGCCATCGCGCACGGGGCGCCGGCCCCGGGCGACGATTCGCGCACGCTGGTGGCGGTGTTCGACTCGCCGGTGGCCAGTTACCTGCTGCGCTACGGCGCGGACTGCGGTTTCCGGGTCGTGCTGCTGGAACCGGACGCCGGGCGGGCGGCCGCCGCGGCGGCCACGGGCACCGAGGTCATCAGCGACCCGGGCGGCTTCGGCCCGTCGGCCGACGTGGTGGTCACCGATCACCACCGGCCCGAACTGGACTCGGTGGTGCAGGAACTGCTGGCCGTCAAGGCCCGCTGGATCGGCGTGATGGGAAACCCCCGCCATCCCGCGCCGTACCGGCCGGGCCTGATCACGGCGGGCGTGCCGGAGGAGGAGATCGCGCGCGTACACCGGCCGGTAGGCCTCAACATCGGGTCCCGGACGCCGCCGGAGATCGCGCTGTCCACGCTGGCGGGCCTGATCGCCGACCGCAACGGGCGCCCCGGCGGCTTCGGCTTCTGACCCACCCCTGACTGGACGCTTTTGATCCGCCACCGGTGACGGCCCCTGCGCGTCACTGGTGGAGAATCCGCTGCACGTGCATTGTTGGCAGCTCGATACGGTTGCGCGGCAAAAATTGCCGAAAGCGCTGTCCACATTAACTGGGGCGTTCTGAGACGGTCAACGGGTTTAGTTTCAATTGTGACCTGATATTCCAAATTACGTCCGGCCGCCCGGCTAACCAATCGGCCTTGCTCTAACCAGCGTTAGAAGATAGCGATCCGTAATTCGCCGATTACGTCATGCGTGCGCGGTCTGGGTGATTCCCTGCACGTGCATGACGGTGTCCACAGATCCGCCTGGCCGGCGGTCCGGCCGCCGGCGACGTGCTAATGCCGTTACAAATGTGACCGCAGTGTTCCTTGAGCTTGAGCCACCCGGTACGTGATTGATGTTAGGCGGCTGGTGCACACGATTGCAGCGCGCGGGGGCAGAAAACGCCACTAATTCCTGCGGCAAAGGCGTAAACAGCGTGCGATTCCGCTCACCAGCCCGCCGAAGGCCACGGCCGTGCCTCCCACCAAGAACGCCGGGTAACCGGGTCAGTCGGCTCAGGGTTCCTCGATGCGCGCTTTTAGGGCGGCATTCAGGGCCTGGAACCCGTCCTCGGCGCGGTCCAGGGCCCGGCCGGAAAAGCGCACCAGAAAGCCGGTGAACGTCTCGCTCTGCAGGACCAGCGTCCCGCCGTTACCGGGTTTCAGCGTGAAGCGGTGCTGGCCGCTGATCAGGCCAGGCAGGCGGCTTTCCCAGCCCAGTTCGGTATTGGGAGTCAGCGCGGTGATCCGGGGCCGGATGGTGGCCGGGAAACCCTCGCCCGGCGCACGGCGCAGCGTGATCCGCTGCCCGGCCGCCAGGTCGCCGGACGCCCGCGGGAATAGCGGGTTCCACTCGTGGTACCGGGCCAGATCGGTGAGCACCGCCCACACCGCCGCGGGCGGCGCGTCGATCCACGTCGCCGCGGACACGGTCGTCATGCCTGCGTGCCCTCCTCCGGCTCCGAGGTCAGTCCGGGGACAGGTCAGTCCCGGGCTCAGCTCTGCGGTCAGTCGCGGGTCGGCTCTGGGGCCGGTCCCGGGGGGCGGCCCGGCGGCAGCGACCGCTGCCACCGTCGCTCCCCATCGTGCCAGCCGCCGGCCGGGCGCAGGCCCACCGCCGCCGCGACCGCGGCCGAGGCGTGATGGTCCGGGTGGATGTGGGCCACGACCGTGGCCACCCCGTGACCGGCGAGCCAGCCGATCAGGCCGCGGGCGGCCTCGGTGGCCAGCCCCCGGCCCTGCCAGGCGGTGCCGACGACCCAGGCGACCTCGGCCTGGCCGCCGTGCTCCCCGGTGGTGATCGTGGCCTGCACGTAACCGGCCAGCCGCCCGCTCTGGCGGTTCTGGATGACCCAGTTACCCCAGGTCACCCCGGGTTCGGGCGCGCCCGCGGCCAGCCGCCGGTAGCGCTCGCGCAGGGCGTCCGGGCTGAGCGGGACACCGCCGGTGAACTCGTGCAGCGCCGGGTCGGACAGGACCGCGGCCATCTCGTCCGCGTGCCCAGGCACGATCGGCACCAGTCGCAGCCGGGTGGTGCCGATCGTCTCGGAGGTCGCCGCCGTCATCAGGCCAGCGTGCCGCATCAGGTCCGGCGGGCGTGCACCAGCCGGGACAAGGCCGACGGCCGCAGCCCGTCGGCCCGGTCCCACCGTCCCGGACCGGCCACCTCCCGCTGGGTAACGTGAGCCAGCGGCGTGAACCCGTGCGCGGCCAGCAGGGCCGACATGTCCTCGGGTCGCAGGAACGTCCGCCACGGCTCGCCCCACTCGGCCGCGGCCGGCGCCACCTGCCGGGTGTAACCGCGGCCCAGGTCGTCCTGGAGGTCGTCCGGCACCAGGTATTCGGCCACCAGCTCGGTCCCGGGGGCGCAGCGGCTCAGCCCGGCCAGGGTTTCCGCCACCGTGTCCCGGCTCAGGTACATGATCACGCCCAGCCAGCTGAACACCGCGGGCCGGTCCAGGTCCAGGCCGGCCCGGGCCAGCGCGGCGGCCAGCGTCCCGCCGGTCAGGTCGACCGTGGCGAACCGGACGTCGCCCCGGGCCCGCAGCCCGGCGGCGGCCAGCTGCTCCCGCTTCCATTGCTGCGTCCCGGGGTGGTCAGCCTCGATGACCCGGAGCTGGGCCGCCAGCGGCGACCGCCAGGCGAACGTGTCCAGGCCCGCCCCGACCAGCACGTACTGGGTGATACCGCGGGCGGTCGCGGCGGCCAGCCGGTCCTCGGTGTACCGGCTGCGGGTGGTCACCATGACCCGGGCCCCGGCCAGGATCTCGTGCCGGCCATGCTGGCGGTGGTACTCCAGCAGCGGGCCGGCCTGGTCCCCGAGCACAGCGGTAGCCAGCGAGTCGTCGAAGATCCACGGTTCCTGATCAACCAGGAGATGAGCGGCTCGTGCGGCCGCGGCGGTCAGCGCGGTCATGCTGGGAGTCCCCGAAGCAGTCATGACTCAACGTTATGACTAACTACGCACAGTATATCACAAAAGAAAATCTTCAGAAAGCGCCCCTGTGTCCCGATCTGGGGACGATTACCCGTCGGCCGGCCCCATTGAGTGTGCAATTCCCGCTGCTAACAGCAAGAAGCGTGCCGTTCGGGTTCGGCTCCGGGCCCTCGCCCTCCCCGGCCCCTAGCTGATAACAGCAAGAAGCGTGCGGGCTCGCTTCTTGGCTGAAGCGGGCGGGCGTCTCTCGCCTGGGACCTTGGTTGATAACAGCAAGAGGTCGCGGCGTGGGGGCTCCGGGCCTTAGGGGGCCTGTTCAAGTGAACAGTGTGGCGTGGCTGGTCCGCGGGTCCGCTTCCCGGCGTGAGTG
>DASXMW010000287.1:0-5913 GCA_036495425.1 Streptosporangiaceae bacterium | reverse complement strand
CGCCGAGCTGAACCCGGTGCTGTCCCGCTCGCTGTACCCGCGGGCGCTGCCCATGGTCGGCGAGCCGACCGACGCCGACCTTCAGGTGCTGACCGACCTGGCCCACGCCCAGCAGCGCCGCGACGACCAGGTCATCGGGGTAGGCTTCGGCGAGAACGCGGTGGCCGACGCGGCCGCCGACGCCGGGAAACAAGCCAAGCAACGCCCCTGACCCCGGCGTGCCGCCAGCGCGGCGCCTCCAGGCTTGCCCGATGTGCGGCCTTCGGGTCACAGTCCCCCGATCGCTTACACCCCGGTCAACGGCAACAGCGAGATGAACGTGAACGTGCTCGAGGACCAGATCGAGCACTACTACGGCTCGGCCAGCGCCGCGTTCCCGGCCGTGTTCTACATGCCGCAGCTGGTCAGCTTCGTCCACTGCCCCGTCCTACCTGCACTGCGCCGACCCGCCGGCCTGCACCACCATCGAGTACAAGTCCGCCACCCGCAAGCACATCTCCAGCGAGGGCTACTCGATCGTGGCCGACTTCGGCGACCAGTACAGTGACCTGCTCGGCGGCGACGCCGGCCACCAGGTCAAGCTGCCCAACCCGATGTACTACATCCCCTGAGCACCCGGGGCGGGGTGGCCCGGCGCCCGGGCCGCCCCGCCGCCAGGACGACAGGGTGGCGGGCGGCAGGTGGCGGGGCGACGGTCAGGAACGCCCGTAGTCGTCGTCGAGGCGGACGATGTCGTCCTCGCCGAAGTAGTCGCCGTGCTGGACCTCGACGAACGCCAGCGGGACCGGGCCGGTGTTGTGGACGCGGTGGGCCACGCCGACCGGCACATCGACACTGTCGCCGCGCTGGACCTCGCGGTCGCGGCCGTCGAGGGTGACGACCCCTCCCCCGCTGACCACGAACCAGTGTTCGGAGCGCCGCTTGTGCTGCTGGTAGCTCAGCCGCTGGCCCGGCTGGACCTCGATGGTCTTGACCTTGAAGTCAGCGGCCTCGGCCAGGACGGTGTAGGCGCCCCACGGACGCTCGGCGCGATCGCTCACCCGGCCATCATGCCAGCGCGACCCTAGCGGCGGTCGGTCCAGTTGCCGCCGTGCTCGCGCGCGTACCGGCGCTGCTTCCGGGGCGAGTCGGCGTTGCTCGCGTACAGGTCCTGCGCGGTCCGGGTCGTCTTGCGGGTAAAGAATCGCGTGTAGACCCCCGTCATGGAGGCGAAGCCCCAGAGGGCCAGCCCGACCGCGATCAGAAAGAGGATCGTCTCCCACCACGGCATGTCGATCACCTCGATTGCGCCACCGCGCTTGAAATGCCGTTACCGGCCGGGTACCCGTGACCGTGAGCAGTAAACAGCACGTGACCAACGCCACAGAGGGGCTAACCTGCGGCGATGAAGCTTCGCCGGATCCAGTACTTCGTGGCTGTGGCCGAGGACGCGCACCGCACCACCCGCAAGGTGGAGCTCACCCGGGCCGGGTGCGTTTCCTGGAGCGGCCCCGGGCCATCCTGGCCGAGGTCGACGACGCGCGGCCAGCTGGCACGCGTGGCGACCCGCCCATTTGCACATGAAAGTATCGGCCCCGGGGTACCAGCTGATCACGACGCAGCTGTACTTCCCCGGCGACCCGCGTGGCGGCGACGACGTCGCGTCGGCGGTCAAGCCGGAGCTGATGCTGGACCCGAGGCCCGGCGCGCCCGCGGGGGTGCCGGGCCAGCCGTGTGCCGGATGCGCGTACCGGGCCAGCCGTGGCCGGTTACGCAGGAAAGGAGCCGTACCCGCCATGCTGTTCGCGGTGACGATGGACGTCGACCTCCCGCCCGACCTGGACCCCGCCGTCCGGGCCGACACCCTGGCCCGGGAAAAGGCCTACAGCCAGGACCTGCAGCGCGCGGGCAAGTGGCCGCACATCTGGCGGCTGGTCGGCCAGTTCGCCAACCTGAGCATCTTCGAGGTCGACAGCCACGAGGAGCTGCACGACATCTTGTGGAACCTGCCGCTGTTCCCCTACATGACCATGGAGGTCACCCCGCTGTCCCAGCACCCGTCGGACATCGCAGCCGGGCAATGAGCGCGGCGGCGATCGTGCCCGGCGTCGACGAGGCGGTGGCGGGCATACGCGACGGCGCGACCGTCCTCATCGGCGGGTTCGGCAGCGCCGGGCAGCCGGTGGAGCTGATCGACGCGCTGCGCCGGTCCGGCGCGCGCGACCTGACCGTGGTCAACAACAACGCCGGCAACGGCGACACCGGCCTGGCCGCGCTGCTGGCGGCCGGCCAGGTCCGCAAGATCATCTGCTCGTTCCCGCGGCAGTCCGACAGCTGGGTGTTCGACGAGCTGTACCGCTCGGGCCGGATCGAGCTCGAGCTGGTGCCCCAGGGCAGCCTGGCCGAGCGGATGCGGGCGGCCGGCGCGGGCATCGGTGCGTTCTACTGCCCGACCGGGGTGGGCACCCCGCTGGCCGAAGGCAAGGAGCAGCGGGTCATCGAGGGCCGGGAGTACCTGCTGGAGTACCCCATCCACGGCGACGTCGCGCTGATCAAGGCGCACCGGGCCGACACCCTCGGCAACCTGGTCTACCGCAAGACCGCCCGCAACTTCGGGCCGGTCATGGCCACGGCCGCCGAGCTCACGATCGTGCAGGTGGACGGCGTCGTCGACGCGGGCGGCCTGGACCCGGAAGCGGTGGTGACCCCGGGCATCTTCGTGGACCGTGTGGTGGCCTGCCCGGCCCCGACGGAGGTGTCCGCGTGAAGGTTGAGCACCTGGACCGGGGACCGCTGGACCGGCGCGAGATCGCGGCCCGGGTGGCGGCCGACATACCGCCCGGCTCCTACGTCAACCTGGGCATCGGCCAGCCCACCACCGTGGCCGACTACCTGCCCGCCGACCGCGGCATCGTGCTGCACACCGAGAACGGGATGCTCGGCATGGGCCGGGCCGCGCACGGTGACGAGATCGACCCCGACCTGATCAACGCGGGCAAGGTGCCGGTCACCGAGACGCTGGGCTGCAGCTACTTCCACCACGCCGACTCGTTCGCGATGATGCGCGGCGGCCACCTCGACTTCTGCGTGCTGGGCGCGTTCCAGGTGTCGGCCGGGGGCGACCTGGCCAACTGGAGCACCGGCGAGGCCGGGGCCATCCCAGCCGTCGGCGGGGCCATGGATCTGGCCATCGGGGCCCGCGACGTCTACGTGATGATGAGCCTGTTCACCAGGGAGGGCACCCCGAAGCTGGTCCCGGCCTGCACCTACCCGCTGACCGGGGTGGGCTGCGTCAGCCGCGTGTACACCGACCACGCCGTCTTCGCCCTGCACGACGGGCAGGTCGAGGTGGTCGAGACCTGGGGCGTGGCCGCCGACGACCTGATGAAACGGCTGCAGCCGGTCAGCCGGCCGGCTCGGGCTCCTGGCTGAGGCGGAGCTCCTCCAGGTCGAGACGGTCCTCAAGGTGGCTGAGCACGGTGTCGTCGATGCGCTGCTCGTCGCGGAGACGGAGCATGGTGGCGCGCTTGTGGGCCACCCCGGCCAGGCGCAGGGCGGCGTACTGCTGGTCGTGCCGCTCGGCGGGCTCGTCGTCGGGGTCGTCGGTGCCGGCCCGCAGCACGTGCAGGTGCTCGGTGTACTCGCGGCGCAGGCGGTCGGTGACCTCGGGGTCGGTGTGCAGTTCGGCGGCCTGCCGGGGCAGGGCGTCGAGGACCTCCTGGGTGGCGGTGGTCTGGGCCAGGTGCTCTTCCCGCGCGGCCACGGAGTCCTGGGGCAGCCGGGCCCAGCGCACGATGGCGGGCAGCAGCAGCGCCTGGGCCAGGGTCACGGCGATCACCCCGGCGGCCACGAACACGATCAGGTCCCGGTCCGGAAACGGCCGGCCGCTGTGCAGGGTCTGCGGCACGGCCAGCACCGCGGCCAGGGACACCGCGCCGCGGAACCCGGCCACGGCGCTGAGGGTCCGGCCCCGGGCCCCCATCCGCAGGAGCCGCTGCTGCGGCCGGCGGTCCAGCAGGCGGATCACGTAGGGGGTGGTGAACAGCCAGGCGAACCGGACACCGATCAGAGCCGCCGATACCACCACCACCAGGATCAGGCCCCGGGTCAGGGCCCCGCTGGTCAGGCCGCGGATGGATGACTGCAGCTGCAGCCCGATCAGCACGAACAGGGCCCCGTTGAGCACGAACGTGGCCAGCGACCAGAAGGCGATGGACTGCTGGCGGGTGCTGGCCCGGTTCACCCGCGGCCCGGTCTGGCTCATGATCAGGCCGCACACCACCACGGCGAGGACGCCGGAGGCGTGGATGGCGTCGGCGGCCAGGAACGCGGTGAACGGCGTGAGCAGCGCGGCCAGGTTGTTGAGCTGCGGGTCGTCCAGCCGCCGGCGGACCTGGATGGCGACCCAGGCGGTGACCACCCCGGCCGCGGCCCCGCCCGCGTAGGAGAGCAGCAGCAGGCCGGACACGTGCAGCACGCTGAGGTGCTCCTCGCCGGTGGTCACCCCGACGGCCAGGCCGTAGATGACCAAGGCGGTGCCGTCGTTGACCAGGCTCTCGGCCCGGAGCAGGGTCACCGTGCGGCGAGGCAGCGCGCGGGCCAGCACGCCGACCGCGGTCGCGTCGGTGGGCGCCAGCGCCGCCCCCAGGACCCAGGCCGGTCCCCACAGCAGCCCGAAGGCGTGCCCGGCCACGGCCACGGCGGCCGCCGTGGCCGCGATCAGCACCGTGCTCAGCAGCGTGATCAGCCGCAGGTAGCGGCGGATCTCGCGCAGCGAGGTGGTCAGGCTCTCCGAGTACAGCAGGGCGGGCAGGAACAGCAGCAGCACCGCCGACGGCGGCAGGTGGGTGCTCCGCAGGGCGGGCACGAACCCGAGCAGCGCGCCGCAGACCAGCAGCACCACCGGCGGGGCGATCCGTATCCGGCGGGCCACCACGTCGCAGACCAGCACGGCCAGCCCCAGCGCCACCGCCAGCCCGGGATCACGCAGGCTGTTCATCCTGACCCGATAGGGTCGAAATTCGGCTCCATGCTGAGATTGTGCCGTTGACCGAGGCCGCGGGGTGAGTGAGGTGAGCGGGTGAGTTCCGGGGTCGCGTGGCTGGACTCGCTGCCGGACGAGATGGCCGGGCAGCGGCGCGTGCTGGCCGGGCTGCTGGAGTTCTGCCGGGCCGCGCCCCAGGTGACCTCGCTGAACGTGGGCTGCTCGCTGGGCCGGGGCGCGGGCGACGCGCTGTCCGACATCGACGCCGCGATCGGACTGGCCGCCGCGCGCGGGGCGGCCGGCGCCGCCCAGATCCTCGCCGCCGAAGCCGGCGTGGTGGCGGAACTGCCCACGCTGGGCCGGGTGGTGGACGTGCTCCGGCACCGGGTGGGGCCGGCCGACAAGTTCGCCCGGCGGGTGTTCGCCCAGTTCGCGGACGGCCCCCAGCTCGACCTGGCCGTGGTGGCCGAAGCCGAGGTCCGGCGGGGCGACGCGGCCCCGGACTTCCTGGCCGTCTACCAGGCCGACGGCGCGCTGACCGCTGAGGTCCTGGCGGCCAGCAACCAGAACCCCTCGGCCTTGGTGGCCTCGGGCGAGCAGGTCCGGGAGTGGGCCTTCTTCGGCTGGTGCGCCTTGATCGACCTGGTCAAATACCTCCGGCGCGGCTCGCTCTGGGAGGCCCACGCGCGGCTGGATCTGGCCCGCGACCAGATCTGGGCCCTGTGGGCCGCGACCACCGGCGCGATCTACCCCTGGCACGGCCTGTCTCAGGTGCTCGACCAGGACCCCGACCACCTGCCGCCGGGCATCGAGGCCACCGTGGCCACCCTGGACCCCGCGGGCCTGCTGGCCGCCGCCCGGGCCAGCGCCACCGTGCTGACCCAGGTCAGCGCGGCCGCCGCCGGCAAGTACCCGGCCGACCTCCCGTCGGCCATGGCCCGCTACGTCAC
>DASXMW010000286.1:0-3581 GCA_036495425.1 Streptosporangiaceae bacterium | reverse complement strand
ATCGGCAGCAACACGGTGCTGATCGCCCCGGTCACGGTGCACGACGGTGCCTACACCGCCGCCGGGTCCGCGATCTGCGAGGATGTGGAGGCCGGAGACCTGGGAATCGCGCGGGGACGGCAGCACAACTCCGACGGGTGGGTGCTGCGCAATCGCGACGGATCCCCGTCGGCCACGGCGGCCGGCCGGGCCCGTTCCACTGCGCTTGCCCAGGGGGGCCACCCCCCGGAGCCTCCGGCAGAAGAGGAACATCAAGGAGAGTGACTTAAGTGTCCGGCCAGACGGCACCAAGCCAGAAGAAGCTCATGCTGCTCGGGGGGCGGGCCTATCCGCAGCTCCTTGAGGAGGTCGCGTACTGCATGGGCATCGAGGCGACCCCGGCGCGACTGTATGACTTCGCGAACGGCGAGATCATGGTGCGCTTCCTGGAGTCGGTGCGGGGCTGTGACGCCTTCGTGCTGCAGAGCCACACGGCACCGATCAACCAGTGGATCATGGAGCACCTGATCATGGTCGACGCGCTCAAGCGGGCGTCGGCCAAGCGGATCACCGTGGTCGCCCCGTTCTTCGGCTACGCCCGGCAGGACAAGAAGAGCCGGGGCCGCGAGCCGATCTCGGCCCGCCTGATGGCCGACCTGTTCCTGACCGCCGGGGCCCACCGGATCATGGCCGTCGACCTGCACACCGCGCAGATCCAGGGCTTCTTCGACGGACCGGTCGACCACCTGTTCGCCCTGCCCATCCTGGCCGACTACATCGAGGACAAGCTGGACCTCAGCCAGGTCACCGTGGTGGCCCCGGACGCGGGCCGGGTCCGGATGTGTGAGCGCTGGACCGACCGGCTCGGCGCCCCGCTGGCCATCATCCACAAGCGCCGGGATCCCGACGTGGCCAACCAGGTCAAGATGTTCGAGGTCGTGGGCGAGGTCGAGGGGCGGACCTGCATCCTGGTCGACGACATGATCGACACCGGCGGGACCATCACCAAGGCGGCCGAGGCGCTGTTCGAGCAGGGCGCGGCCAAGGTGATCGTGGTGGCCACCCACGGCGTGCTGTCCGGGGCGGCCGTGGACAACCTCAAGAACTCGCAGATCAGCGAGGTCGTGATCACCAACACGCTGCCGATCCCGCCCGAGCGCCGGTTCGACAAGCTGACCGTGCTGTCGATCGCCCCGCTCATCGCCCGGGCCATCAACGAGGTGTTCAGCGACGGCTCGGTGACCAGCCTGTTCGGTGGCGAGAGCTGACCGTCGGCGGTGACCGCCGGGCGCTGAGGGCGGTCCGGCCGAGGGTGACCGCCGCGCCGAACCCCCGCTGGCACGACGGTCACCCGTCTCACTCCCCCCGGACCCCCCGGCCCGCGCTACGGCCGTGACCGGCCGTACCCTTCCCGCCTGACCGGCCGCCGCTCCCCACGGCGGCCGGCCTGGCCTGCGCGCGGCCCACCCGCGCCTTGCCCCGTGTGCGCGAGCGGGCCGCCGTCCCTTGTGAGAGGCCGCAAGGGACGCCTCCCGGCCAGCCGCTCGCGGCGGCCAGGAAGTGACCTGGTACTGCTGGGGCCGTGACCCGATCACCGCCGACCGCGCCCCTGTTGCGGTCCCCGGTGATCGGGCCGGGCCCCCTCCCGTTCCCCCGTCATTCCAGCCCCCCGCGCTGGAATGCCCTCAGCGTGCCAGGGCGCGCTTGTGCCCCGATTGCGCCGCGATTACGTCACTTCTGCGCAGGTCAGCCCGCCCGCGGCCACGTCCGTGATTTACCTTGCGGTGGATTCGTGAGAAAGTGACTCTGTTGTCCGGCTCCAGGAGTCGACGTAGACCTGTGCGGGTCGATCGGGGGCGCGGATACGGTCGCCGTGCCGGGCGGCGTTCGTCACTGAACCCCGGAGGCAGATGAGATCGTGAACCCGGGCGGATCAGGCTGATGCGGTTCCGGATGCTGGGGCCGCTCGAAGTCCAGACCGGAGAGGACTGGACATCCATCGGGGCCCCCAAGTGGCGGGCGGTACTGGCCCGGCTGCTGCTGGCCTCGGGTCAGATCGTCCCCACCGACACCCTGATCCACGAGGTCTGGGGCGACGACCCGCCCGCCCGGGCCAGCAACATGATCAGCATCTACGTGCTGCGGCTGCGCCGGTTCATCGGCGACCACGAGGGCAAGCTGCTGCGCACCCAATCACCCGGCTACCAGCTCCGGATCGGGTCCGGCGACCTGGACACCCAGCGGTTCACGGCGCTGCTGCGCCAGGGCCAGCAGGCCCTGAACGGCCATGACCCGGAGACCGCGACCCAGCTGCTGACCGAAGCCGGGGAACTGTGGCTGGGTGACGCCCTGGCCGACGTCCCGCCGACCGCGTTCGTCGAGGCGGAGGCCGGCCGGCTGAACGAGCTGCGGCAGAGCGCCACCGAGTTGCGCCTCGAAGCCGGCGTGGCCTGCGGCCGGTACCGGGACGCCGTCCCCGAGCTGCGCCGCCTGCTGGCCGACCAGCCGCTCAAGGAAGAGCTCTGGCTGCTGTTGCTGCGGGCCCTGGACGGCGCCGGCCGCCGGGCCGAGGCCCTGGCCGCCTACGACCGGGCCCGCACCATCCTGTCCGACCAGCTCGGCGTGGACCCCGGCCCGGAGCTGCGCGACCTGTTCGCGCGGCTGCTGCGGGACGAGCCGCTGAACGCGGCCGCGGTCCCGCCCCCCACGACCCTGCCGCCCGCGGCCGCCCGGAGCGGCGGCGAGCCGGCGGCTCCTGTCGTCCCGGCCCCCCGGTCCGAAGCGGAGACCGGCGGCCGGTACCGTGACCGCGATCCCGGTACCGCCGCACCGGGTCAGGGTGCTCCCGAGGGCACGGCCGGGACTTCCGGCTCCATCGCCCTGGGCCGGATCGACACCGGGATCGTGGCCGATGAGGCCCCCGCCGAACCGGTCCCGGGCGAGCCTCACCCCATGCAGCTGCCCGCCGACATCGTGGACTTCACCGGCCGTGACCTGCACGTCCAGCGGGTGTGTGACCTGCTGTCGGCGGGCGACGCCGAGGACAGCCCGGGCGCGGTCCCGGTCGCGCTGGTGGCCGGGGCGGGCGGCCTGGGCAAGACGACCCTAGCCATCCACGCGGCCCACCGCCTGAGCGCGAAGTACCCCGACGGCCAGCTCTACGTGGACCTGCAGGGCGCCACCGGCCAGCCGCTGGCCCCGCCCGAGGTGCTGGCCCGTTTCCTGCGCGACCTCGGCGTCGGCGGCGCCCAGATCCCGGCCGGCCAGGAGGAGCGCGCGGCCCAGTTCCGCACCCGGCTGAACGGCCGGCGGATGCTGATCCTGCTCGACAACGCCCACGACGCGGCCCAGGTGCGGCCGCTGCTGCCGGGCACCGCGACCTGCGCGGTCGTCGTGACCAGCCGCAGCCGCCTGCCCGACCTGGTCGGCGGGGGCCTGGTTCACCTCGAGGTGCTGGACGACGCCGAGGCGCTGACCATGTTCAGCCGCATCGTCGGTGCGCCCCGCGCCGCCGCCGAGCCCGACGCCACCGCCGAGGTCCTGGTGGCCTGCGCCGGCCTGCCGCTGGCCATCCGGATCTGTGCCGCCCGGCTGGCGGCCCG
>DASXMW010000285.1:0-18342 GCA_036495425.1 Streptosporangiaceae bacterium | reverse complement strand
TCGACGCTGCGCTTGCGCACGGTGGCGCCGGTGGCCAGCAGCTCCCGGCGGGTGCGCTCCGGCGGTCCGCAGAGATTGCCGGTATCTGGCCGCGGCTATGGAATCAGCCCCAGTTCCCGGGCCCGGGCGACAGCCTCGGTGCGGTTGGCCGCGCCGAGCTTGCTCAGGACATGGCTGACGTGCTTTTTGACGGTATCGAGGGTGACCACGAACTGGGTCGCGATGGCCTGGTTGGACCGGCCGGCCGCCAGCATCTGCAGCACCTCCACCTCACGGCTGGTCAGCTGCTCAACCAGGCCCGGCACCCCCACGGGGGCCGGGCCGGACCGGGGGCCTGGCGCCGGGTGCCCGACGTCAAAGGCACGCTGGAGCCGGGCCAGGCAACCGAGCGGGACCAGTGGACCGCCGGCCCGCTGGGCCTTGATCAGCTGGGCCAGTAGCGCGGCCATCGGCGGTCCCTCGTCGGCGAAGACCCGGACATAGCCCTGCGGGCAGGCCAGCGTGAACACCTCGGCGAGGGCGTTCAGCGCGTCGGGGCCCCGGTCGCAGGCCGCCAGCGCCAGCGCCCGCAGCGCGCCGGCCTCGATCACGCTGCCGCGCCGGTCCTGGGCGACCGCCGCGGCGTACAGCCGCTCCAGCAGCGCGAGCGCCTCGGCGGGCCGCTGCTGGGCCAGCAGCACCCGGGCCAGCACCAGGTACCCCGGCTCCCGCGGGTAGTGCGGCTGATCGCCAGCGTGCAAGCCGGTTTCCAGCGTCCACCGCGCAACCGCGGCCACGTCGCCCTGAGCCAGCAGCAGCCGCGCCCGCTGCGCCGGGAACGGGTTGAGCACGCCAGCCGGGGCCGGCGAGGCCTGCTCGGCTTCGCCGATCGCCTTCAACGCTCCGGCCGGGTCGCCGGTGGCCTGCCGTATCCAGGCCAATGTCACCAGGCCCGCGGCCGGCGATGTCCCGGGCAGGAACCGGCGTTCCAGCGCGATGCCCTCGGTTACATACCGAAGGGCATCGTCGAGCTCGTTGCGCTGGTAGGCCACTTCAGCCAGGCCCACATACACCAGGGCGACGGTCGGCGCGGGTGGCCGGCCGGGCACGGCCGTAGCGCTCAGCGCCTGCTCATAGGTGCGGGTGGCCGCGTCCAGGCTCCCCCGGGCTCGTTGAACCTGGGCGAGCTGATAACGGTGCCACGCGGTGAAGGTGGGCTGGCCGGCCGCCTGCCACCCGGCGATGCTGGCCGCGAAAAGGCGCTCAGCTTCCGTGAGCCGGCCACCGAGCCACTCGGCCATGGCCAGGAATCCCCGGGCGGTAGAGCTCAGCCGCCACTGGCCTTCCCCGCTCTCGGCCAGGGCCCGCGCGGCCAGCACCGCCGTAGCTTCGGCGTCCCCGCGGAGCTGGGCCAGGAAGCCACGATGGATCGCGATCAGCGCCGGGACATTGACCAGCATGCTGCCGGCCTGGCCGGCCGTAGGCTCAAACGGCTCCTCGGCCACACCCGGATACGCCTGCTCGGCCGCCTCGAGCAGCGGCTGGACCGTTTCCATATGACCGCTGTGGGAGGCCAGGAAGGCCTGGGCCAACAGCAGCCGGGGACGGGTCCGGATCAGGTCACCTGGCAGCAGCGAAAGCCACCGCTGAACCGTGACCCCCTCGCCGCGCAGGTAGAACAGTTCGTCGAAGTGCTGCTCGATCAGCCGGGCGGCCCAGATCAGCTCCCCGGCGGCGACCGCGTGCCGGATCGCGTCATCGGCCAGCCCCCGCGCCGCGTACCAGGCGGCTGCGTTCCGGTGCAGTTCACAAACCCGGCCGGGAAGTTCCTGCGGCAAGCGGGCACGAAGCAGGTCCGCGAACAGATGGTGGTAACGCCACCAGCCGCGCACCTCATCCAGTGGCACCACGAACAGCCCCGCCCGCTCCACCTGCTCCAGCAGATCCTGGCTACCGGGCCCGCCAGTCACCGCATCGCACAGATCCCCCGACAGCCGCTCCAGCACCGACGTCTCCAGCAAGAATGTGCGCACCCGCTCGCTCTGGTGCGCCAGCACCTCCTCGGCCAGGAAATCCAGCACGTAACGGTGGCTTCCGGTGAACGCGGCCGTGAACCCGGCGGCATCGGGCTGCCCGCGCAACGACAACGCCGCCAGCTGCAACCCGGCCGCCCAGCCCTCGGTGCGCGCGGCCAGCGCCGCCAGCGCCGTTTCCGGGAGGGCGGCGCCGGGAACGGGCGCCCCCTGCTGCAGCAGGGCCACCGCCTCATCGGCGGTGAATCGCAGCTCCGCGGCGCGCAGCTCGGCCAGTTGCCCGCGGCCCCGCAGCCGCGCCAGCGCGAGCGGCGGGTCGCTGCGGCTGGCCAGCACCAGCTGCAATCCCGGTGGCCGGTGCTCGATCAGGAACCCGAGCGACGTGTGTACGGTCTCGGAGTCGATGAGGTGGTAGTCGTCGAGCACGAGCACCGCCTGGTCCGCGGCCGGCTGGGCGGCCAGGTCATTGATCAGCGCGGTCATCAGTCCTTCGTATGACGAAGGCGCGGGCGGCCCGAGCAGTGAGCCCACTCGCTCGGCGAGCCCCGGCCGGTGCTGGCCGAGCGCGGCCACGGCATGGCGCCAGAACCGCGCCGGGTCGTTGTCGCCAGCGTCGATCGACAACCACGCCACCGGCTGCTGGCCGCGCCGGGCCCAGTCCGCCAGCAGGACCGTCTTGCCGTACCCCGCTGGGGCGCAGACCAGCATCAGCCCGCGGGCCAGTCCCTCGTCGAGGCGTTCGGCCAATCGCGGACGTGGTATCAGGTCCGGGCGGGGCCTGGGCGTATGCAGCTTGGTGGCCAGCAGGACATCTCGCTCAGCGGCCACTTCCGATGGGGCCGCGAAGGACGGCTCGGCCATACACCCGACCCTCCCCCGGTATTCCCCCCAGTAATCACGTCAGGCGATGACCAAGACGGCTGGCACCGACGGCACCATCGTGCCATCGCCAGCCCGGCCAGAATTCCACCCAGCATCGGCACCTTCGGGTGACGCCGATCCGGCCCCGGGTTCGTAGCGTGCAGATCCACGGACCCAGATTCACCATCGCACATCACCGCGCGCGCAGCAGACACAGGGGAAGATCATGCATCCGGTCATCATCGGGCAGCTCGCAGCCGACCACATCAGGGACATACACGCCGAAGCAGCCGCGGAACGCCTGGCCCGCCGGGCGCGCCGGGCCCGGCGCCGCGCACCGTCCGTGCGACCGAAGCTCCCGGCCGGCGGGACGCTCAGCTACGACGATCCTCGGCTGGAAGAAGGTCAACGGCCGATCATGGACGAGCCGCCCAGCGCCCCGCTGGTGCCGGTGGCGACCGGGGCGCGCTGGGACGCGACGGAAGACCGTGACGGGAGCAGCCATTGATGGATGCCGATGTGATCATCGTGGGCGCGGGCCCGACCGGCCTGATGCTGGCGTGTGAACTGCGCCTGGCCGGAGTGCGACCGCTGGTACTGGAGCGGCAGCCCCGGTGGGGACAGACCCCGAAGGCCAGCGCCTTCAACGGGCGGATTGTGGAGCTGCTGCGCTACCGGGGCCTGCTGGACCGGGTCGAAGCGGCCAGCGGCCGCCCCATCGGCCCGGCGGCCACGGCCCCGTTCGGCGGTATGCATCTGGACTTCTCGCGGCTGGCGGATCCCCCGATACGGGTGGCGCATCTCCCGCAACCGCGACTCGAGCGCCTGCTCGCCGAGCATGCCCGCGAGCTCGGGGCTGATATCCGCCTCGGGCACGAGGTGGCCGGGGCCAGTCAGGACGACGCCACGGTGGCCGTCGAGGTGCACGGCCCGGACGGGCTCCAGCGCATGACCGCCCGGTACCTGGTGGGCTGCGATGGCGCGCACAGCCGGGTCCGCGATGCGGCCGGGATCCCGTTCCCCGGCATCACCTATCCGGAGGTGAACCGGCTGGGCCAGGCCACCGTGCCTGATTCGGTGACCCGGCTGGACGACGGTGACCTCGACGTCCCCGGGCTGGGCCGGGTCCGGGCCGGTTTCACCCGGACGGACCGCGGTGTGTTCGGGTTCGGGTCGCTCACCTCCGGGGCTCTGCTCCTTCAGACCACCGAAGACGAGCCCGCCGAAGCCGGTGATGACGGACCGATGACCCTGAGCGAGTTCCAGGCCAGCATCCGCCGTGTGCTCGGCGCGGATCTGCCCCTGGCCGACGTGACCCGGCTGTCGCGCTACGGGCTTCAGGCTCGGCAGGCCGCACGGTACCGCGACGGGCGGATCGTGCTGGCCGGCGACGCGGCTCACCAGTTCCCCGCGACCGGGATCGGAATCAACATCGGCATGCTCGACTCGGTCAACCTGGCCTGGAAGCTGGCCGCCGTCATCGGTGGCTGGGCGCCGGCTGGCCTGCTCGACTCGTATCACGATGAGCGCCACTTCGCCGGGGCGCGGGCGCTGCTGCAGGCTCAGGCTCAGGTGGCCCTGCGGCGTGGACAGGACCCAGCTGCGCAAGCGCTGCGCGAATTCTTCCTCGAGCTGGTCTCCGACGAGCAGCCACTGCGGCGTACGGGCGAGCTCATCGCCGGCACCGGCATTCGCTACCCGATGCCCGGCACCAG
Organism: Streptosporangiaceae bacterium; assembly: GCA_036495425.1. Classification (GTDB taxonomy): domain Bacteria; phylum Actinomycetota; class Actinomycetes; order Streptosporangiales; family Streptosporangiaceae; genus Bog-532. The sequence goes on along the minus strand of DASXMW010000285.1, from coordinate 13,754 downwards.
CCAGCACGCTCTGACCGGTACCTTCGCGCCTGACCTCACCCTGAACACCGGTCAGGGCGCAACCAGCGTGGCCGAACTCATGCGCGCCGCCCGGCCCGTTCTCCTTGACCTGGCCGATCGTCGCGAGCTTCGCGAGACCGCCCGCGGCTGGCAGCATCGCATCGACATCCACACCGCTGAAACCGATCACCGGCCGGCCGACGCCCTGCTGATCCGCCCGGACGCCCACATCGCCTGGGCCGCGACCATCGACGAATCCGCCGGCACAGCCGCGCTCACGCTGCGTGAGGCGCTCTCCACCTGGTTCGGTGACGCCTTGTAAACGGCAGGCTGGCTCTACTCGGCCGGTGCGCCGGAGCCGGCGTTGGCTTCGGCGTCGGCTTCGGCGTCGGCCAGGAGCTGGCGGGCGGCGGCTTCGTCTTCGGGGGCGACGAGGATGCGGACGCCTTCCAGCTGCAGCTGGGGATCCTGGCCGCCGGCGTCGTCGGCGGAGACCGCGGCCCGCAGGCCGCCGCTGCCGAGCAGGCCCACGATCAGGTCCGCCTCCGCGCGGCTGGACACGACCGTCAGCGTCACGGGTGCGCCGTTCATGAGCTCAGCTCCTTCGTTGCCGGACGACTGTTCCGGTATGACCTGGGACCAGCCTGCCGCCGCCTGCGGCGGGCCGCACCCGTGGGGCACCCTGGCCCGGGGGGCACCAGGGTCTTACCCTGGTGCGGCCAGCGGTGATCCGCGGTCATCGTGAAGGCTGCAGCTACCACCAGCGGCCGGAAGGGAGCCCGACATGACGACGACCCACACCCTTCCCTACCAGCAGATGGGCAGGTCCCAGCGCGACCAGGCGCACACCTTGTTCGCGCAGACCATGGGCTACGTCGCGGGCACCGCCGGATTGTTCGCGCTGGGCGCCTGGGTCGGCCACGGGATGACCGGCGGGCTGGCCATCGTGGACTACATCCTGGCCTTCATCGCCTGCTGGCCATGCGGTTCGCGGCCCGCCGGTCGATGGCGCTGACCGTCGGCCTGCTGGGCGCGTTCGGCCTGCTGATCGGGCTGGCGGTGGGGCCCACGGTGGCCTACTACGCCGCCGCCGACCCGCAGGCGGTGTGGCAGGCGGGCGGAGCGACCGCGCTGTTCATCGCGGCCTTCGGCGCATTCGGTTACGCCACCCGGCGGGACCTGGCCGTGGTGGCCCGGGTGTGCTTCTGGGCCCTGCTGGCCCTGATCCTGGCCGGGCTGGTGCTGGTCTTCGTGCACATCCCCGGGGCCGACCTGGCCTATTCGGTGCTCGGGCTGGTGATCTTCGCCGGGTTCACGATGTGCGACTTCCAGCGGCTGCGCCGCTCAACCGACGTCAGCGAGGCGCCGTTCCTGGCCGCGTCGATCTTCCTCGACATTCTGAACGTGTTCCTATTCTTCCTGCAGATCTTCACCAACGGCGACCGGAACTGACCGCTGCGATCAAGGAGGCTGCCGTGTCCACCACCAACGAGACCGTCGCCGCCCGGGCCGAACTGCTGCACGAGACCGCCGATCACCACGGCAAGTTCGAAGCCGTGGCCCCGCCGCACAACTGGTGGGACTGGTACGCGGCCTACATGCTGGCCCGCGAGGCCGGCCGCACCCCGGACCAGGCCGCCGCCTCCGCCAACCGCTACATGGCCGAGGTCAAGCACGTGGTGGTGCCGTCGTAGGCCGGGCGTGGGCACGCAACCACGGGCACCGCCGTGAGGGTGCCCCGGTGCGCCAGGTCAGGGGCTGCCGCCCATCCCGCTGATCAAGGTGTCGATGGTGATGCCGTGCCGGTCGCCGAACTTCTTGATCTCATCCATTTCCACCGGATCGGGTAGCTCGTGCATGGCGCTGTCGGCGGCCTGGGTGTAGCCGATCTCCCGCAGCATGTCCACGATCCACTGTCTGCTCTGTGCCATGCCATCACTATGCCCTGGCTGCCCCGTCCATCGCAGGGTGGCCCGGGCCGTCGGCGACCAGGCGGTCCAGCCGCTGGGCCGGGATGTTGCCGCCGACGCCGAGGGCGGCCTGAAAGTCGTCGAACCGGCGGGTAGCGTCAGCTTCATGACCACGACGTTCGCCGCGGCCACGGCCGTGACCCCGGACGGCGACGGGGCTTACCAGGCTGACCTGCGGTCCGAGTACGCGATCGGCGGGGCCAAGCCCAACGGTGGTTACCTGCTGGCCTGCCTGGGCCGGGCGGCGGTGGCCGCGGCCCGGACGGCGGGATCCGGGCACCGGGACGTGATCGCGGCCGGGGCGCAGTTCTTCCGCTCGCCCGACGTCGGCCCGGCCCGGATCGAGACCAGCGTGCTGCGCGCGGGCCGGACCGCGATCCAGGTCACCGCGGCCATCAGCCACGACGGCCAGCCCGGGGCGCAGGCCCAGTTCACGCTGGCCACGCTGCCCGCGGCCAGCGAACCGTACTGGGGCGGCATCGAGCCGGCGGCGATGCCGCCGATCGGCGAGTGCCAGCCGCTGTTCCGCGCCGACCGGCGCGGGGTCTCGGTGAGCTTCGACCCGGCCGCGGCCTTCACGATCACGCCGGACGGCCCGGCGGTGACCGGCGACGGGGAACTCCGGGCCTGGCTGCGGGACGACGAGCACGACGCGCTGGACCCGATCGGGCTGCTGTTCGCCGCGGACGCGCTGCCGCCGGCCACCTTCGGGGTGGTGCTCAGCGGCTGGGTGCCCACCCTGGACCTGACCGTCTACGTCCGCGCTCGGCCGGTCCCGGGCCCGCTGCGGCTGCGGCTGCGGACCCAGCTGATCCAGGACGGCTTCGCCGACGAGGTCTGCGAGGGCTGGGACTCGGCCGGGCGGCTGGTGCTGCAGTCGAGCCAGCTGGCCGCGCTGCGGCTGCCACCCGGGGCGGACCGGTGAGGGTGCGGGACGCCTGGACCGGACCCTGACCTACTGCGCCCGGCTGCTGGCCGGCGGCCGCATCTGACCGCCTGATCCTGGCAGGCCGGAGCCCCCGGGCGCGGCGCTCCGGGGGCCCGGCCGGCGCCGGGTCAGCGGTCGTGACCACCGTGGCGCCCGTGGTCGTCACCGGGCTGGCCCTGGCCACCGTGGCCGCCCTGACCACCACGGTCATCGCCGGGCTCGGCCTGACGGCCCCGGTCGTCGCCCGGCTCGGCGTGGGCACCCCGGTCGTCCCCGGGCTCCGCGTGCACGCCGCGGTCGTCGGCCACCGCCACCGCGGCCGCGGCCGTGGTGACCCGGGCCGCGGGCACGGCGCGAGCGGTCCGGTCGTCCCCCGGCTCGGTGTGCCGGCCCCGGTCATCCCCCGGCTCCGCGTGACGCCCCCGGTCGTCGCCGGGCTCGGCGTGACGCCCCCGGTCGTCGCCGGGCTCCGCGTGGCGGCCGCGGTCGTCCCGGGGCTCGGCGTGCCGGTGCTGCGCGGAGACCCGGTCCTCCCTGGCCGCGCTGGACTGGCCCTGCGACGCCGCCTGGCTGACCGTGGCCGCGGCGGCCGGGTGGGCCGATGACGGGGCCGGGCCGCTGGAGGCGGTGGCGACGCCGATGCCGATGACGGCGGTGGCACCCGCGGCCGCGGTGGCGGCGGCGATCCTGGTGGCTGAGGCGGAGAGCTTGAACACGATGGACTCCTTGTCGCGCACCGTCGGTCGGTGCTGCTCTCCACCTTCAGGGGCCAGCGTGAGACGAGCAGGAGGGCTGGATGAGAGCCCTTTCATCTACCTTCCATATTTTTATCGAAGGCCTCCACCAGGCGGTATCCAGCACCGCGCAGGGTCTCGATCCGCCCCGCCCCGAGCTTTTTGCGCAGGTAGCGTACGTAGACGTCGACGACGTTGGAGCCGGGGTCGAAGTCGTAACCCCAGACGTGGCTGAGCAACTGCTCGCGGGACAGCACCTGCCCCGGATTGCGCAGGAACGTCTCGATGAGCGTGAACTCGCGGGCCGAAAGCTCGACCGTGCGGGAGCCGACCGCGGCCCGCCGGCTGCGCAGGTCGAGGGCCAGGTCGCCGTAGCGCAGCACGGTGCTCTCGGGCGCCCGCTGGTCCGGGCGCAGCCGGAGCCGGATCCGGGCCAGCAGTTCCTCGAACCGGAACGGCTTGGCCATGTAGTCGTCGGCCCCGCCCTCCAGGCCGGCCACGGTGTCGCCGACCGAGTCCCGGGCGGTCAGGATGATGACCGGGAGCTGATGGCGGGCCTCGCGCAGGTGACGCAGGACCGCGAAGCCGTCCTGCAGCGGCAGCCCGATGTCCAGGACCATCAGGTCGTGCCGTCCCGACCGGGCCTCGTCCAGGGCCGAGGGCCCGTCGGCGACCACGGTGACCGCGTGCCCGGCGGCGCGCAGCCCCTTGTCGATGAACGAGGCGATCCGGCCTTCGTCCTCGGCGACCAGGATCCGGCTCATGACCGGGCCCCGTTCACCGGGAGCACCAGGGTGAAGGTGGCCCCGTGGCCGGGACGGCTGTCGAGCCCGACCCGGCCGCCGTGGGCCTCGGCGATGGCGGCCACGATGGCCAGCCCGAGACCGGAGCCTTCCTCGTTCCGGCCGGGCGCCGAGGCGGCCCGGCCGAACCGCTCGAAGATCCGGCCGGCGTCCTCGGCGGCCACGCCCGGCCCGTGGTCGCGGACCCAGAGCCGCAGCTGGGACCGGGTGGCCGACGAGCCGATCGCGATCTCGTCGCCGTCCTTGGTGTGCTTGACCGCGTTGTCGGCCAGCTGCAGCAGGGCCTGGGTGAGCCGCTGCTGGTCGGCCCGGACCACCACCTCGGCCCGGGCCTCGACCGTCCAGTGGCGGGGTCCGAGCGCGCTGGCCTTGCCGGCCACGTCGTCGGTGAGCTGGGCCAGATCCACCGGGGCGGGGCGGACGAAGTCCGGCCGCCGGGCCTTGGCCAGCAGGGTGAGGTCGCTGATCAGCCGGCCGGTCCGGTCCAGCTCGTCCAGGGCCAGGTCACGCACCTCGGCCACCTCCAGTGGGTCGCGTACGTCGAGCACCTCCAGGTGTCCCCGGACCACGGTGACCGGGGTGCGCAGCTCGTGGCCGGCGTCGTCGAGGAAGCGCTGCTGGGCCGCGAACGCCGCGTCCAGCCGGTCGAGCATGGCGTTCACGGTCCGGGTCAGCTCGGTCACGTCGTCCCGGCCCGACACCGGGATCCGCAGGCTCAGGTCGGTGTGCGAGATACGCTCGGCCGCCTCGCGCAGCAGCCGCAGCGGCCGCAGCAGCTGGCCGGCCACCAGCCAGCCGACCAGGCCGACCAGCACCAGCGAGCCCAGCGCGATCAGCGCGTACTGCCGGGCTCCGGCCAGGATCACCTGCTGGTCACGGGTGGTGGCGATGGCCACCACGTAGCTGCCGGTCTGCGGCTGGCCCGCCACCCGGACCTGGACCACGGCGTAGCGGATCTCGCCCGCCCGGGTGCTGGCCTGGCGGATCTGGACCGGGGCGTCCGGGCCGAGCCGGGCCGCGGTGCGGACGATGCCCGGCTGGTCCTCCAGCTGGACCGGGCGCTGGCCGGACGGGATCCAGGCTGGCTGGCCGTTGACCAGGCCCAGGTAGGTCTCGTCCTCGGCCGGCACCTGCCGCTGGATCCCGGCCTGCAGGACCGCGCTGACGCTGGTGAACGGGCGGCCGGGCCCGTTGCCGGTCCGGGCCAGGGCCCGGAACTCGGCCACGTCGCGGGCGATGGTGAGGTCGGCCCGGCTGGTCCCGGCCGACCGCTGCACCAGCACCGACACCGTCCCGGCCAGGGCCATGGCCAGGGCGGTGAGGGCCAGCACGGTGGCCAGGACCCTGACCCGGACCCCGATCGCCGGCCACCGCAGGCGGTCCCGGAGGGCAGCCCGGTCAGTCACCGTGCCGGCCACTGCGACGGCCGCCGCCGTGGTCGTCGGTGACCTGCACCGCGGGCGACGGCGACACCGAGTGGACGCGGTCCTCGCCGGCCGGCGTGGCCGCGGGCCGGCTTTTGGCGGCCGGGGGCGTGGATCGCGTGGCCGGCGGGGTGGCCGTCCCGCTGCTGGTTCCGCTGCTGGTGGCGGTGGCCGGGCCGACCTGCACGGCCGGCCCGATGACCCCCGGGGTCCGGCTGGGCGTGATGGCCATGACCGCGGCCAGCACGATCCCCGCCGTGATCAGCAGCACGCCCCCGACGGCGAGCACTAGCTTCCGCATGGTTCCCACACTCAGTGGTACGGAGCTCGGCCCGATGAGGCCTGGATGAGAAGGCTCTCATTTGGAAATTTTGCGACGATCCTGCTGGTCAGGGACGGTGCGGGCCGTCCGACCCGGGCGCACAGGCCCGCCCGGGTCACTGGCCACTCAGCAGCCAGGACCGAGAACATGGCCGAATCCCGCGGGCGGTCCTCCTCCCCCGGGGCCCGCGACGGCGACCAGGACCGGAGCACGCCCTCGAACCGGGCCCCCAGCCTGGCCAGGGCCCGCAGGGGCTCCAGGCGCATCAGGTCACCCCACAACACGGGCGGATCGGCCAGGAAGCTCACGGTCGTCATTGGCAGCCAGCCGGTCCGGGGACGTCAACGCAATTAGCCGGCCGGCGGGCCCAGTAAGGTCGGGCGCCATGCTGACCTTCCTGTTCGACATCGACGGCACGCTGGTCGACTCGTCGGCGGTGGTGGAACGAGCCTGGCGCCAGGTGGCCCGGGAATTCGGGGTGGACGGGGACGCGATCGTGGCCGCGTGCCACGGGCGGCGCAGCGCGGACACGGTCGAGGAGTTCTTCCCGCGGCCGGACCGGCCCGCGGCCCAGGAGCGGATCGACGCGCTCGAACTGGCCGACCGCGACGTGGTCGCCTGCCGTGGCGCGGCCGATCTGCTGGCCGGGCTGGACGGGCGGCCGTGGGCCGCGGTCACGTCCGGGCCGCGGCCGCTGATGACCGCGCGGCTGGCCGCGGCCGGGCTCCCGGTGCCGAAGGTGCTGGTCACCGCCGAGGACGTGCACCGCGGCAAGCCCGCCCCGGACGGGTACCTGCTGGCCGCGCGGGAACTCGGGGTCTCCCCCGCGGGCTGCGTGGTGGTCGAGGATTCACCGGCTGGGGTGGCCGCGGGCCAGGCCTCGGGCGCGCTGGTGGTGGCGGTCACCACCACCCACCCGGCCGAGGCGCTGGCCGCCGCCGACCTGGTGGTACCGGGGCTGCCCGAGGTGGCCGAGGCCATCGGCCGGCGCCGGTCAGCCCGGGGCTAGGTCGTCTTTGTAAGTGTCGGGGCGATCGTTTGGCGGCGGTGCACTGGGCGGTGGCCTCCGCCTGGCCCAGCGGCAGTGGACGGCTGGGATCCGGGCTGAACACCTGAAAGTGTGCAGTTTCTGCTGTGATGGCGACAGGACCCGCAGGCCACCCCGCACCACCAGCTTTTAGACAGGCCTTAGGCTCGGCCGCGGCACCCATCCACGGGCAGCAAAGACCCTCACGAGCGGCAGAGGCGGGACGAATGGCAGAACTGGACGGGACGGTCGCGCTGGTGACCGGGGCCAGCAGCGGGATCGGCCGGGCCACGGCCCAGCGGCTGGCGGCCGAAGGGGCGGCGGTGGCTCTGGCCGCCCGGCGCCGGGACCGCCTCGACGAGCTGGCCGCGGTGATCAAGGACCACGGCGGAACCGCGCTGGCCCTGGAGAGCGACCTGACCGACCGTGAGCAGGCCGAGAACGCGGTCCGGCGCACCGTGGCCGACCTGGGCCGGCTGGACACGGTGGTCAACAACGCCGGGGTCATGCTGCTGGGGCCCGCGCTGAACAGCCCGGCCGAGGACTGGGACACGATGATCGCGCTGAACGTCCAGGCCCAGCTGTACGTGGTCCACGCCGCTTTGCCCCACCTGGTCGAGGCGGCCGCTGACGGCCCGCGCCGGGTCGCCGACGTGGTCACGATCTCCTCGACCGCGGGCCGGGTGGCCCGGCCCGGGGCCGGGGTGTACGCGCTGACCAAGTTCGGGGTGGCCGCGTTCTCCGAGTCGCTGCGCCAGGAGCTGATCAGCCAGCGGGTGCGGGTCAGCGTGGTCGAGCCCGGCACCGTCGACACCGAACTGGTCACCCACAACCGGGACGAGGTGCGGGCCGCGGCCGAGCGGCAGACCGCGGCGATCGAGGCGCTGCGGCCGGAGGACATCGCCGACGCCGTGGCCTACATCGTGACCCGGGACCGGCGGGTGGCCGTCAACGAACTCCTGGTCCGCGCGGCCGAGCAGACCTGGTAGCGGAAACGGGCCGGTCCTGTCCACGCCCCCGCGTGGACAGGACCCGGCGCCCGGCCGGGCCGACGGCGCCACCAACGCGCAGATCGCCAGCCAGCTGTACGTCAGCCCGGCCACGGTCAAGGCCACCGTGTCCCGCATCCTGACCAAGCTGGGCCTGGAGAACCGGGTCCAGATCGCCGTCATCGTCCGCCACTCCCGCTAGCCCCGGTCGCGGGCGGGCGCGCGGGCTGGGAGCCGCGCCTGACGCGGCGTATGGTCAAAGCAGACGGACATGCGCAACCTAGGCCGGGACGGTGATGCGGCATGTTCGAGCGGTTCGGCAACCGGTCGCGGCTGGTCGTCGTGCACGCCCAGGAAGAGGCCCGCGCGCTGCACCACAGCTACATCGGCACCGAGCACCTGCTGCTGGCGCTGGTCCGCGACCACCACGGCATGGGCGCCAGCGTGCTCGAGTCGATGGGGGTGACCGAAGACCAGGTCCGCGACCGGCTCGGCCACTACATGCCCGTCGGCCACCGGCCGGAGACCGACTCCGGGCACATCCCGTTCACGCCGCGGGCCAAGAAGGTGCTGGAGCTGAGCCTGCGGGAGGCCCTGCAGCTGGGGAGCGACTTCATCGGCACCGAGCACCTGCTGCTGGCCCTGATCAAGGAAGAGGACGGCCTGGCCGGCCGGACCCTGCGGGACCTGGGCGTGCGCCTGGACGCGGCCCGGGAACAGGTGATCGCCAGGCAGCCGCAGCAGCCGGGCCCGCCGTCTCCGGAAGCCCAGGCCTCGCCGACGGTCCTGTCGCCCCAGCCCGGGCCGCCCGGCCGTCCCGGTCCCCCGGTCCGGCGACTGCGAACCGAGGTCGAGGCCCTGCGCTCGGAGGTCGATCGGCTCCGGGCCCTGCTCCGCCGCCACGACATCGATCCCGACGAACACCCCGGCCAGGAGGCCGGCTCGGAATCGGCGCCGTGACGGCGGAAGGTTCCTGGCGGGCTCGGGTCAGCTCGGCCGGCGTTATCCGGGGGCACGATGTCACATCGTGCACACCCCGCTGTTAACGATGTGACATCGTGCACATGGGGCTCCGCCCCCGGGCTCCGGGGCTGGCGGGAATGCGTGGGCGGCGGTGGTCAGACCGGCAGCGAGCCGATCCGGGCGTGCCGGGTCTCGGCGACCTTGCCCTCGACGACCTCGTAAAGGCTCAGCCCCCGGTAGCCGGACCCGTTCGGCAGACGCCCGGTCCAGGCCACCGCGACCGTGTCGTCGCGCAGGACCAGGGCGTCGATGTCGTAGCGCGTGACACCACCGGCGACCTGGACCGCGTGTTCGTAGTCGTCGCGGGCACCCTGGGGGCCGCGGCCGGGCGGAGTGTGGCCGTAGTCGACGTAATCGGGCGACACACACTGGTCGAACTGCTCGGGGTGGCCCTGGCTGTAGGCCGTGAAGAAGGCCCGGACCGCGTCCTCTGGTGTCACACGTCTGCTCCCATCCAGCGACGAACTCATTGCTCAGCGTGTTTACCTTAATGACCGAAACGCCGGTTGGGTGCCCGGGTGCACGAACTGGTGCGGACGGATTCAGCCCCGGTTGGCCGCGGCCAGCAGCGGTGGGATTTCAGCCAGCGAGGCGACCTGCCAGTCGGCGGCGCCGGCCAGGTCGGGGTGGCCGGCCCAGAGGTAGCCCCACGGGCCGCGGCGCAGGTAGATCGTGTGCAGCCCGGCCGCCTTGGCCGGCTTCATGTCGTTGTCGACCCGGTCGCCGACGTAGGCGATCTCGCCCGCGGGGAACGGCACGGCCGCGACGACCCGCTCGAAGAAGCACGGGTCGGGCTTGCTGACGCCCCAGCCCTGGGAGGTGGCGATCAGGTCCACGGGCAGATCCATGGCCTGCAGCAGGTCTCCGGCGCGGGCCGGCTGGTTCCCGGCGATGCCGACCCAGACCCCCTGGTCCCGCAGCGCGGTCAGGCAGGCCCGGGTGTCCGGATACAGGTCAGCCTCGGTGAACTCGTCGATCAACCCGGCCTCGGCCCGGCGCCGGCGTTCGGTGGGCAGGTGGAAGTCCGGCTTGAACAACACCAGCGCGTCCCGGAACTCCCGCCCGGTGGCCACCATCCCCCCGAATACGGCCGAAAACGTGTGCCGCGGCACGCCCAGCCAGTCGGCCCACTCGCCGTGCTGACGCGTCTCGTCCACCAGCGTCTCGCCCACGTCGAAGACGACCGCGTTGATCACCCGGGCAGTCTACGGGCGGCGTCGCCCGGGCTCAGAGCGGAACGCGGGCGCTCGCGGTGCGGTGCAGCTGGATCGTGGCCAGGGCGACCAGGGCACCGCCGCCGGCCAGCCAGATGGCGACCGCGATCCAGCCCCAGCGCGGCGCGCCGTAGACCACTCCGACCAGCTCGGCCAGGCCCGCGCACAGGAAGACCAGGCCCATGACGAAGGTGAACTGAGGGGTCCCCGGCTTGAGGGACCTGAGCCTTCCGCTGTGTGGCACGGCCTGTCGCACCCTTCTCGCTCCCGCCAATCTCACCTTGTACAACGGTGCCGCACGGCCGCTGGTTCGGCCCGCCGAACGCCCATAAATCTGGCCCATTCCGGCCGGCCGGACCTGCCGCGGGCCGCTCCTCACCACCACGGCCCCGCGTACCACACCAGGTGAGACCTGACCGTTGTGTGACCGCAGGCGGGAGAAGCGTCAGAAACCGCCGGATATTAACAAGAATTAACGCCGGACCGCCTTGACGGCCGACGGGCCGCCCGTTAAGTTCCGGTAAAAACTAAGGCTTTTTTCAAGGTTAAAAGTATCGATCGACCGGCTGCCGGGGGGCGGGACGGCAGCCCCAGCGAGCCCCGGCCGGGTCGGCGCCGCCGACCGGGCAGACCACTCCGGTTCGGAAAGGACAGTTGATGAGGCCGCTCCCGCACCAACCTTATTGGCGAAGGTCACGGTATCGATGGCTGTCGGCCCTGGTGGCCGCGCTGGCCCTGGTGGCCGTGTTCGCCGGGGTGTCGCCGCGTGGCACGCACCTGAGCCCGGCCAAGGTCCGGGACGCCGCCGCCAGCGCGACCCTCCTCTCCCAGGGCAAGACGGCCACCGCCTCCTCGGTGGAGAACTCCTCGTTCCCGGCCTCGGCCGCGGTGGACGGGAACACCAGCACCCGCTGGTCCAGCGCGTTCAGCGACCCCCAGTGGCTCGAGGTCGACCTGGGCGCCAGCGCCACGATCAGCCAGGTGACGCTGCAGTGGGAGGCCGCCTACGGCAAGGCGTTCCAGATTCAGACCTCGGCCGACAACTCCAGTTGGACCACGGTCTACTCGACGACCAGCGGCACCGGCGGCACCCAGACCCTGAGCGTCAGCGGCACCGGCCGCTACGTCCGGATGTACGGCACGGCCCGGGGCACCCAGTACGGCTACAGCCTGTACGAGTTCCAGGTCTACGGCACCTCCGGCAGCACCGGCACCGGCTGCAACACCACCGACGCCGCCCTGAACCACCCGGCCACCTCGTCGTCCACCGAGAGCGCGGCCTACCCGGCGTCGGACGCGGTCGACGGCAACACCGGCACCCGCTGGTCCAGCGCGTTCAGCGACCCCCAGTGGCTGGAGGTCGACCTGGGCGCGTCCCAAACCATCTGCCAGGTGACCCTGGACTGGGAGGCCGCCTACGCCAGCGCGTTCCAGATCCAGGCCTCGGCCGACGGCAGCAGCTGGACCACGATCTACTCCAGCACCAACGGGACCGGCGGCAGCCAGACCCTGAGCGTCAACGGCACCGGCCGCTACGTGCGCATGTACGGCACGACCCGGGCCACCCCCTACGGGTACTCGCTGTGGGAGTTCGGCGTCTACACCACCACCGGCGGCACCTCCGGCGGCGGGGGCGGCACCACCGGCTCGGGTGCGCCGCCCGCCTCGTTCTGGGGCAACACCAGCGCCATCCCGGCCGCGACCAAGGTGCTCGAGGTCTCCATCGTCAACCAGACCAACGGCCAGTACCCGGACAGCCAGGTGTACTGGAGCTTCAACGGCCAGGAAGAGTCGATCGCGCAGCAGCCGTACATCGACATGCCGGCCAATTCCGCCGGGCGGATGTACTTCTACCTCGGCTCCCCCAACGCCCCCTACTACGACTTCATCGAATTCACGGTCGGTGCGTCCTCGATCAATGTGGACACCACCCGAGTCGACCGGTTCGGCCTCAAACTGGCCCTGCTGCTGCACGGAAAGGACGGCTCCAACCAGGAGGTCGGCGAGAATTACGCGACGTTCACCGAAAGCCGGACCGCGACCTTCCAGCGGTTCGAGAACTCGGTGCCGGCCGAGTTCAAGGAACTGGCCACGGACAACGCGCCGTACGGCATCCCGTCGCCCGGCAACGACCCCGCGTTCCAGACCGGCGGCCAGTACGCGAACTACTTCACCAGCTACGCGGCGGCCAACGGTGACAGCAGCGACTCCACCGCGCAGATCTTCGGCTGCGGCGGGACGCTGTCGGCCAACCCGACGCTGTGCGCGGGCCTGAACCGGCACGTGGCCCAGCTGCCGGCCGCGAGCCAGTCCAACCCGGCCAACTTCTACCAGGCCGCACCGGCCAACTACTACGCCCAGTTCTGGCACCAGAACGCGATCAACGGGCTGCAGTACGGCTTCCCGTACGACGACGACGCCGGGCAGTCCTCGGACATCTCGGTCACCAACCCGCAGTACATGGTCGTGGCCGTGGGCTGGTAATACCGGCCCGGCCCGGGCGGAAATTGGTGGGCGCGGCAGCGGCAGGCCGCCGCGCCCACCGTTATCGTGCCCGAATCTTTCGTATACAGCGTTTCATTATGAAACAGCCGCGTCTGTTCTTCTTGCTTAGCGTTACCGGCACCGGGCGTTACGGCGCCGGGCCGAGCCAATGGAGGCGGCATGAAGGCACTGGTTTATCAGGGTCCGGGCACGAAGGAATGGCGGGACGTCCCCGACGCCGCCATCCAGGAGCCGACCGACGCGGTGGTGCGGGTCGACACCACCACGATCTGCGGCACCGACCTGCACATCCTGCACGGCGACGTGGCCGCCGTGACCGCGGGCCGGGTGCTCGGGCACGAGGCTGTGGGCACGGTCACCGCGGTCGGCGAGGGGGTCAAGAGCTTCGCCGTCGGCGACCGGGTGCTGGTGCCGGCCATCACCAAGTGCGGCCGCTGCGAGTATTGCCAGCGGGGTATGCCGTCGCACTGCCAGACCGTGGGCGGGATCGGCTGGATCTTCGGCCACCTAATCGACGGCACCCAGGCCGAGTCGGTCCGGGTCCCCTTCGCCGACACGTCGCTGTACACGGTGCCGGAGAACGTCACCGACGACCAGGCCATCTTCCTGGCCGACTCGCTGCCGACCGGGTACGAGGTCGGCGTGCTGGCCGGGCAGGTACGGCCCGGCGACACCGTGGCCGTGGTCGGGGCCGGGGCGGTCGGCCTGTCGGCCATCCAGACCACCGGGCTGTGGGGTGCCTCCAAGGTCATCGCGGTCGACACCAACAAGTTCCGGCTGGGCACGGCGCTGGAGTTCGGCGCGACCGACATCGT
>DASXMW010000284.1:0-16057 GCA_036495425.1 Streptosporangiaceae bacterium | reverse complement strand
CCTGGTCCCGGACGTCCTGATCATGGACAGCACGTCCTGGATGCTCCCGCTGGCCTGCACGTCGGTGTACATCCTGCAGATCGCGCTGCGGCCGTGGCTCGGGCTGCCCGCGGCCGCGATCGTGGTCATCGCCTACGGGCTCGGCGCCGGTCAGCCGTCCGATGCCTGGCTGCTGGTGGTGGAGGCGATCGTCGCGGCCGGCCTGGTGGCGGTGATCCGCGGTGGCGCCCGGGACGCCGACAGCGTCGTCGCGGCCGGCCTGGAGACCGAGCGGCGGATCCGGGCCGAGGAGGCCCGGCGCGCCGACCAGCGCGAGCAGCACCGCCAGCTGCACGACACCGTCCTGTCCACCCTGACCATGGTCGCGGCCGGTGCCTTCGACGGGCCATCCCCGGGGCTGACCGCCCAGGCCGCCCGGGACCTGCGCGTGCTGCAAGGGCTGGCGGACACCCCCGATACCCCGGCCGGGCCCGGCCGGCTGACGCCACCGGCTGACCTGGGACCGGAGCTGGAGCAGGTCGCGGCCAGCGCCGATGACCTGGCCGTCCGGCTGCAGCTGGTTCCGGTCAGGCTGCCCTCCCCGGTCGTGGACCAGCTGGCCGCCTGCGTCCGCGAGGCGCTGCGCAACGTCAGGCAGCACGCCGGAACCGGCCAGGCCGACGTGACCGTCACCGGCGATGCGGGCTGGGCGGTCATCAAGATCACGGACCGCGGTCGCGGGTTCGACCCGGCCGCCATCCCGCCCTCCCGCCGGGGCATCCGCGAGTCGATCACCGGGCGGATGCTGGCGGCCGGCGGCCGGGCCGCGATCACCAGCCGCCCCGACGCGGGCACGACCGTGACCCTGAGCTGGCCGGCATGACCGCCGCCACCGGGCTGGCTACCAGCGGGCCGACGGCGGTCATATCCAACCGCTACCAGCGCGCCTTCACCATCGCGGTGGTCTTCCTGGTCGCGGGCTGGCATCTGGCCGGAGCCGGTGGCCAGCTGCTGCGCAACCGGCCGGACTACGGCTCGTTCGCCTTCCAGGCCGCGATGTGGCTGGTCATGGCGGTGGCTATCACGGCCGGATCGATTCTGGTGCTGCGCGGAACCACGGGCTGGCGCCTGGCCTGGACGGTGGCCGTGGTCGCGCTGGCCGCCAGCACGGCCGCCGCGGCGGCCAGCCCGGCCCACCAGATGCTGGCGGTCAACTGGGCCTGGGGGAGCGCGGGCTGGACCGGCGTGCTGGTGCTGCTCCGCCGCCGGTTCACCGAGCTGGCCTGGTTTCTGGCCGCCGAGGCCCTGGCCATCCTGGGGGTGCAGGTGGCGGACGGGCTGCACCGCACCGACCTGGCCGGGTTCCTGGCCCTGCTGGCCTGGTCGACCGGCGCCCAGGTGGCGGTGGCGGCCGGGGTCAGGGCCCTGAACCTCGCCGCCGACCAGGCGGCCGCGGCGGCCCGCAGCGAGGACGCCGCCCGCGAGCGGGCGGCCACCGCGGAGATCATCCAGGCCGCCCGGCAGGCCCGCTGGCTGGCGCTCCAGGAAAGCGCCGTCCCGCTGGTCGCGGAGCTGGCGGCGGGCACGGCCGACCCCGGCCACCCCGGGGTGCGCAGCCGGTGCGCGGTCCAGGCCGCCCGGCTGCGCCGGCTGCTGGCCGAGGGTGACGAGGTATCCGGATCACTGGTGCACGAACTGCACGCGAGTGCCGACGTGGCCGAGCGGCGCGGGGTGGCGGTCGACATCGAGACGGCCGGGGTGCTGCCCGAAGTGCCGGGCCCGGCCCGGCGGGTGATCACCGACGCGGCCATCTCGATCCTGACCGCGGCCCGCAGCCAGGCCCGGATCACCCTGGCCACGGTGGCGGCCGGCATCGCGGTCAGCTTCGTGGCCGATACTGGCACGGTCGTATCACTGCCCGTCGCCCGCGAGGGGGTCGCCATCCAGCAACAGCAAGACGACGGCATGCTCTGGGCGGAGGTGCGATGGAACAGCCGGTGACCGTGCTGATCGTCGAGGACCATCCGGTCGTCACCGAAGGGGTGGCGTCCTGGATCCGGTCCGATCCCGGCCAGCGGGTGGAACTGGTGCAGACGGCGCGCGACCTGACCGGGCTCCGTACCGGGCCGCGGCCATCGGTGGACGCGGTCATCCTGGACCTGGAGCTGTCCGGCCAGCTGGTCACCGCGCAGATCCCGGGGCTGGTGGCCGATGGATACCGGGTGGTGGCCTTCTCCGGGCACACCGATCCGGCCATCGTGATGGAGACGCTGGACAACGGCGCGCACGCCTACGTGTCCAAGGACGAGGGCCGCGACCACCTGGTCGAGGCGGTGCTGGCGACGGCGGCCGACCGGCCCTACGTGACCCGGTCGCAGGCCCGGGCGATGCTGGCCGACGAGCGCCCGGCCCGGCCCTCGCTGTCGCAACAGGAGCGGCAGGCGCTGCTGCTGTGGTTCCAGGGGATGTCGAAAGCGTCGGTGGCCCGGCGCATGTCGATCAGCGAGAACACGGTCCGGCAGTACATCAGCCGGGCCCGGGCCAAGTACGCGGCCACCGGGCGGGCCGCGGCCAGCAAGGACGCGTTGCTGGCCCGGGCGATCGAGGACGGCGTGATCAGGCCGGGCGAGATCACGTCGTACCAGTCATTCGCCCGGGCCCCCGCCGAGCAGCCCAGCTTGGGTGACCCGGACCAGTGAATGGCCCGGTTCACCCAAGCCCCCCTCCCCAGAGCTGCCTCCTGGCGTATCGGCACCGGTCGGCAAGGTCAGGCACCGTTACGCCGCAAGGTTGCGGGCTCGCGCACAGTCAGCATTCCCGACCGGGACGGCGGTGTCATGACGCCCGATCGGGTGACACCCGAGGTTTGCGGGCCAGGACGAGCCCGTAGCGCGGGCTGCCGTCCGCGCGCTGGCCCAGGGCGCTCAGGGGAGTCATGGCCACGGTGAATCCGGCCGCGGCCAGGTCGTCGCCGACCGCGGGCAGCGGGCAGGTGCGGTAGTACATGACGAACGGGGGGCGCCACACGGCGTTGCGGGCCCGCATGGCCAGGTCGAACC
Source organism: Streptosporangiaceae bacterium (assembly GCA_036495425.1). Lineage (GTDB taxonomy): Bacteria > Actinomycetota > Actinomycetes > Streptosporangiales > Streptosporangiaceae > Bog-532. The sequence goes on along the minus strand of DASXMW010000284.1, from coordinate 13,019 downwards.
CGAGCCGCGCCCAGTACCCGCGGGAACCGACGGGCGGCGGCGCGGCCAGGGGAAAGGCGAACAGCCCGCCCGGGCGCAGCGCGCGGTACACCCCGGCGAACAGGGCGGGCCGTTCGGCGGGCCGGAAGTGCCCGAGGGCCCCGAAGCTGACCGCCAGGTCGAAGCCGGCCGCGAACGGCAGCGCCCGCGCGTCGGCCCGGACCCACCGGACGCCAGGCCCAGGACCAGGCCCAGGACCAGATCCAGGACCGGGGCCGGCGCGACGGGCCTGGGCCAGCATGCCCGCGCTGAAGTCGACGCCGGTGCGCGGTCCCTGGCAGACCGACCCCAGCATCGGCAGGCCCGCGCCGGTGCCGCAGCACACGTCCAGTCCCGGGCCGAACGGGCCGAGCGGGCCCAGCGCCTCGGCGGTCGCGGCCAGGATGCGGTCATGGGTGCGGAACGGCGTGTGGTCGAACGTGGGGGCCAGCCGGTCATAGCCGCCCTCGACCGAGGACAGCGCCTGCACCGCCAGCTCGCGCGCTGACGGACCCTGGGGCGAGAACACCGTCATTTCGGGTCGGCGGCGCGGCGGTTGTTGTAGAGGCGGATGGACCAGAGGTAGCAGGCCAGCGCGATGCCGACGCTCCAGGCGACCGCGGCGACGGCGTGGCTGCCGACCGGGCCGCCGGTGAGCAGCCCGCGGACGGTCTGGGTGACCGGTGTGAACGGCTGGTACTCGGCGAACTGGCGCAGTCCCACCGGCATGGAAGCAGTGGGGACGAAGGCGCTGGACAGGAACGGCAGCAGGGTCAGGAACATCGGTGTGTTGCTGGCCGTCTCGACGCTCCTGGCGGCCAGGCCCAGGGCGGTCGACATCCAGATCAGCGCGAAGGCGAACAGCATCAGGATCCCGGCCGTGCCCAGCCAGGCCAGCGGGCTGGCCGCCGACCGGAACCCGAGGGCCAGGGACACCCCGACCACCAGGGCCAGCACGATCAGGGTCTGCAGCAGGGTCCCGATCACGTGGCCGGTCAGCACGGCGCTGCGGGCGATGGACATGGTGCGGAAGCGGTCGATGATGCCCTCAGTCATGTCCATGGCGATGGAGATGGCGGTGCCGAGGGCCACCGACGCCACCGTGACGATCAGGATGCCGGGCACGACGTAGATCAGGTAGGCGTGCCGGCCCGGGTGGGCGCCGGCTGCGCCGAGCCCGGCCCCGAGCCCGGCCCCCAGCTGGCCGCCGAACACGTACACGAACAGCAGCAGGAACACGATGGGGAAGCCGGCCAGCATCAGGGTCAGCGACGGGTAACGCAGCTGGTGCTTGATGTTCCGGCGCAGCATCGTCGCCGAGTCGGTGAGGGTGTAGCTGAGCGTGGTCATGACTGGGACACTTTCTCGCGGGTGTTTTCGGCGGGGCGCCCGGTGACGGCGAAGAACACGTCGTCCAGGTCCGGGGTGTGGATCGACAGCTGCTCGGCGCCGATGCCGGCCGTGGCCAGCTGGTTGAGCAGGTCCCGGACGGCGGTGACGCTGCCGTCGCCGAAGACCTGCAGGCTGAGCTGATCGGGATCGGCGGTGGCGCCCGGGAGCAGCGCGGCCGCCGCGCCGAGCTGGTGCTGGTCCGCGAACCGGAGCTGGACGTGGCCGCCCGGGATGCGGTGCTTGAGCTCGTCCGGGGTGCCCTCGGTGACGAGGCGGCCGTGGTCGAGCACGGCCACCTGGCCGGCCAGCTGGTCGGCCTCGTCGAGGTACTGGGTGGTGAGGAAGATCGTGACCCCGTCCGCGACCAGCTCGGCGATGATCTGCCACATGGTCCGGCGGCTGCGCGGGTCGAGGCCGGTGGTGGGTTCGTCCAGGAAGATCAGCCGGGGGTGGCCGACCAGGGTCATGGCCAGGTCCAGCCGCCGCCGCATGCCGCCGGAGTAGGCCGACAGCGGCTTGCGGGCGGCGCCGGCGAGGTCGAACCGGTCCAGCAGCTCGGCCACCCGCCGCCGCCCGGCGGACCGGCCGAGGTGGCGCAGGTCGGCCATGAGCTGGAGGTTCTCCTCGCCGGTGAGCAGGTTGTCGACCGCCGAGAACTGGCCGGTGACGCCGATCGCGGCCCGGACCCCGTCCGGGTCGGCGGCCAGGTCGTGCCCGGCGACCTGGATGGTCCCGGCGTCCGGGCGGATCAGCGTGGACAGGATGCGGACGATCGTGGTCTTGCCCGCGCCGTTCGGGCCGAGCAGGGCGAAGACCGTGCCCTCGCCGACCGCCAGGTCGACGTCGTCGAGCACGACGTGCTCGCCGAAGGACTTGCGTATCCCGCGGGCGGTGATGGCCATGCTGGAGGGGGTCATGATGGCTCCTAGGGGGTCAGGAATCAGCCGGGCCGGGCAGTTCGCCCGCGGCCTGCAGGGCGTCGCGGTGGGCCTTCCAGTTCTTCTCCCACTCGGGCATCTGGGCCGTCAGCCAGGCCGAGAACGCGGCCCACTCCAGCAGCACGGCCCGCCGCTCCGGCGGCGCGCCGGCCAGCAGGGCCAGACCCTCGTGGGCCAGCGTGGCCTGCTCCTGGTACTCGGCGGGGTCGAACCCGAACGCTCGCTGCGAGGTCAGGTCGACACCGACGCGGTCCATCCGCTCGCCCGCGGCCCGGGACCGGCGGGCCAGCCCCAGCTGCTCCAGGGTTTTCACCGCCCCGGAGATCGCGCTGCGGCTGGCCAGCAGGGCGTCGGCCAGCTCGGTGAGGCCCTGCTCGCGCGGGTCACAGATCATCAGGTAGCCCAGCAGCCGGCCTACCACCGGCGCCATCCCGTAACGGCGGACGAAGAACCGGCCACAGTGGTCGGCGAAGGTGAGTTCGGCATCGGTCGGCATGCGAACCAAGTTACTAGCACTTCTGAGATAACACAAATTTGTGTTATCTCATTTATATCGAAGGTCACGGCCAGCGGTCCGGGAAGGCCCGGAGTTCCCGGCTTGACCGGTCGTCAGCAGCTACGGCGCTTCGACCAGCAGTGGAGCCAGCCGGCTCCCGTGTGAGCGGCGGGCGGCCCCGGGCGTGCGAGGCTGGGGCCATGGTCCCGCCCGCATCGTGGACGATCGTCATGGCGTGCGGGGTCGTCTCGATCGACCTGTCCCAGGACCACCAGGCCGTGCTGTCGGCGGTCCTGCTCTGGTTCACGGCCGCGGTCTGGCTGCTGCTGGCGGTCGTGCTGGCCGCGCCCCTGACCTACCAGCGCGGGCGGTTCCGGCGCGAGGCGGCCCAGCCGGTGACGCTGGCCGCGGTGGCGGCCACCGCCGTGCTCGGCACCCGGCTGGCCATGGACGGCTATCACGTGGCCGCCGCGGCCCTGCTGGCGCTGGCCGCGGCCGGCTGGGTGGTGCTGCTGGGACCAGTCCTGCGGCACTGGAAGACGCCGACGGCCGGGACCTCCTTCATCGCCGGGGTGGCCACCGACGGCCTGGCCGTGCTGAGCGCCAGCCTGGCTGTCCCCTACCGGGCCCGGTGGCTGGTCATCGCGGCCATCGTGTTCCAGCTGGTCAGCCTGGCCCTCTACGTTTTCACCCTGGCCCGGTTCGACTGGCGCCAGCTGCTGACCGGCCGCGGCGACCACTGGGTCGCCGGGGGAGCGCTGGCCATCTCGGCCCTGGCGGCGGCCCTGATCACCAGGGCGGCCGGCGCCCGGGGGCTCTTCGGCCCGCAGCACCAGGTGCTCAGCACCGGCATCGTGGTGGTGTGGTGCGTGGCCATGGCCTGGCTACCGGTCCTGATCGCGGTCGAGGTGGGTTGGCGCAGGCCGGGTTATGACATCCGCCGCTGGGCCACGGTCTTCCCGCTCGGCATGTACGCCGCCTGCAGCTTCACCGTGGGCCAGGTGGCGGGCGTGAGCGGGATCACCGGCTTCGGCCGGGTCTGGACCTGGGTCGCCTTCGCCGCCACCCTTTTCGCGCTGGCCGGCCTGTTCCTGCGGATCCGCAGCAGCTGGCCGGCCGCGTCCCGGTCCCGCGGCGGCGTCCTAGCGCGCGACCGGGCCGGGCAGCATGACCGGGGAGGCCTGCTTGACCGTGCGGATGATCGGTGAGGTCTCCAGCCGCTCGACCCCGGGCAGGCCGCCGACCTTGACGGTCAGGAACTGATACAGCGACTCCGCGTCGCGGCAGACGGCGCAGGCGGCCAGGTTGGCCGGCCCGGTGGTGGCGATGGCGTGCGCGACCTCGGGGAACTTGGCCAGGGCGGCCCCGGTCTCGGCCAGGTACGAGGGCGGGACCGACAGCCACAGCCAGGTCGCATTGCGGAAACCGAAGGCGGGCAGGTCGAGTTCCAGCTTGAAGTAGAGCATCCCGGCCGCGCGCAGCTGGTCCATCCGGCGCCGCACCCTGGTCTCCGACCACCCGGTCGCGGTGGCCAGGTCGGCGTAGGGGGTCCGGCCGTCCAGGGCCAGGGCCGCGAACAGGGCGTTGTCGAGCTCGGTGATCTGGACGGGCGCCTGCGCCCCGGACCCCCGCGGGCTGGAGTCCGGCGGCCCGGCGCAGGCCGGGAACTGCAGCGCCGACAGCCGCTCGGCGGGCAGCACGTCGATGTAGCCGAGCGCGTCCGGGCCACTGGTGAAGATGTGCAGCCGGGAGAACGCGCCGACCTCTACGATGCGCCCGGACCGGGGCAGCCGGGTCAGCAGTGATTCGGCCCGGCCCGGGCCCTGCTCGCGCAGGGCGCACAGCACCTCGGTGTCGCCGGAGAGCAGCTGGACCCAGGCCGTGTCAGCACGCTGGGCCAGGGCGGTGGCGATCGCCTCGCCGGAGCCGGGCACGCAGCGCAGCCGCAGGAACCAGTGGGCCGTGCCCGGGGCCTTGGCCCACTTCAGCCCGACCACCCGCACCAGGCCGGCCGACCGGAGCCGCCGGTACCGGCGGGCCACCGTCTGGTCGGACACCCCGAGGACCTCGGCGATCGCGCTGAACGGGGCGCGCCCGTCGGTGGCCAGGCACTGAGCCAGCTGCTGGTCGAGATCGTCGACCGCGGTGCTTTCCACCATTCGACGCTAACAAATGTCGAGAACCGGCGTCAGGGCCGGGCTGGCTATCAGATAGGGCCCGGGACATCGCATGGTGTGTCGAGCAGGCGAGGCAATTTTCGGGAAGGATCAGTACATGCGCAAGTGGTGGCCCCTGGTGGCGGTCTGCACCGGCACGTTCATGCTGCTGGTCGATCTGACCATCGTGAACGTGGCCCTGCCCGACATGGCCCGCGAGCTGCACACCACCTTCAGCGACCTGCAGTGGGTCATCGACCTGTACGCGCTGGTGCTGGGGGCCCTGGTGCTCACCGTGGGCTCGGTGGCCGACCGGGTCGGGCGCCGCGCGGTCTACCTGGCCGGCCTGGTGCTGTTCGCCGTGTCCAGCCTGACCTGCGGGGTCGCGCCCAACGTGGCCGTGCTGCTGGCCGCCCGCGGCGTGCAGGGTCTGGGCGCGGCCGCGATGTTCGCCACCACCATGGCCCTGATCAGCAACACCTACGACGGCCGGGAGCGCGGGATCGCCTTCGGGGCCTGGTCGGCGGTGGCCGGCGCGGCCTCGGCGGTGGGCCCGATCGTGGGCGGACTGCTCACCGCCAGCTTCGGCTGGCGCTGGATCTTCCTGGTCAACCTGCCGGTCAGCGTGGTCGCGGTGGCGCTGACCCTGCGGGTGGTGACCGAGTCCCGCGACCCGCACCCCCGCCGGGTCGACGTGCCGGGCATGGTGTTGTTCACCGTGGCCGCCGCCGCGCTCACCTACGCCCTGATCCGGGGGGCCTGGGCCTCCGGCGAGACGATCGCCCTGATCGTGGTGGCCGGGCTGGCCGCGGTCGGGTTCGTGGTGGCCGAGCGGCACCGCGCCGAGCCCATGCTCGACCTGAGCCTGCTCAAGAACCCGCTGTTCACCGCCATGGTCCTGGCCGGGTCGCTGCTGTCCGCCGCCGCCTGGGCGGCCATGACCTACCAGTCGCTGTGGCTCCAGTCGGTGCTGGGCCTGAGCGCCATCCAGGCCGGGCTGGTCTTCCTGCCCTGCGCGGCGTCGGTGTTCCTGGTCGCCGGGCAGGTCGGCCGGTTCCTGCACCGGGCCTCACCGCGCTGGATGGTCGGCACCGGCCTGCTGGTCATCGCGGCCGGCGCGCTGGCCCAGACGGTGGTCCGGGCGAATTCGAGCTGGCCGGTGGTCATCCCGGGGCTGGTGCTGGTGGGTGTCGGGGCCGGCCTGGCCATGGCCGCGCTGACCTCGACCGCGATGGGCGCCGTCCCGTGGCAGCGCGCGGGCATGGCGGGCGGCGCGCTGAACGCGTTCCGCCAGCTCGGCTACGCCTTCGGGATCGCGGTGCTGGGTGAGGTGTTCCGCTCGGGCCTGACCCACGCGGCCGGCCCGCGCCTGTCGCCGGCCCTGAGCGGCGGCCAGGCCCAGGCCGTGCTGGCCCGCACCCCGGCCCTGGCCCCGGTGGTGCACCGCGCCTTCGCCGACGGCCTCGACCTGGCCTACGCCGTCGCGGGCGGGATCGGCCTGCTGGCCGCGGTCGCGGTCTTCATCCTGGCCCGGCCCCGGCCGGCGCCGTCGCCGCGGGCAGCAGCGACTGAAGCAGCGACCAGCGGGTCTCGGTCCGGGCTGGCCTGACCGGCCGGGCCGGCGGCCCGGCCATCCCGGGGCTGGGCAGGTCGGACACGATCCGGGCGATCTGCCGGAGCGTCCGGGCCGACAGCACGTCCTCGAGCCGCTGGTCCAGTTCGGCCAGGCTGATGCGGCCGTCGGCCACCGCGGCGCACAGCATGTCCGCGGCGACGTCGCGGTCGAAGTCCCCCGCCCGCAGGTCCGGCCCGAACACCGGGTCCTCGCCGGGATCGGGGCAGACGGGCACCGGGATGACGGGGATCATGGTTCTCCTCAGCTCGTCGCGGGCCGGCTCAGATGGTGGCGCGCCGGATGGTGGCGTGGCCGCCGAGCAGCAGGGCCGCCGCCAGCACGGCCAGCAGCCCGGTCAGCCCGGCGGCGGTGAGGCCGGTGAAGAAGTGCCCGACCCCGGTCCAGCCGTGAGCCCAGGTGACGATGACCACGGCCGCGAGCAGCACCGTGACCTGGGCCGCGATGAACGCGATGGTGCCGAGCGCGCCCCAGCGCCGGTAGACGATCCCGAACCACATCCCGTACACGAACAGCAGGGTCAGCCCGATGAACGAGCTCAGCCAGGTCAGGTACCAGGGCCCGTCGAGCACGAAGGCGACCCGGAAGAAGCTCATCTGCACGCCCCAGCCGCCGGTGGCCCGCTCGATGGCCTGGAGGATGGCCAGCGCCAGCCCGTTCGCGCAGGCCAGCGCGGCCGCGAGCAGGGCGGTGCCGGTGTAGTAGGTGCGGCGGCTGATGCCCAGGGCCAGGCCGAACGGCAGCGACCGGCCGATGCTCTGGATACCCAGCACCAGGAAGTAGATGAAGAAGCTGGACGACGCGCCGGTGTAGCGGGCGTTCGGGACCGAGAGGACACCGTGCGCGGTCAGCACCGTGTGGTGGCTGACCGGGATCAGCGCGTAGGGCACGATCGACACCAGGAAGCTGAACGTCAGCACCCCCCACGGCACGACCAGGTACTGCCACGGCTGGACCAGGTGATACCGCGCGACCTTGACCAGCGTTTTCATGCGTTCACCTCCTCCGAATTGGCCGGCGCGGGTGCGTCCGGGCCGGGGGCGGGCGGCCAGCCGGCCGCGTGCACCACCAGCTGCTGCAACGTCAGCGGCACCAGGTCCAGGCCTAGCGAGGCGGCCCGGGCCCGGGCCGCCTCGTCCAGCGGCCCGACCATGACCACCGAGGCCTGGGAGCCGAGACGGCGCCGGTTCCAGACCGCCCGGCCGGAGGTGAACTCGTCCACGGCCAGGACCGGGCCGCTCACCGTGGTGGCCACGCCGCGCAGGCCGTCGGCGGCGGCCTCGAGCACGACCCGGCCCTGGTCGATGACGACCACGCTCTCGAACAGCGCGGCCGCCTCATCGATCAGGTGGGTGGACAGCAGGATCGTGCGCGGAAACTCGGCGTAGTCGGCCAGCAGCCGGTCGTAGAAGATCTGCCGGGCCACGGCGTCGAGACCGGCGTAGGGCTCGTCGAACAGGGTCACCTCGGCCCGCGCGGCCAGCCCGATCGTGATGCCCAGGGCCGATCGCAGGCCGCGCGACAGCTTCTTGACCGACTTGCGCGGCCGCAGGTTGAAGTCCGCGGCCAGCGTCTCGGCCAGCTCGCCGTCCCAGTTCGGGTAGAACCAGGACGCGGCCCGCAGCGCGTGGCCGACCTTGAAGTCGGGGTAGGCCTGGTCCTCGCGGACGAACACCATCCGCCGCAGCACCTGGTCGTTCTCGGCGGGCGGCGCGCCGAGCACCTGGACGCGGCCCGCGGACGGGAACTCCTGGCCGGCCAGGATGCGCAGCAGCGTGGTCTTGCCCGCGCCGTTGCGGCCGAGCAGCCCGGTGATCGATCCGGTTTCGAGCTCGAGGCTCACGTGGTCGAGGGCGACCTGGTCGCGGTACCGCCTGGTCAGGCCGGCCACCGATATCGCGGGGGTCATACCGGGACACCTCCCCGTTCGTCGCTGGCCTGCTGCTGGTGAGCACAGTCCGTGATCAGCGTGATCAGTTCCCCGGTGCCGATGCCCAGCCGGGTCGCCTCGGTGAGCAGCGGCCGCACGTAGCGCCGGGTGAACTGCTCGCGGCGCTGCCCGAGCAGCCGCTGGCGCGCGCCGTCCGCGACGAACATGCCGATGCCGCGCCGCTTTTCCAGCAGCCCGTCGTCGGCGAGCAGGTTGATGCCCTTGGCCGCGGTGGCCGGATTGATCCGGTAGAAGGCGGCCAGTTCGTTCGTGGACGGCACGCGCTCACCCTCGGCCAGGCCCCCGTCCGCGATCTCGGCTGCCAGCCTCTCGGCGACCTGAGTGAACAGCGGCGTCCCCTCGTCGAGGCCGGTCAGTTCGGGCACGGCTTCCACCCCCTCTACGGCTCATCGGTTCATTACTTGAGTAATGTACCGACGGACGTGCGGGAGAATCAAGAGGCCGGGGGCCGGGGAATCAGGCGGTCAGGCTGTCGAACATGCCGGGCTGGTAGGAACCGCCCTGCTGCCGGAGGATGACGCCGAGCCGGGTGGCCGCGTTGATCATGGCCACCAGCGCGACCAGCGCCGCGATCTGGTCGTCGTCGTAGTGCTGGCGCACGCGGGCCCAGGTCTCGTCGGACACCCCGGTGCCCGCGTCGGCCAGCCGGGTGCCCTCCTCGGTCAGGGCCAGCGCGGCCCGCTCGGCCTCGGTGAACACGGTGGTCTCGCGCCAAGCGGCGACCAGGTTGATCCGGACCGCGGTCTCGCCGGCCGCGGCGGCCTCCTTGGTGTGCAGGTCGGTGCACCAGCCGCAGCCGTTGATCTGGCTGGCCCGCAGGCCCACCAGCTCCTGGGTGGCCCGGGGTAGCGGCGATTGGCCGATCACCAGGCTGGCGCTGGCGAACCGCTTGCTGAACCGGGCGCCGGTCTCGTTGCCGAACATGTCGAATCGGGGTTCCATGCTTCCTCGCTCGTGGTGGTGGTGTGGCCGGGCCTGGCCGGCCCGGCGGGAACGAACACCAGATGCCGCCGGGCCGGTTTCTGTGACATCGCCGCCGGCGTCACACGGCGGCGTGGTCCGGCGTCTTATGGGCATGGACCCTGCCACCGAAGCCTTCCTGGCCCACCGCAGCCTGCTGTTCACCGTGGCCTACGAGCTGCTCGGCTCGGCCGCCGACGCCGAGGACGTGCTGCAGGAGACCTGGCTGCGCTGGGCCGGGGTCGACCTGGGAGTCGTGCGCGATCAGCGCGCCTACCTGATCGCGATCACCACTCGCCAGGCGCTGGGCCGGCTGCGCACGCTCGGCCGCCGCAAGGAGTCCTACGTCGGCCCCTGGCTACCGGAGCCGCTGCTCACCACCCGGGACGTGGCCGAGGACGTCGCGCTGGCCGACAGCGTGTCCATGGCCATGCTGCTGGTGCTGGAGACCCTCACCCCGCACGAGCGGGCCGTGTTCGTGCTGCGCGAGGTGTTCGACCTGGCCTACGACGAGATCGCCGAAGCCGTGGGCAAGAGCCCGGCCGCGGTCCGCCAGCTCGCGCACCGGGCCCGGGCCCACGTCGCGGCCCGGCGTCCCCGCCAGCCGGTCTCGGCCGCCGAGACCCGCGACGCGCTGCGGGCCTTCCAGCGGGCGGCCGCCACCGGTGAACTGCGGGGCCTGCTGGACATCCTGGCCCCGGACGTCGTCCTGCTCGGCGACGGCGGCGGGGTCGTGCCCGCCGTGACCGCCCCGGTCACCGGGGCCGATCAGGTCGGCCGCCTGCTGGCCACCGGCCTGGGCCACATCGCCCCCGAGTCGATGCAGCTGGCCCACGTCAACGGATACCCGGCGCTGGTCATCCGGCGCGACGGCGAGGTCGACACCGTGCTGGCCGTCCATCTCGACCGGGGCCTCATCACCGGCCTGTACGCGGTCCGCAACCCGGGGAAGCTGTCGCACATGGAGCAGGAGACCGCCCTGCGCCGCTGACCCGCGAGCCCTGGGGCCCGGTTCCGGTCAGCGCGCGGCCCGGCGGGCCTGGTTCAGCTCGTGGACGATCGCCCTGGTGTCGGCGACCGGGCCGACGTGGCCGAGCTTGTCGGGGTTGTTGACCGAGCGGATGGCCTGGATCTGCCCGCCGAGGACGTCCAGGGTCATGGTGAACAGGACCCGGCCGTCGCGATCGCGGAAGATCGCTCCGGGCTGGCCGTTGACCGGGCGGGGCTCCAGCGTCACGCCGATGGTGGCCAGCCCGGGGAACACCGAAGCCAGCACCCGGGCCACCTGGCCGGCGCCGACGATGGTGCGGGCCAGCGCCGGGGCCTTGCCGCCGCTGTCCCCGGCCAGGGCCACGTCCGCGGCCAGCAGGGCCCGCAGGCCGCCGACGTCGCCGTCCCGCAGCGCCGCGAAGAACCGGGCCGCCAGCGCGTCCCGCTCCCGGCGGTCGGCCTGGAACCGCGGCCGCCCGGCGTCGACGTGGCGCCGGGCCCGGACCGCGAGCTGACGGCAGGCCGCCTCGGACCGGCCCACCGCCGCCGCGATCTCGCCGAAGCCGAACTCGAACACGTCCCGCAGCACGAAGATGGCCCGTTCGAGCGGGGTCAGCCGCTCGAGCAGCAGCAGGGCCGCCGTCGAGACCGAGTCGGCCAGCTCCGCCGATCGCTCCGGGTCCTGGTAGGGGTCGGTCAGCAGCGGCTCCGGGAACCAGGGCCCCGGGTACTTCTCCCGCCGGACCCGGGCCGACCGCAGCACGTCGATCGAGATCCGGGTCACGGTGGCGGCCAGGAACGCCTTGACCGACCGGGGCTCAGCCGGGGTGGCCGCGTAACGCAGCCACGTTTCCTGGACCGCGTCTTCGGCCTCGCTCACGCGGCCCAGGATCCGGTAGGCGATCGAGAACAGCAGCGGCCGCAGCTCCTCGAACTCCTCGGCCCGGGTCACGCGAACTCGGCTCTGAATCCCTGGCGCCACGACGGATACCGCAGCTGCCAGCCCAGTTCCCGCTTGGCCTTGGTGTTGGCGAACGCGCGCGCCTCGGTCATCATGGCCACCGCCATCTGGCCGGCCAGCAGCCGGGCCAGCCCGGCCGGAATCCGCCGCGGCGGCCGGGCCCCGGTGCACTCGGCCAGGTAGGGCAGCCAGTGGCTGACCGGGGCCGGCTCGTCGTCGACGATGTCGAACACCCCGGTCGCCCGCTGCTCGATCGCCAGCACGGTGGCGCTGGCGGCGTCGTCCACGTGCACCCAGGAGAGCCAGCCGGTACCCCCGCCGACCAGCGGGAACAGCCGCTTGCGGACCAGCCGGACCTGGTCGTCGCCGGCGCCCCGCCCGTACAGCCCGCCGTAGCGCAGGGCCACGCCGCCGGCCTTCACGACCACCTCTTCGAGGTGGCTGATGGCCCGCGTTCCCGTGTCCGCGGCCGGGCTGATCGACTCCAGGGGGTCCTCCTCGTCCGTCACCCATCCGTGGCCTCGATACCCATTGAAGATCCCGGCACTCTGCGCCACAACGTGGGCGACCCCGGTGGCCTCGGCCGCGGCCAGCAGATGGTCGGTCCCCTCCCGGCGGAGCCGGTTGGTGGTGGCGAAGTAGCGGTCGGCTCTCCTCAGGCTGGGCTTACCGGCGTGCGCAACCGACAGGGCGGTCATCTCGTTGACGATCACGTCCGGCCGGGCCGATGCCACCGCCTCACCCACCGACGCCGCGTCGAGCCCGTCCATCACCACCCCGTCCGCCCCCAGCTGGGCCAGCCGCCCCAGCCCGGCCCCGCCGGTCGTGGTCGCCGTCACCTGGTGCCCCCGCTCCACCAGCTGCGGCACCAGACTCCGCCCGATGACCCCCGTCCCCCCGGCCACGAACACCCGCACCATCATCACCACCCAGTTTCCGGAACCGTCTCGTCATCCCCGAGACGAGACAGCCCCGGCCGCCTGTGACACCGGCGGCCTTCATCACGGCTGCCGAGCCTCACCTGAAGGGCCGGGAGTGGCTGACCAGGATGTCATCCGGCCCGGACTGATCCTCGGGCGATGGCGCAGTGACCGGCTCGGCGACCTGGTTCGCATCGGCAGCGGGCTGCCGCTGGTCGCGCCAGCGCATGAGCGACAACGTGGCCAGCGTGGTGACGATGGACAGGACGATGGTGCCGGCGACCATGGCTGAGATGACCCACACGGGAAGGTGGGCGGGCACCGTGCCGGCCGCCGGCGGTGGGACGATCGGATGGGCGACCGGATTCGGCGGCAGGTAGGTCGCCGACGCGACCGGCGCCAGCCCGATCGCCAGGACCAGCAGACCGGCCAGCCCGGTCAACGTGGTGGCCAGCCGATGGGGGCGTGGGCTGACGCGCCGGTCGGTGTGCGGCCGCATCAGTGCTGTCAGCTGATTCATGGAAGTGACTCCTTTCGGTTTGGGCGGGCACCCTGAGTTACCTGAGTGCCGGTTCCGCGGTGACAGGTCAGCACCGGGCGAGCG
>DASXMW010000283.1:0-5510 GCA_036495425.1 Streptosporangiaceae bacterium | reverse complement strand
CTGCCGGCCATGTTCGCGGGCGTGTTCCCGGGCCTGGAAAAGCTCAACATCATGCACCTGCACAGCCCGCAGTCGGCGATCACCACGGCGATCGTGTTCAACGCGCTGGTCATCGTGGCGCTGATCCCGCTGGCGCTCCGCGGCGTGCGGTACAAGCCGTCCTCGGCCGCGGCCATGCTGCGGCGCAACCTGTGGATCTACGGCGTCGGCGGGCTCATCATCCCGTTCGCCGGCATCAAGATCCTCGACCTCATCATCATGAACATCCCAGGATTCAGGTGACAGACGTGAATCGTCTTCCTGCTCTGATCCGCCAGCACATCGCGGCCTTCCGGGCTGTGCTCGTCTTCACCGCGCTGTGCGGCATCATCTACCCCGTCATCATGTTCGGCGTGGCCCAGGCGGCCTTCCACGGGTCGGCCAACGGCTCGCTGGTCACCTCCAACGGCAAGACCGTCGGGTCCAGCCTGATCTGCCAGGAGTTCGTCGACGCCAAGGGGAACCCGCTGGCGCAGTACTTCCAGCCGCGGGCGTCGAACGCGGCCGACCCGACGGTCAAGACCGACTACGGCTGCGACCCGAACTTCTCCGGCGCCTCCAACCTGGGGCCGAACAACCCCGACCTGACCAAGACCATCGAGCAGCGCAAGGCCGCGATCGCCAAGTTCGACGGGGTGAAGGAGTCGCAGGTGCCGCCGGACGCGGTGACCGCTTCCGGTTCGGGCCTCGACCCCGACATCTCCCCGCAGTACGCGGCCATCCAGGCCGACCGGGTGGCCCAGGCCCGCGGCCTCAGCGACGCCACGGTCAAGGCTCTGGTCACCAAGTACACCCAGAGCCGGACCATCGGCTTCCTGGGTGAACCGCGGGTGGACGTGCTGACGCTCAACATCGCGCTCGACAAGCTGTCGAACCGGTGAGCGCGGTAGCCCCGGCCCGGGCGGCCACCAGGCCCCGGACCGGGGCCCGGGTCCTCCTGGTCGAGGACGAGCCGGGCCTGCTGCGGGCCCTGCTCATCAACCTGCGCGCCCGCCAGTACGACGTGGTCACCGCCGGCAGCGGACGGGAGGCGCTGGCCACCGCGGCCCAGCGCCCCCCGGACGCGGTGATCCTCGACCTGGGGCTGCCCGACATCGACGGCACCGAGGTCATCGTCGAGCTGCGGCGCTGGTCCAAGGCCCCGATCATCGTGCTCTCCGGCCGGGCCAGCCCGGGCGACAAGATCGGGGCCCTGGACGTGGGGGCCGACGACTACGTGACCAAACCGTTCTCCATGGCCGAACTGCTGGCCCGGCTGCGGGCGGTGCTGCGCCGGGACGACCCGGCCCCGGCCGGGGCCGCGGTGGTGACGGTTGGCCACTGCACCATCGACCTGACCGCGCACACCGTGACCAGGATCCCGGACGGCGGGGGCGGCAGCGAGCCGGTGCGGCTGACCCCCACCGAGTGGCGGATCCTGGAGAGCCTGGCCCGGCGGCCCGGTCAGCTGGTCAGTGCCCGGCAGTTGCTGACCGAGATCTGGGGCCCGGGCTACGAGCCGCGCACCAACTACCTGCGCTTCCACATGGCGCGGCTGCGGCGCAAGCTGGAAGACGATCCGGCCCGGCCCCGCCAGCTGCTCACCGAGCCCGGCATGGGCTACCGGTACCGGCCGTGACCAGGCGCCTCGTGGACGCGGTTCAATAGGAGAGGACATGGTGACACCAGAATCGAGCACCCCGGAACGGGGGTTCCTGCGCATCTACCTCGGCGCGGCCGCGGGAGTGGGCAAGACGTTCGCCATGCTCGGTGAGGGTCACCGGCGGGCCGAGCGCGGGGCCGACGTGGTGGTGGCGTTCGTGGAAAGCCACGGGCGGCCGCAGACCGCGGCCCTGCTGGACGGCCTGGAAGTCATTCCCCGTCGGCGGATCACCTACCGGGGCGCTTCCTTCGAGGAGATGGACCTGGACGCGGTGCTGGCCCGCCGACCGCAGATCGCGCTGGTCGACGAACTGGCCCACACCAACGTGCCGGGCAGCCGGCACGAGAAGCGCTGGGAAGACGTCGACGAACTGCTGGACGCGGGCATCGACGTGATCTCCACCGTCAACGTGCAGCACCTCGAGTCCCTCAACGACGTGGTGCAGAAGATCACCGGCGTGCCGCAGCGGGAGACGATCCCGGACGCGGTGGTGCGGGCCGCCGATCAGGTCGAGCTGGTCGACATGACCCCGGAGGCGCTGCGGCGGCGGATGGCGCACGGCAACATCTACCCGCCGGAGAAGATCGACGCCGCCCTGACCAACTACTTCCGGACCGGCAACCTGACCGCCCTGCGCGAGCTGGCCCTGCTCTGGCTGGCCGACAAGGTCGACGAGGGCCTGCAGAGTTACCGGGCCGCCCACGGCATCCAGGGCACCTGGGAGGCCCGCGAGCGGGTGGTGGTCGCGCTGACCGGCGGCCCCGAGGGCGACACGCTGATCCGCCGCGGGGCCCGGATCGCGGCCCGGGCGGCCGGCGGCGACCTGCTGGCCGTGCACGTCAGCCGGTCCGACGGGCTGACCGGGGCCGACCCCGGCGCGCTGGCCGGGCAGCGGCGGCTGGTGGAATCGCTGGGCGGCACCTACCACCAGGTGGTGGGGGACGACATCCCGGACGCGCTGCTGACCTTCGCCCGGGCCGAGAACAGTACCCAACTGGTGCTGGGGGCCAGCCGCCGGTCCTGGCTGTCGGCCCTGCTGACCGGGCCCGGGATCGGGGCCCGGACCATCCGCGGGTCCGGCGACATCGACGTGCACATCGTCACCCACCAGCAGATGGGCCGGGGCCGGAGGCTGCTGCCCCGGGCCCGCGGCAGCCTGACCGTGCGCCGCCGGCTGGCCGGCTACCTGCTGGCCGCGGTGTTCGCCCCGGCGGCGACCGTGGTGCTGGCCGCGACCCGGGGCGACGTCAACCTGACCAGCGACGTGCTCACGTTCCTGATCGGGGTGATCCTGGTCGCGCTGGTCGGCGGGTTCATCCCGGCCCTGCTGGAGGCGGTGGCCGGGTCGCTGCTGCTGAACTACTTCTTCACCCCGCCCATCCACCATTTCACCATCTACGACGCCAACAACGCCTGGGCCATCGGCGTGTTCGTCATCGTGGCCCTGGCCGTCAGCTGGGTGGTGGACATCGCGGCCCGGCGGACCCGGCAGGCGGCCCGGGCCGGGGCCGAGTCCGAGCTGCTGGTCACCACGGCCGGCAGCGTGCTGCGCGGCCAGGGGGCCCTGCCCGCGCTGCTGGAGCGGATCCGGGAGTCGTTCGGCATGCAGTCGGTGACCCTGCTGGAGTGCCAGGGCACCGACGGCGACCCGGCCCGGGACAGCACCCCGCCCAAGGCCAGCCGGATCCTGGGCCCGGGGCGGCGCTGGAAGGCGGTGGCCAGCACCGGGGACGACCCGGTGACCACGCCCGACGACGCCGACGTGGAGGTGCCGATCACCGACACGCTCACGCTGGCCCTGCGCGGCCGGGCGCTGCCCGCGGCCGACCGCCGGGTGCTGGGGGCGTTCGCGGCCTACGCGGCCGCGGCCCTGGAGCAGCAGCGACTGACCGCCGAGGCCGAGGCGGCCAAGCCCATTGCCGAGGCCGACCGGATGCGGACCGCGCTGCTGACCGCGGTCAGCCACGACCTGCGCACCCCACTGGCCTCAGCCAAGGCCGCGGTGACCAGCCTGCGCTCGCCCGAGGTGCGCTGGACCAAGGCCGACCGGGACGAACTGCTGGCCACGGCGGACGAATCGCTGGACCGGCTGGCCCGGCTGGTCGGTAACCTGCTCGACATGAGCCGGCTCCAGGCCGGGGCGCTGTCGCTGTTCCCCCGGCCGGTCGGGGTCGACGAGATCGTGGCCCGGTCCCTGGACGACCTGGGCCCGCGCAGTCAGCCGGTCATGGTGGACATCCCGGAGTCGCTGCCCGAGATCAAGGTCGATCCGGCCATCCTGGAGCGGGTGGTGGTCAACCTGACCGAGAACGCGCTGCGCTACTCGCCCGGCGCAGTGCCGCCGTTGCTGACCGCCAGCGCACTCGGGGACCGGGTCGAGCTGCGGGTGGTCGACCGCGGCCCGGGCATCCCGGAGAAGGAGCGGGACCGGATGTTCGTACCGTTCCAGCGGCTGGGCGACACCGACAACACCACCGGAGTCGGCCTGGGCCTGGCCCTGTCCCGCGGCTTCACCGAGGCCATGGGGGGCACCCTGACCGCCGAGGAGACGCCGGGCGGCGGGCTGACCATGGCCATCACCCTGCCCGCGGTGGCCGCGGCGCCGGGGCCGGGCGAGGCCGAGCCGGGGCACCGCGAGCGGGCCGGCCAGGACGAACCGGCCCGGACCGGCCAGGACGAACCGGCGGCGACGTGACGCGCGTCCTGGTCGTCGACGACGAGCCCCAGATCCTCCGGGCCCTGCGGATCAACCTGCGTGTCCGCCAGTACGAGGTGCTCACCGCGGCCACCGGGGCCGAGGCCCTGGACGTGGCCGGGCGGCACCCGCCCGACCTGGTCATCCTGGACCTGGGCCTGCCCGACCTGAGCGGCCTGGAGGTCATCGAGGGGCTGCGCGGCTGGACCCGGGTGCCGATCGTGGTCCTGTCCGGCCGGGCCGACAGCGCCGACAAGGTCGAGGCGCTGGACGCCGGGGCCGACGACTACGTGACCAAGCCGTTCTCCATGGACGAGCTGCTGGCCCGGATGCGGGCGGCGCTGCGCCGGTCCGGGACACCCGACGACGAGCCGCAGATCAAGCTGGGCGACCTGGTGGTCGACCTGGCCGCCCGGCGGGTGGAGGGCGGCCCCGGCGGCGACATCCGGCTCACCCCCACCGAGTGGCACCTGCTCGAGGTGCTGCTGCGCAACCCGGGCAAGCTGATGAGCCAGCAGCAGCTGCTGACCGAGGTGTGGGGGCCCGGGTATGCCGGGGCCACCGGCAACCTGCGCCTGTACATGGCCCAGCTGCGGCGCAAGCTGGAACCCGACCCGGCCCGGCCCCAGTGGCTGATCACCGAGCCGGGCATGGGCTACCGGTTCCAGCCCGACCCCGTGACCGGCGCCGAGCGGATCGGCTGACCGGCCGGCCGGGTGGCTGCTACCGGTCCGGGAGGAGGACGCTCAGACAGGTGACGCAGCCTTCGAGCTTCTCGAACTCGCTGATGTCGACCACGACCGCGGTGAAGCCCAGATCCTCCAGGTCGGCCGCGGTCCGCGGCGCGGACGCGGCGATCAGCACCCGGTCGCCGCCGAGCGGGACGACGTGGCAGCCGCTCTCCTCCCGCACCGGGCGCACCGCCGGGAACAGCTCGGCCGGGACCAGGTCCGGCAGCAGCAGGAACGTCCCGTCCGGCAGCGCGGTCACCGCGGACTTCAGGTGCAGCACCTTCCGCAGCGGGACCGCGATCACGGTGCGGCCCAGCGGCGCCAGCAGGGCCCGCAGCTGCCGGATGCCCGCCCCGTTGGTCCGGCCGCCCCGTCCCACGTAGACGACCCGGCCGGCCTGGAG
>DASXMW010000282.1:0-1727 GCA_036495425.1 Streptosporangiaceae bacterium | reverse complement strand
GCGTAGGTGTCGCCGGTGAAGTCGTACTCCGGCCAGCTGGACGGCGGGTTCGCCCATTCGTTGCCGGTGACCTGCCGCGGGTCGCCCTTCCCGTCGAGCGGGTCGGCGGCCGAGTCACGGTAGTCGACCAGCTCACGATCGGGACCGAACGGGGACGGCTGGGTGCGGACGTGCCGCAGCACGGGGCTGGCGGCGAAGAAGACGATGTTGGCGCCGTGGTCGTAGGCGGTGACGGCGGCCTGGCGTTCGGCCAGCGACCAGCACTCGTCGTGGCCCAGGGACAGCAGGACCTTGTGCCGCAGCAGGTAGCCGGGGTTCTCCTGGACGGTCAGGTCGGTGGCGTAGGTGACGTCGAGGCCGTGCTGTTCGGCCCATTTGACCAGCGGGTATTCCAGGTCGAGGAAGTTGCCCGAGCCCTGCTCGGCGGCGTACGGCCGGTCGTAGGAGACGACCCGGGCCCGGTTGCAGACCGGGTACACGCCGGGCGGGCAGCTGCCCAGGCCCTGGTAGTAGTCGTAGCCGCCGTAGAAGTTCCAGGCCTGCCAGGTGAACACGTCGTTCTTGATCACGTAGGTGGCCGTGCTGGCCGGATCCCAGACCGTCAGCGGCACGTAGCTCTGCCGGCCACCCGGACCCGTCAGCTTGATCAGGTAGTCCCCCTGGACGAACGCGCCGGTCACGGTGAACGTCAGCGACGGGGACCAGGTGTCGCAGGCCACCATGTTGACGCCGGCCCGGAGCCGGCAGGCGGGCTGATTCTTGCCTTTGACCTGCGCTGACGTCCAGATCAGGCGGGCGCCCTTGCCCTGGTAGTAGCCCATACGGAAGGCCTGGGCGCGGAACCAGGGGCCGGCGGTGCTGACGTACAGCGTCACCTTCTGGCCCGGGCGGGCGTAGACCTGGCCGGCGAAGCCGCTGACGCCGGCGGCCCGGCCGTGGATCTTCCAGGCGGTGGTGCCGGCCTTGCGGTTCTCCTGGATGACCCAGCGGGCCTCGACCCCGTCCGGGCCGGGGAAGGTGGCCGGGCCGGCCGGGAGGGTACTCGCGCTGGCGTGGCCGGAGGCGCGCGGCGAGGGCGCGGCCGCACGCGGGGCCTGATGGGTGCAGCCCGCGGCCGCGGCGATGAGCAGGAACACAGCTGCCAGGCCCAGCCTGTTCGGCAACTCGTAACCTCCTTGCCTCCCGCAGCCAATCTACGGCCCGCGGGTGGTGGTCGCCGCCCGATAACGGGGACGAAACATCTTCGATTCAGCCACTTGACCGGATATGCCGGAAAGATCTAGCGTTCTGGAGCGAACGTTCGCTCAGATTGGGAAAAGGTTTACCTGAGCGAGGGACCCGGCGGAGGGGACGCGATGGCCCGGCGACGCTACGTGTCGATCAAGGAGGTGGCGGCGCGCGCCGGGGTCAGCTTCCAGACGGCCAGCAAGGTTCTCAACGGCGGCGACGTGCGCGTGTCGGTGGAGACCGAGGAGCGGATCCTGGCCGCCGCGGCCGAGCTCGGGTACCGGCCGAACACGATCGCCCGGAGCCTGGTCCAGCGGGCCACCGCCACCATCGGGCTGGTCGCCAGCGACGCCACCGACGTGGCCATCGCGCAGGCCTCGGTGGCCGCCGAGCAGGCCGCGCGCAAGAACGGGCACTCGGTGCTGGTCGGGCACCTGGCGGCGGGCGGCGCGGACGGGGCCGACATCGTGCGGACGCTGATCGAGCGCCGGGTGGACGGC
>DASXMW010000281.1:0-24352 GCA_036495425.1 Streptosporangiaceae bacterium | reverse complement strand
AGCACCACTTCGACGTCAGTGCGAGCCGGTCACCTTGGCGATGTCGGTGACGAACTGGTCGACGTCGGATTCGGTGGTGTCGAAGGCGGTCATCCAGCGGACGACGGATGTTTCCTCGTCCCAGATGTAGAAGTACCAGTCGCGCTGGAGGGCTTCGATGTGCTCGGGCTGGAGGCGGGCGAACACCGCATCGGACTGGACGGGCCAAGCCACTTGGACGCCGGGCAGGTTGTCGACGCCTTGAAAGAGGCGCTGGGCCATCTCGTTGGCGTGAGCCGCGCTGTGGCGCCAGAGGTCATCCTCCATGAGGGCCAGAAACTGGGCCGACAGGAAACGCATCTTCGACGCGAGCTGCAACTGCTGCTTACGCAGGTACTTGACGTCGGCCACCAGGTCCGGGCGCATCACCACGACCGCCTCAGCACCCAGGGCCCCATTCTTGGTACCGCCGAAGCTGAGTACGTCGGCGTGCTGGGCCAGATCAGCCAGCGAGCAGTCCAGATAGGCCGCGGCGTTGGCCAACCGGGCGCCATCGATGAACAACCGGAGGTCGTTCGCGCGGCAGAAGTCGCTGATGGCGCGCAGCTCTTCCAGCGTGTAGCAGGTGCCCAGTTCGGTGGTCTGGGTGATGGCCACGGCCCCAGGCTGAGCGTGGTGCTCGTCGCCTCGTCCCTGCAGATGCCTTGCGATCCCCTCCAGCGTCACCTTGCCGTCTGGGCTGGGAACAGTGAGCAGCTTGGTGCCGAGGATCTGCTCGGCGGCCCCGCATTCGTCGGTGTGAATGTGGGCCGACTCGGCGCAGATCACCGCTTCGTACCGCCGGAGCAGCAGGCTGAGCCCGAGGATGTTGGCCGCGCTCCCGTTGAATACGAAGAACACGTCACCTTCGGCCTGGAAAACCTCGCGCAGCCGGGCCGTGGCGCGCCGGGTCCACTCATCTTCGCCGTACGCCGTCGCGTCTCCGGTGTTTGCGGCGATGATCGCGTTCACCACGGCCTCATGTGCCCCGGCATGGTTGTCGCTTCCAAAACTCTTGTGCTCAGCCATGCCTCTTAACCTATTGGGCCGCTCCCAAAGCGGGCAGGGTGGGCCACTTCAGGGCCAATCCAGGGGACCGCAGGGACCAGGCCGGCCTGTGAGCCGTACGGAGGCGCGACTAGTGAGTCCGGTGAGTCCGGTGAGGCAAAAGGCTGCCGGAGACTAACGGCGCCGACCGAGGCCAAGGAGAGCCGCCCGAACCCCGCGGCCGATCAGTGCCCCCGGCCAGCCGCCAGATCCAGCAACGTCAGGCAGGCCGTCCCGAACTGGTGCCCGGCCGCATCCAGGGCCATCGGCAGCGTGCTGGTCTCCGTCATTCCTGGCGACACGTTCACCTCGAGGAACTGGACCTCGCCGTTCTCGTTCACGATCATGTCGGTCCGGGAGATATCGCGCAGGCCCAGGGCCGAGTGGGCGCAGGTGGCCGCCTTGGCGGCGGCGTCAGCGGCGGCGTCGGGCAGCCGGGCCGGCGTAGAACTCGGTCTGACCCACGGTATAGCGGGCTGTGTAGTCGTACTGGCCGGCGCCGGGGACGATCTCGACGGGGGGCAGCGGGAGGGGGCCGTCACCCAGGTCGACCACGCTGACCGCGATCTCGGTGCCTTCGATGAACCGCTCGATCAGCGCGGTGTCGCCGTAGGCGAAGCAGCTCACGATGGCGGTGGGCAGCTCGGCGGCGGTACGCACCGGGCTGGCGCCCAGGGACGAACCGCCGCGAGCCGGCTTGACGAACAGCGGCAGGCCGAGCCGGGTGAGGACGCGTTCGATCACCGCGTTGGCCCCGAGATCGTGGAAGATCTCGCGCGGCAGCGCCACCGAGTCGGGGGTGGCGATCCCGGCCGCGGCCACCAGCGCCTTGGCCGTGGGCTTGTCGAAGGCCCCGCGGCAGGCGCTGGCCACCGAGCCGACGTAGGGCACGCCGACCAGATCGAGGATCTCCCGGATGGCACCGTCCTCGCCGTAGGCGCCGTGGATGACCGGGAACACCGCCGACGGCCGGTCGGCCAGCAGGGCCGGGATCAGAGCCGCGTCGGCGTCCGCGATCCGCGCGTCGACCCCCGATTCCTCCAGGGCGTCCCGGACCCGCCGCCCGGAGCGCAGCGAAACGTCACGCTCCGGGGACAGGCCACCCGCGAGCACCACCACATGGTCGAGTTCAGTCACCGTCATGCCGCCGTTACAGGTCGATGCCGCTGTTAACTAGCCACCCGCTCACCAGGAGACCCGGCTACAGATCGCCCGGACCGGGAGTTTCCGCGCCGGGCCGGTGGGCCGGAGGCACCGCGCCGAAGGTGGCGGTCAGGTCGATCTCGGCCTCGATGACCGAGGCCAGCCGCCGCACCCCCTCGCGGATCCGGTCCGGTTCGGGGAAGCAGTAGGAAAGACGCAGGTGGCCCGCGCCGCCCCCGTCGGCGTAGAAGCCGGTGCCGGGCACGTAGGCCACCCGTGAGGAGACCGCCCGGGGCAGCATCGCCTTGGAGTGCACGCCCTCGGGCAGCTGCAGCCAGACGTAAAAGCCGCCGGACGGGACGGTCCAGTGGCAGCTGTCCGGCATCTGGGCCGTGAGCGCCTCCAGCATGGCGTCCCGGCGCTGCCGGTACAGCTCCTGGAAGTCCTTGATCTGCTCCCGCCAGGGCTGGGTCTCGAAGTACTCGCGCACGGCCAGCTGAGAAAAGCTCGGGTGGCAGAGCACGGCCGACTCCGCGGCCAGCACCAGCTTGTCCCGGATGGCGGGTGGGGCCGCGGCCCAGCCGACCCGGACGCCGGAGGCGAAGGTCTTGGAGAACGTGCCCAGGTACACGACCCCTTCGGCGTCGTCGGCCCGCAGCGCGCGCAGCGGCTCGCCGTCGAATCCGAGCAGGCCGTACGGGTTGTCCTCCAGGATCAGCAGCCCAGCCGACCGGCAGATCTGCAGGATGCGCGGCCGCCGCTCGGCCGACAGCGTGACCCCGGCCGGATTGTGGTGGTTCGGCACGGTGTAGAGGAACTTGATCCGGCGGCCGGCCGCGGACAGGCGCGCGATGGCCTGCTCCAGGGCCTCGGGGATCAGCCCGTGCTCGTCCATGGCCACGTGCACCACGTCGGCCTGGTAGGCGGAGAAGGAGCCGAGGGCCCCCACGTAGGACGGCGCCTCGGCCAGGATCACGTCACCGGGATCAACGAAGATCCGGGTGATCAGGTCCAGCGCCTGCTGGGAGCCCACCGTCACCACGACATCGTCGGGGTGGGCCCGGATGCCTTCCAGGGACATGACCTCGCAGATCCGCTCGCGCAGGCCCGCGTCGCCCTGAGCGGTGCAGTACTGCAGCGCGGTGGCGCCCTGCTCGGCGACCAGCCGGCCCACCATCTCGCCGACGGCGTCGAGCGGCAGGGCGGAGACGTAGGGCGATCCGCCGGCCAGGGAGACGATCTCCGGGCGGGCGGTCACGGCGAACAGGGCGCGGATCTCGGAGGCGACCATGCCGCGAGCTCGCTCGGCATACTGGTCGAAGTACGGATCAATCCGGGATCCATGCACCCGGGAATTCGCCTGCCGTGCGCCGTCGCTCATGGCCTCGTCTCCCAACGATCGGTATCATGCCAGCATAGGGCCGGGAGCACAGTGCCGTTGTGGGAAGGTCGCGTAGATACGCGCACATGCCTTTTTCGGGCATGCGAGACTCTGGGGGCCAAGTGTCGCGCCGACTCGTGAATATCACGCTCGACAATCTCGATGATCTGCCGACCAGGTGCCGCGCCTGCGTGTTCTGGGAGCTGGATCCGATCGGGGGCGCCCGCGCCGCTGAGGCCGGGGAACCAGGGCTGGAAAAGGAATCCTGGGTGTCATCCGTGCTGCTGGAGTGGGGTAGCTGCGGGAAGATCGCCTACGTCGACGGCGCCCCGGCCGGGTTCGCCCTGTACGCGCCGCCGCCCTACGTGCCGCGCTCGGTGGCCTTTCCCACCAGCCCGGTCAGCGGGGACGCCGTTCTGCTGATGACGGCGCACGTGCTGACCGAATTCGCCGGCGGTGGCCTGGGGCGCATGCTTGTGCAGAATATGGCGAAAGACCTGACCCGGCGCGGTGTGAAAGCCATTGAGGCATTTGGTGTCCACAATTGGGAGCCAAATGCCTGCGTGCTGCCGGTCGATTATCTGCTCGCGGTCGGGTTCAAGACCGTGCGGCCCCACCACCGGTACCCGCGGCTGCGGCTGGAGCTCAAGACCGCCATGTCCTGGCGGGAGGACGTCGAGGTGGCCCTGGAACGCCTCCTGGGGTCCATGACCCCTGCCCGTGCCCCCGAACGGGCTCTACGGCCCGCCTGACGCGCCTCACACACAAAGGAGCCGGTGCCCGACACGGGCACCGGCTCGATTTCGCGGCAGAGCCTCAACAGCAGAGTCTCAGCGGCAGAGTCTCAGAGGAACTCAGCCAGTTCCTTGAGCATCGCCGACTTGGGCTTGGCCCCGACGATCTGCTTGACGACCTGACCGCCGGAGAAGACGTTCATGGTCGGGATGGCCATGATGCCGTACTTCTGGGCCACGGTCGGGTTCTCGTCAATGTTGAGCTTGACGACCTGGATCTTGTCGGCGTTCTCGGTGGCGATCTCTTCCAGGACCGGAGAGACCATGCGGCAGGGGCCGCACCACTCAGCCCAGTAGTCCACGACCACTGGCTTGTCGCTCTTGAGTACCTCCTGGTCGAAAGTCGCGGCGGTGACAACCTTGGTCGCGCCCACAGACGTTCACATCCCTCGATGGTATTGATAATTTTCGAAAATTAGTCTTCCTGGCTGGCCAGCCACCGCTCGGCGTCGATGGCGGCGGAGCACCCGGACCCGGCGGCCGTGACCGCCTGCCGGTAGATGTGGTCGACCACGTCACCGCAGGCGAAGACGCCCTCGATCTTGGTCTGGGTGGTCGGGTGCTGGACCTGCAGGTAGCCCTCGGCGTCCACGTCCAGCTGACCGGTGAACAGTTCGCTGCGCGGGTCGTGGCCGATGGCGATGAACATGCCGCCGACGGGCAGCACGGTCTCCTCACCGGTCTTCACGTTGCGGACCTTGAGGCCGGTGAGCTTGGTGTCACCCAGCGCCTCGACCGGCTCGCTGTCCCACTGGAACTTGATCTTCGGGTTGTCGAAGGCCCGGTCCTGCATGATCTTGGACGCGCGGAGCGTGTCCCGCCGGTGGACCACCGTGACCGACTTGGCGAACCGGGTGAGGAAGGTGGCTTCCTCCATGGCCGAGTCGCCGCCGCCGATGACCGCGATGTCCTGCTCACGGAAGAAGAACCCGTCACAGGTGGCGCACCAGGACACACCGTGCCCGGACAGTTCCTTCTCGCCGGGAATGGTCAGCTCGCGGTAGCGCGAGCCGGTGGCCACGATGACCGTCTTGGCCAGGAAGGTCTCGTCGGTGGTCCGCACGACCTTCGGGTTGGCGGCCAGGTCAACCGACACCACGTCGTCGGTGACGAGCTCGGCACCGAAGCGCTCCGCCTGCTTCCGCAGCGACTCCATCAGCTCGGGTCCGAGTACGCCGTCGGGGAAGCCAGGGAAGTTCTCCACGTCCGTGGTCTGCATCAGCGCGCCGCCCGCGGTCACTGAGCCCTCGAACAGAAGCGGCTCAAGCCGCGCGCGCGCCGCGTAGACCGCGGCGGTGTATCCGGCCGGCCCGGATCCGATGATGATGACATTACGCACGGCGGTCATTCTCGCTGCCCTTCCTTGACTGGCACGGGATTCAACCGATCCTAGGGGGCTTTGATTCCCGCAGGCAGCCCGGACAGCCAGGCTGGTCAGCCGCCCGATGTGGACAGGGTCACGTGCTCCAGAATGTCGGTGTCAGAGGCCGAGCAGGACGCTCCGACCACCCAGGCCTGGCTCACCTGGTTCCCCGCGTGCCCGAGCGCGATGATCGTGGCCGGGCGGCCCTGGAAGCGCGCCGCGTCCACCAGGGCGGGGGCGGTGCCCCCGGTGACGTCGCTCACGCAGCTGTACTGCTTGGTGCTGGGCGTGTGCAGGGCCGACCTGAGCGCGACGACCTTGTTCAGCTCGGTCGAGATCTGCGTGCCCAGGCTCGCGGTCCGGTAGTCGATGCCGCTGTCCACGACCTTGAACGACAGTTGCTTGTCCGGGCCATTGCTCGTGGGGGTCCCGGTGTGCGGGATGAAGGGCGCCGCGTGCGGGCCGCCCGTCGACGGTCCGCGCGCCGTCCCGCCCCCGTGGCTCACGTGTTTGGGCGTGGACAGGCCGTTCGCGGCGGCCGGGCCGTTCGGGGTGGGCGAGCCGGAGGTCAGCTGGACCGCGGTGTACCCCCCGGCCGCCACCACGCAGGCGGCGGCCGCGGCGGCGAACGCGCGGGCGGCCACCGGGCTGGTCAGGCCCCGTCGACGGCCCTTGGCGGCGCGGGAGAACTTGACCACCGAATTGGCCGTGTCCTGATCACTGGACCGGGCGGGAACCTTCGCGGGGGCGGTTCGGTCGGCCGCTTCCTGGGCCAGGGTCGCGTTCAGCCGCGTGACCACGTCATCCGGCATGCGCGGCGATGGCACCGAGGCCAGCAGCGTGCTGATCTCGGTCAGTGCCGCGCTGCGCTGAGCACAGCGCTGACAGCCCGCCAGGTGCGCGTGTATCCGGGTGGCGCGCTTGCCGTCGATCAGTCCCGCGCTGAGCTCAGCCAGGAGCTCAGCGTCGACGTGCGCCGATTGCCGCCTCATCCATCTCCTCCCTGCCCAGGTGAGACGCTGCCGGTGGCGGTATGGTTCCGTGAAATTCCGTCTTCTCCGGCAGGATCTGCGGCAGAGCCGCCGCGAAGGTGCTCGAGGTAGGGCAGCAGCCGGGCCCGGCCCCGGGCACAACGGCTCTTGACCGTCCCGACCGAGATGTCAAGCACGGCGGCGGCGTCGGCCACCGGGTACCCCAGCATGTCGACCAGGACCAGCGCGGCCCGTTGTTCGGGCGGGATGAGCCGCAGCGCGGCTTCGACGTCCAGGGTGGTGTCCCGGTGGCTGGCCGGGTCGGTGGTGGCGGGCACCCGGCCCTGGGTGGCCAGCAGGTCGAGGGTCCCCTCGTCCCCGACCGAGCTGGCGGCGTGGGCCGCCTTCCGCCGCAGCCGGTCCAGGGAGGCGTTGACCACGATCCGGTGCAGCCAGGTGGTGACGGCAGAATCACCGCGGAAGTCACCGGCCCGGCGGAACGCGGAGATCATCGCCTCCTGCAGCGCGTCGGCCGCCTCTTCGGGGTCGCACAACGTCCGCAGCGCGACCGCCCACAGCCGGTCGCGGTGCCGCAGGAACAGCAGACCGAACGCTTCGGGATCGCCCTCGGTGTGGCGCTCCAGCAGTTGCGCGTCGGATAGGCCCGGAAGGCTGTAGTCGGTCACGGGTGTGCCAGTGCGCCTCAGCTGGATCCGCGCACGACCACGTTGTAGACCTGAGCCTCGTACTGATCCGAACTCCCGGCCAGCGGGGGCAGCTTGGTGTACCAGATCATCACGTAGCGGCCCGTGGCCGAGCTGCTGACGTTGAACTTGGTGGTCCCCTGCGCGGCGCTCGAGCTGGCCACCGTGGTGAAGCCGCTGTCCGAGGTCGGATCGTCGGAGTTTCCGATCCCGATGCGCACCGAGCTGGCACCGGTGGTGCCGAACTGCACCTTGACCTGGCTGAGCCGGACCTTGGTGCCCATGTCAATGACCAGGCCGGAGCCCTTCTTGAGCCCGCCGAAGACCGGGTTGCCGATGTAGAACTGCGAGTGCCAGTCCGTGGTCGAGCTGCTGTCGATCGCGGCCGCCGCCGCACCGCTGTTGTCGGCGGCGGTCGCCCCCACCGGCTTCAGCACCACGCTGGAGGCGGTGGACGGGCTGGCCGACTTGCTGTTCTTGCTCCCGGCGCCGCCGCCGGCCTTGGCGTTGCCGCCCGAGGAGGAATGGCTGAAGGACCAGGCCACGGCGGCCACGGCCACCAGGATGACCACCACCACCGCGCTGATCAGGGCCTTGGCCGCGCCGCTGGTGCGGGGCCGTCCACCACGTCCACCGCGTCCACCGCGTCCACCACGGCCGGCCGGGCCACGGCGCTGGGCGGCGGGTCCGCCCGCTCCCCAGGGCGAGGCGTCGGTCCCGCCTGCGGTGCCGTACTGCGCGGTCTGCCCGGTCTCGGCGGCCCGGTTGTTCTGCTCGAGCTCCTCGTACGGCACCGGGGTCGGCACCGCGGGCGCGGCCACCACGGCCAGCGCGTCCGCGAACTCCATCGGAGTGCTGATCGTCTGGCCGTCACGGCCCGGGCGCTGGAACATGGCCCGGCTGATGATCGAGTCGATGCTCGCGGGCACTCCCGCCGACACCTGCCGGGGGGTGCAGATGGATCCGTCGATCACCGGAGCGGGCGGCAGCCCGGTGTCCTGCGGGCCCGGCCAGCAACCGGTCACCGCGGCGTACATGAGCCAGGCCAGCTGGCGGGTGTCGACGATCGCGGGGTCCTCGGCGCCGTCCTCGCCGGTCCCGGCACCGGCGATGGCCGCGTCCATGCCGAGCCCGGTGATCTTCGCGCCGCCGCCGGACGTCCAGCGCAGCGAGCCAGGAACCAGCTTCAGGTGGGCCAGCCCGGCCGCGTGCGCGACCGAGATGGCCTGGGCCGCCTCCGCCACCAGGGCGGCCGCCCAGGCCGGGTCGAGCGGCCCGTCACTGAGCATGTCGGCCAGGGATTCGCCGGCCACCCACTCCATGACGATGTAGGCCCGCTCACCCGAATCGTCGACGTCGAACACCTGGGACAGGCGTGAGTCGTTCAGGCGGCTGGCGGCCCGGGCCGCGGTGACCGCCTCCCGGACACGCGGGAAGTTCTCCGCGAACATCAGGACGGTGACGGCGCGCGCCAGTATCTCGTCGATCGCTTTCCACAGCGCCCAGCCGCCGCCCGCGTCGACCTGATCCTCGAGGCGGTAGCGGCCAGCCAGCCTGGTACCCGGTTCAGAGGTGTACGTGCTCATGCATCACCCGTCAAGAGCGGGGCTGGCTCTCGACCCTCCTTCCAGGTCCCCATCGGATCGGCGGAGTCATCTACGCGGCACGGTCGGTATCCCCAATGGTAAGGCGCTTTGCCCTCCCAGCGGGGCTACGAGCGAACGGCCCCGTGTAAACCGTTATACGCGATTGGCATCAATGTCTCATATCTATGATCCCACGTCCCGGCCGCACATCCCAGGCCGGTCATGGGCTTGACATGCATTGGACACCTGCCATACGCCGTCATCGGCCCGGGCTGGGCTGGGATCGGCGGCCGAATCGGCCGCCGGCCATCCGCATCAGCTGGCTCAGCTCGTCCAGGTGCAGCGCCTTGGCCACGATGACGTAGAGCAGCAGGGCCCCGCCGCCACCGACCAGCGAGACGATGAACCCGTACACCGGGCCGGGGTGCAGGATCACGCCGACGGTGACCAGGGTCACGAAGGCGAAGATCAGGGCCGGGATCGTGGCCACATGCATGCGGACCAGGCTGCGGGTCACCAGCCGACCGTCCAGGCTGCCGATCCGCCGGTTCAGCAGCCGCCAGGCGATCGCCGCGCTGAACACACTGGTCAGGCCGTAGACGAAAGCCATGCCGATCACCACCCGGCCGGGCGGCAGGATGGCCAGCGCCACGAAGTTCCCGATCACGGTGGCGATCATGGTCAGGAAGCCGATGATGGCCGGGGTCCGGCTGTCGTGCATGGCGTAGAACACGCGCAGCAGCAACTGGAAGATGACGAACGGGATCAGGCCCAGGGCGAAGGCACCGAACGCCTCACCGATGTAGCGCGCGCCCGGGGTGCTGGTGCTTCCGTGGGCGAACAGGAACTCGCACAACGGCGCGCCCAGCACCGCCAGCAGCAGCGCGGCCGGCACCAGGACCACCGAGGACAGCCGGATGCTGTAGGAGAAGTCGTCGCTGACCTGCTGCAGCCGCCCTTCGGCGGCGTTCTTGCTCATCCGGGGCAGCAGCGCGGTGGTCACCGAGACCCCGATGATCGCGTACGGCAGCAGGAACAGGGCGTAGGAGTAGTTGTAGGCCGACACACCGGCGGTGGCCACGTGCGTGCCGGCCGTGTTGGCCACGTTGGTGGTGACGATGAACCCGATCTGGGTGGAGATCACGTAGCCGAACATCCACACGGCCATCCGGCCGATCTCGCGCAGTTCGGCCCGGCGGAAGTCGAACCGGGGCCGCCACTTGAACCCGACCTTGCGCAGGGCCGGGACCAGGGCCACGGTCTGGATGATGATGCCCAGCGTGGTCCCCACTCCGAGCAGGACGACCCCGCCCGAGGACACGTTGCCCGGGGTCTTGTGCAGGCCCACGGTGACCACGAACAGCAGGCCGACCACGATCCCCACGACGTTGTTGATGATCGGGGTCCACATCGGCGCGGCAAAACTGTTCCTGGTGTTGAGGATCGCCCCGATCAGCGAGCTGAGCCCGTAGAAGAAGATCTGCGGGATGAAGAAGTAGGCGAACACCACCATCAGCTGGTGCTGGGTGCCGTGCACCTGCGAGGCGTACAGGTCGACCAGCAGGCCGGCCGCGGCCGTGGCCACGATCGTCACCGCGCCCAGGGCCAGCACCGTGAGCGTGAACATCCGCTGGTTGTAGGCCTCGCCGCCGTCGTGGTGGTCTTTGGCCGCCTTGATCAGCAGGGGCACGACCACGCTGGTCAGCACGCCACCGATCATGACGTCGTAGACCGCGTTGGGGATCGTGTTGGCGTTGTTGTAGACGTTGGCCAGGGCGGCGCTGCCGAGCGCGAAGACGAACACGAACGTGCGCAGGAAGCCGGTGATCCGGGAGATCAGCGTGCCGACGGCCATCGACCCGGTGGTCCGGCCCAGGCTCGTCCCGGTGGTGGCCGGCCGTTCCCGCAGCAGGTCGAGGGAGGTCTCCTCGGCCACAACGTCCAGGTAGTCGTCCTGGGCCGTGTAGGGATTGGCGATGAACCGCGGCTGCGGCTGGAAGATCTGGATGGGCTGGGTCAGCTCACCGGGCGGGACGCCGTATCCCTGGGCCGAGGGGCGCCGGGGACGCTCGGGCCGCCGCGGGGCCGGGCCCGGCCGTCCGGGCGGCGCGGGCTGGCCGGACGGCCCCGGTGGACCGGCCGGGGTCCGGGTGGCCGCGGCGGCGGGCCGGAACGCGTCGTCCCACCAGGCTCGCTCACCCTGATCCTGGCCGGCCGGTTCCGGGGCCCAGTGGCCGGCCGGTTCCGGGGCATGGCGGTCAGCCGGCTGGCCGTCCGGCTCCTGGTACCAGCCACCCGGTTCGCGGCCGGGCGGCGCCGCCGGAGCGGCGGCCCCGTTCCAGGTGGTCGGGCTGCGGTAGCTGTTGGCCGCCCGGCGGGGCGGCTCGCCGGCCGGGTACGCGGGATCGTGGCCAGCCTGGTCATGACCGGATCGCTCGTGCGAGGCGTGGCGGCCGTAATCGTCCCGGCTCTGCTCGGCCGGACGGAACCGGGGCTCGTCCGGGTCGGCCGGGTGGAACCGGGGCTGGGGCTCTTCTGGGTCGGCTGGGCGGAACCGGGGCTCGTCCGGGTCGGCCGGGTGGAACCGCGGTTGCGGCTCGTCCGAATCGGCCGGATAGAAGGCCGGCTGCGGCTCGTCCGGGTCAGCCGGGTAGAACGCTGGCTGGCGCTCCGGCGGCTCGGCCGGGTAGAAGGCGGGCTGCCGTTCCCCGGTCCCGGGCTGGTCCTCGTCCTCCCACCGTTCGGTCTGGTCCTGCTCGCCGCGGTCGTCGTACCGCGGCGGGTACTGGTAGGTCCGGCCCGGATCATCGCCGGGATAGCGGGTGCTCACGTCACACCCGTCCGGGGAGGCCGCCGGCTGGTGCCCGGGCCAGCGTGGAGCCTGCGGTCAGGTGTACCTGACCCAGTCTCGTGGTCGGGCGTAGTCATCCGGGGCCTCCGGTCGGTAGCGGGTCTCGGTGCCGTCGTTGTCTCCTCCGACGGTAGCGGCTCCATCGGCCCCTGCGGGCATCACAGGTGATCGTTTTGCCTCGTCGCTGCGTTCCGCGGCCTCGCTGGAAGCGCTTCGGGGTGAGTCGCCCGGTGTGCCGGGCGGTGGGCCGGACGGTGGGCCGGGCGGGGTGTCGCGCGGGGTGTCGCGCAGCCCGCGCCGGATCGCGCGCGCGATCGCGGCGAGCACCAGGATGCCCAGGGCGGCGAAGATGATGACCAGCAACGTGGTCCCGAACTGCGTGGACTGCACGCTGAGGGCCACCGGGCCACCGGGCAGCGGCCGGCCGTTCTGCCCGAACAGCCGCAGCTGCATGGTGGTGTTGCCAACCGCGCCGGACTTGACCGCCACCCGGACCGTCTCGGTCTGTCCCGCCCCCACCGTGATCAGGCCCTTGGGCGTGTATCCGCTGACCTTCAGCCGGCTGTTGGGCGGCTCGGAGGCCTGCAGCCGGACCCGGATGGCCTCCGGGAGCCCGTTGCCGATGGACACCGGCAGCGAACCGGACGACCCGACCAGCGTGATCCGGCCGGAGTTGATGATCTGCACCTCGTGGCCGACGCCGGACAGGTAGCCCGCCACCCGTTGCAGCATGGCGGTGCCGTCCCGGCTGGCGGCACCGTGCCCGCGCCAGGCGGACGACTCGGTCGCGGCCACGCCCGTGCTCAGCTGGTTGAGGTACTGCTGGGTGGGCTGGGCCAGGATGCTCTTGAACGACCGTACGGCCCGGCCGAGCCGTCCGACCTGCCCGAGGTAGGTGCCGGTCAGCTCATTGGAGCTGACTAGGTTGTCCGGCGCCTGCCGCGCCCGGCTGTCGCTGCCCGCCGACCCGGCCAGCGAGGACAGCGAGTCCGGTGACAACCACGGTGTGCTCGTCGTCTCGCTGAGCAGGTCGCTGGCCAGGGCGGACGACGGATTCCATTCCCTCGGCGGCGCGACCACCACCGACCGCGCGACCCCGGGGTCCTCGGCCTCGATCAGCGCGGTCTCGGCCAGGAAGCGCTGGCTGACCGCGAAGGTGCTGCCCGGCGCCGACGTGGCCGAGCCGAGCACGCTGGTGAGGGTGGAGTCGGCCAGCAGCACCTTCATCGTGGTGCCGGTCGGTGTGGGTGTGCTGGTCACCGCGTCGTCCGCGTTGAACGAGGAGCCGGCCGACGGCATCTCGCTGCTAGCCAGGACCACGGTGCTGATCCCATTGACCGCGAGGTTGCCCAGCACGCTCGAGTCGGCCAGCCCGTCGGCCGGCCAGGCGATCGCGCCCGCGTTGCCGGACTGGCCGAGCAGGGCACCAGCGGCCGATCGGCCCAGGCTGTAGGCGTTGCGCAGATCGTTGTCGAGGCCCTGGTGGGTCAGCGCGGCCACGTCGACGTCGTCGTACGGGGTGGTGAACAGCTGCTGGCTCCCGGCCGCGGCCCGCACCCCCGACAGCCACTGGGCCGCGGCGGTGCTTGCGTGATGCTGCGTGCCGCCGGAGCAGTCGGTGCCCCCCCCCACCTGGTAGCCCCGGGTCATGGTGGAGACGCTGGCCAGCAGGCCCGGGTCCACGGCCCAGGTCAGATCGGCCTTGGGGTAGGCCGACCCGGTGCTGAGCAGTGTTCTCAGCCGCCCGCCGGAGGCCACGCCGGCGGCCAGGCTGTTGCTGGTCAGGGCGGAGCAGATGCCCTGCTGGGGCGCGCTCATCAGCGGCCACACCCAGGCGACCCGCATCGGGTGGGTCACCCCGGCCGCCGACGCGCCCGGCCAGAACGGCAGGAAGGTGCGCTCGACGCCGACGGCGGTGCCCGCCCCGTCGTCGGCCTGGACCGCCAGCGGATACACCCCGAACTGGCTGATGCCGATCGCGCTCGTCGACAGCGACAGCTTCCACGAGGCGGTGGCCCCCGGGAGCAGGCTGCCGGTGATCTTGGCCGGGTCCCCGACCGCAGTGTCGGCGTCCAGCGTGCCCCGGGCGTAGGAGGCGAGGTCGTTCCGGGTGGCCAGCGAGGACGCGGACGACCGGAGCACCACCGAGGCTCCGGGCAGGGCGGAGTGCGAGGTGTTGGTCACGGTGCCGGATACGGTCACCGTACTGCCCGGACGCGCCACCTGCGGGCTGACCGAATTGATGACCACTGCGACCGGTGACCGGGAGGACGCCGTCGCGCCTTCCGCGGCCTTCGCGGCCGGCATCGACGCCAGCATGCAGGCGCTGGCCGCCGCGATCAGAGCGGCGACCAGGGCGCGGGTGACCGTCGCGCGGGCGGGGGAACCCGGCGCGGCATGCTGACATGGCACGTCAGAAATGTTATTGCCGTTTCCTGAAGAGAGGCGCTGTGCGCGGCGATCGCACGGCCCCCCGCCGTTGTTGTTGCACGTTGACCGCCTTCATTTTTCCCCGTTGCCCGGCCAGCGGCCCCGCCACCTGCCAGGTATCCTCGCTTTTCCTGACCCCCGTCCCGTCAATACCCTCGATGGCCGTGCCAAATTCCACTTCCCCGCCTCTGGTGAGCCCCGTGAACCCGCTCAACGACGACCAGCGCCAGGCCGCCGCGGCCCTGCTGCGGCAGGTGTCGCCGATCGCCGACGAACTCGGGCGCCGGTTCGCCGGGCACGGATACGAGCTGGCCCTGGTCGGCGGCCCGGTCCGGGACGTGTTCCTCGGCCAGGTGCCGGGTGACTTCGACCTGACCACCAACGCCCTGCCCGCCGAGATCCTGCGGATCGTGGACCGGTGGGCGGACTCGGTGTGGACCGTGGGCATCGACTTCGGCACCGTGGGGCTGCGGAAGAACGGCACCATCCTGGAGGTGACCACCTACCGCAGCGAGGACTACGCGCCCCGGTCCCGCAAGCCCGGCGTCCGGTACGGCACGTCGCTCGAGGAGGACCTGCGGCGGCGCGACTTTACGGTCAACGCGATGGCGGCCCGGCTGCCCGGCCACGAGATCGTCGATCCGTTCGGCGGCCTGGCCGCGCTCAAGGAGAAGGTGCTGCGCACCCCGGGCCTGCCGGACGAGTCGTTCTCCGACGACCCGCTGCGCATCCTGCGCGCGGCCCGGTTCGCGGCCCGCCTGGACTTCACCGTGGCCGCCGACGTACAGGAGGCCATGACCCGGCAGGCGGACCGGCTGGAGATCGTCTCGGCCGAGCGGATCACCGATGAGCTGACCAAACTGATGCTGACCCCCGACCCGGCCCGGGGCATCGACCTGCTGGTGCGGACCGGCGTGGCCGGCTTGGTGCTGCCCGAGGTGCCGCAGCTGCGGCTCGAGGCCGATGAGCACTTCCGCCACAAGGACGTCTATCAGCATTCGCTCACCGTGCTCCGGCAGGCCATTGGGCTGGAGGACCGGTACGGGCTGAACGGGGATGTGGTGCTGCGGCTGGCCGCCCTGCTGCACGACATCGGTAAGCCGAAGACGCGGTCCAAGCTGCCTGACGGCCGGGTCGCCTTCCACCACCACGAGGTGGTCGGGGCCAAGATGGCCAGGAGGCGGCTGACCGCTCTCCGGTTCCCCAAGGACGTGGTCGCCAACGTGTCCGAGCTGGTCAGGCTGCACCTGCGGTTCCACGGTTACGGCGACGCCGGGTGGACCGACTCGGCCGTCCGCCGCTACGTCCGGGACGCGGGCCCGTTGCTGACCCGGCTGAACGCGCTGACCAGGGCGGACTGCACGACCAGGAACCGGGCCAAGGCCGACCGGCTGGCCCGGGCCTACGACGATCTGGAGGAGCGGATCACCCGGCTTTCGGAGGAGGAGGAGCTGGCCCGGCTCCGGCCCGAGCTCAACGGCAACGACATCATGCGGATTCTCGGCATCCCGGGTGGCCCGCTGGTCGGGAAGGCCTACAACTTCCTGCTCGAGCTCCGGATCGAACAGGGCCTGATCGGCCCGGAGCGGGCCACTCAGGAGCTGCTGCGCTGGGCCGAAGCCGAGGGACTGTCCGTGCCGCCCCAGGACGGGGAGGACGGGGACGGCGGACCGGGCGGGTCCGGTTCCTGACACGACCTGTCCGTGCCGTACCGGCCGTAGGCCAGGGCGGCGATCAGGTAGCCGACCGCGGTCACCACGATCAGTGGGTAGGACTTGCCGTCCACCGGGATGATCAGCGCTGCGATCACCGCCCCGGCCACGAAGACGCCGTTGAACATCATGTCGTACAGGGCGAAGGCCCGGCCCCGGTAGGTGTCGCTGGTCTGCTCCTGGACGATGGTGGTGGCTGAGATCGCGATGCCCTGCCCGGTGAGCCCGAGCACGAACCCGATGAACAGGAACGGCAGCTGGTGAAACGTGGCGCCCACCGCCATCACCAGGCCGGAGGCGGCCAGCAGGATGGTGATCCAGGTGTGCTTGGCCAGCCGGCGGGTGATCCACGGTGAGATGACCGCGGCCAGGCCGTAGCCCACCGCGGTCACCACCACAACCAGGGTGAAGTGGCTGAGAGCGGCGTTGCCGTTACCCCCTGGGTAGAAGTAGTTCCGGTACAGCAGGATTGACATCAGGAACACGATCCCGAACAGCACCCGGTAGCCCCCGACCGCGCCCAGGGCCCCGGCCGGCCCCGGCCGCCGGGACAGGTACCGCACGCCCGCGATCAGGCCGCGCAGCACGTCCCGCAGTTCCTGGCCCAGTGCCCCGGGCTCGTGGCCCGGCTCGTGCCTGGGGCCCAGCAGGTCACGGGGCATGGCCGTGGCGGCCAGGCCGGCCAGCAGGTAAGCGGCCGCGGCCACCAGCACGATCACGGCCGCGCCGCCGTGGCCGCCGCCCAGCAGCAGCCGGATGCCGACCCCGATCACGCCGGCCACCGTGGTGACGATGCCGCCGATGGTCGGGGCCACCGAGTTGGCCATGACCAGCTTGTCGCCCGGCACCACGTGCGGCAGGGCCGCCGACAGCGAGGCCAGGAAGAACCGGTTCACTCCCAGCGCGGCCAGCGCACTCACGTACAGCGGGACACCCAGCTCGCCCGCGCCGATCAGCAGCGCGGTGATGGCGACCAGGACCGCCCGGACCAGCGCCGAGACCAGCAGGATCTGCCGTCGCGACCAGCGGTCGATGAACACGCCGGCGAACGGCCCGATGAATGAGTAGGGCAGGTACAGCACGGCGAACGCCTCGGCCGCGGCGGCCGGGTTGGGGTACGTGGTGGCCGAGAAGAACACGTAGGCGCCGAACCCGGACGTGTAGATGCCGTCGCCGGCCTGGGAGATGAGCCGGGTGGTGAACAGCCGCCGGAAGTCCCGCTCGCTGAGCACCGACCGCAGGTCCCCCGCGAATGAGGAGGACCGCGGGGTTCGCGGGACCAGGCGCACCTGCCCAGCCTACGGTGCCACCCGGCTGGGAAAGCTCAGGCCTGCGCGTGGTCCCGGCGCGTGCTGGCGGCGGTCGGCGAAAGCAGCGGCCGGCGACCCGATGGCCGCCGGCCGCCGCTCGCGGTCAGCTGAGCGTGTCAGCGCTCGACTTCGCCCCGGATGAAC
This sequence comes from Streptosporangiaceae bacterium, assembly GCA_036495425.1. Lineage (GTDB taxonomy): Bacteria > Actinomycetota > Actinomycetes > Streptosporangiales > Streptosporangiaceae > Bog-532. Next base: position 6,898 of record DASXMW010000281.1, on the reverse strand, counting down.
TTCTCCACCAGGTCGCGGCAGACGTCGTCGCCGAACTGCTCCGGCGGCGACTTCATGAAGTAGGAGGACGCCGAGGTGATCGGGCCGCCGATGCCGCGGTCCTTGGCGATCTTGGCCGCGCGGAGGGCGTCGATGATCACGCCCGCCGAGTTGGGCGAGTCCCAGACCTCCAGCTTGTACTCGAGGCTGAGCGGCACGTCGCCGAAGGCCCGGCCCTCGAGCCGGACGAAGGCCAGCTTGCGGTCGTCCAGCCAGGGCACGTGGTCCGACGGCCCGATGTGCACGTCCGCGCCGGCCATCTCGTGCGGGATCTGGGAGGTGACCGACTGGGTCTTGGAGATCTTCTTGGACTTGAGCCGGGTGCGCTCCAGCATGTTCTTGAAGTCCATGTTGCCGCCGACGTTGAGCTGGTACGTGCGCAGCAGCTCGACGCCGCGGTCCTCGAACAGCTTGGCCAGCACGCGGTGCGTGATGGTGGCGCCGACCTGGGACTTGATGTCGTCACCGACGATCGGCACGCCAGCCTCGGTGAACTTGGCCGCCCACTCGGGGTTCGAGGCGATGAACACCGGGAGCGCGTTGACGAACGCGACACCCGCGTCGATCGCGCACTGGGCATAGAAGCGGTCCGCCTGCTCCGAGCCGACCGGCAGGTAGCTGACCATCACGTCGACACGGGCCTCGCGCAGCGCGGCCACCACATCCACGGCGGGCTGGTCGGACTCGGTGATGATGTCGCGGTAGTACTCGCCCAGGCCGTCGAAGGTCGGGCCGCGCTGGACGGTCACGCCGGTGGGCGCCACGTCCGCGATCTTGATGGTGTTGTTCTCGCTGGCGTTGATCGCGTCAGCGACGTCACAGCCGACCTTCTTGGCGTCCACGTCGAACGCGGCCACCACTTCCAGGTCCCGCACGTGGTACGGGCCGAACCGCACGTGCATGAGCCCGGGCACCCGGCTGCTGTCGTCGGCGTCCTTGTAGTACTCCAGGCCCTGGACGAGGGAACTAGCGCAGTTGCCCACGCCCACGATGGCCACACGTACCGAACCCATCAGGAAGACTCCTTTTTGTCCTTGCTCATGCGTTGTAGTTGTTCCTGCTGCCGTTCCGTGGCGATCAGCTCGTTCAGCCAGCGGACCTCCCGCTCGACCGATTCCAGCCCGTGGCGCTGGAGCTCGAGGGTGTAGCTGTCCACCCGTTCCCGGGTCCGGGCGAACGCCGCCCTGACGCTTTCCACCCGTTCCTCCAGCCGGCTGCGGCGACCCTCCAGGATGCGCAGCCGGACGTCCGCCCGGGTCTGCCCGAAGAAGGCGAAGTGCACGCCGAAGCCGTCGTCGTCCCACGAATTCGGGCCTGCTTCGCTCAGCAGCTCGCCCAGCCGGTCCTTGCCCTCGGCGGTGAGCCGGTAGACGATCCGGGACCGGCGGCTCGCCCGCACCCCGGGGTCCGGGTCTTCCTCGGCGATGAGGCCCCGGACCAGCAGATCCTTCAGGCACGGATACAGCGACCCGTACGAGAACGCGTGAAACGCTCCCAGTACCGAGCTGAGCCGTTTGCGTAGCTCGTAGCCGTGCATGGGCGATCCATCCAGGATCCCGAGCACAGCCAGCTCCAGTACGCCGGATCGCTTACTCGTCACATTGCCACCCCCGCCCTGTCGGCGAGCCCCCGCTGCCGTCCGGGTGCTGAACGAAGTTCTCTAGCAGGTGTTGTCATTCCGATGTATCACTCTGATGTTTCACATCGATGTATCGAACCGATACATCAGGAGGATATAGACCGGGCCAGGGTCACGCAAGGGGGGCATATCCGGACTCGGCTTGGCCGGGGGTTCCGACATACCCTGTTCGTTATGGAGACGAGGCGTTCCGTCGTCGACTACGGGCTGGCCCGCCGGGCCACGCTCGCGTCCGTGTACGCCGGCCACACCACGGTGACCGACGTCTGTGACGCGCATCCGTATCTGATGCGGGCCGCCAAGTTTCATGGGGAGCCGACCGACACCCGGTGTCCCATCTGCCGGAAGACCAGGCTGACCCATGTCACCTACGTGTACGGGGACGAGCTTGGGCAATACGCGGGCCGGGTGAAGCGCGGCCCGGAGCTGGCCGAGATGGCCGCCCAATACGGGGAATTCCGGGTTTATGTGGTCGAAGTCTGCCAAAATTGCGCCTGGAACCATCTGGCGACGTCCTACGTTCTTGGCACGGGCGAGCCCCCGGTCCGGCGCGGACGTCGCGCCCGTACGAGCCAGTGAGCGTAACCAATCCGTCAGCTGGCTAACGCGGGGACCTGGCCCCGGAAAAAGCTAATGTGAGCCGCGGCGCCCGCAACGCTCGCGGGTCACAGGAGTAACGCGAGGCCCGTTCAGTAACACCGTAGAGTCACAGGAAATGCACCGGAAGGCACGCGGATCGCGACGGTGCGATAGAGCGGACGTGCCAGCGGCGGCAGACTCCCGTGGGTACCGTTTAGCTTTCGGCGGTGCTGCCTAGCCGCTTCCGCTCAGCCAACAGCGAGGATGTGTGAGCAGCAGAGACGTCAGTGGGTCGTACAGGTCGCAGCCGGACGACGGCTGGGACCGCGGCCAGCGGTGGCCGGAACAAACGGGCCCCCGAGGCGGGTCGCGTGGGTACCAGAACGCTGGATCGCGTCCTGGCCCCGGATCCCGGGCCAACGCCGAGTCCTACGCGGGCCGGCGGCGGCGGGATGACGGCTATCCGTCCCAGCGGGTGACCGGTGACCGGCCCCGGCCGCGGCTGGTGCCCAACGACGACCAGGACTGGCTGGCTGATGATCGCCAGCGCCCGGCCCGGCCCCGCTTTGAGCCGCGCCCGGCCGACCGCTACAGCGACGGTTACGGAACCGGGCCCCGCCGGAGTCCCGGTGGCCGCGGTCCTGGCGGACGTGGCCCCGGTGGCGGTGGCCGGGGTGGCGGTGGCCGGGGCGGGAACGGCGGCCGTCGCGGTGGCGGGGCCGGAACCGGCCCGAGCCGGGTCAAGGTCAAGGGCAGCTGGTGGCGGCGCTGGACGTGGAAGAAGGCAGTCGGCGTGGCCGCGGCCGGCTTCGGCGGCTTCGTCCTGCTCTGCGTGGCCGGAATCAGTTACGCCTACGCCACCACTGAGGTGCCCACGGACGCGGCCCAGGCCGCGACCCAGCAGCAGTCCACCGTCTACTTCAGCGACGGCAAGACCGTGGCCGGCACGCTCGGCACGACCGACCGCCAGCTGCTGGCCTACAACCAGATCTCGCCGTACATGCGGGACGCGGTGGTGGCGGCCGAGGACCGGAGCTTTTACAACGAGGGCGGGGTCTCGCCCAGGGGCATCGTCCGGGCCGCCTACGAGGACGTGTTCAAAAGCGGCGGCAGCAGCGGCTCCCTGCAGGGTGGCTCGACCATCACCCAGGAGTTCGTCCGCAACTACTACGCGAACATCGGGACCCAGCAGACCGCGACCCGGAAGATCAAGGAGATCTTCGTCGCGCTCAAGGTGGCCAAGGAGAAGTCCAAGGCCTGGATCCTGACCAACTACCTGAACACGATCTACCTCGGCAACGGGGCCTACGGGGTCGGGGCCGCGGCCAAGACCTACTTCGGCGTGCCGGCCAGCAAGCTCACCGTGGCCCAGGCCGCCGAGATCGCGGCCATCATCCAGAGCCCGAGCTACTACCCGACCGCGGCGGGCCACCCAGCCCTGATTCAGCGCTGGCACTACGTGCTGAACGGCATGGTCTCCATGGGTGACATCAGCGCCGCCAAGGCGGCCAGCCTGAAGTTCCCCCCGCTAGCTCTCAAATCCCAGGACCAGACGGCCGGCACGTCCGCGTACGACCAGTACGTCCTGGACACGGTTAAGAACGAGCTGAGCGCCGAGTACCACCTGACCTCGGCGCAGTGGGACAACGATGGCTTGCGCATCGTCACCACGCTCAGCAAGCCGATGATGGATCGGCTGTACTCCGCGGTGAAGGACAACGTGAAGCAGATGGCCGCGGACGGTGGCGCACTCCCGCCCTACGCCATGGTCGGGGCGGAGCTGCAGAACCCGCAGACCGGAGCCATCATCGCCTTCTACGGTGGCCCCGGCGCGCATACGGCCACCAAGTACTGCCACGGCACCTGCCAGCTCAACACCGTGCTCCAGCGCGAGCAGGTGGGTTCCTCGTTCAAGCCGTACGTGCTGGCCACCGCGGTCGACAAGGGCATGAACGTGCAGACCACCAAGCTGGACGGGTACAGCCCACTGTGGATCCCCCCGGACAGCGAGTCGATGACACCCGCGGCCCGAGCCCAGGCCGACGCCGAATCAAACTGGTTCGAGGAAAAGAACGACAACAACGACGACTACGGGCCGATGAGCGTGGCCCAGGCCGAAGCCCAGTCGTCCAACACCGCGTTCACCGACCTCATCCACCGGGCCGGCACCCAGAACGTGATCGACATGGCCCAGAAGTTCGGAGTCAACGTCGGGTCTCTCAGCTCCGGTGGCTCCGGGCTGCAGCAGGACGTCGGCCACGTCGGCATGGCCCTGGGCCAGGACGCGCTGTCCATCAACGAGCAGGACACCATGCTGGCCACGCTGGACAACAACGGCACCTACCACGCCGCGCACCTGATCCAGCAGATCAAGTCGGCCAGCTACAACAAGACGGCCGCGGTGAAGACCGGCCAGGTGCTGTCGCCGGACAAGGACTCGCAGGTCCAGTACGCGATGTCGTTCGACACCGTGAACGGCACCGGCACCGCCGCGGCCATGGACGACGGCCGGCCCATCATCGCCAAGACCGGTACCACCGACAACTCGAAGTCGGCGTTCTTCATCGGCGCCATCCCGCAGTACGCGCTGACCGTCGGCATCTTCACCCAGAGCCAGAGCGACAAGTCCAGCCAGACCCTGGACAGCCTGGGCGGCAACGTCGGCGGTGGTTTCGGTGGCTACTGGCCGGCCCGGATCTGGCACACGTTCGCCGAGGACGCGTTCGCGTCGCTGCCGGTCCAGCAGTTCCCGACACCGGAGTTCTCCGGCTCAACCTGGAACATGTTCGGCGCGGACGGGCCACCGGCCACCTCGACGCCCACTCCCGCGCCCACCCAGACGACGCAGCCAAGGCACCATCACTTCACGCCGCCGTCGGTCCCGGTGGCGCCGATACCGACCCCGTCGGTGGGCATCCCGAGCACGCAGCCGACCACGGCGCCGACCTGTAACCCGTTCCAGGACCCGAACTGCAACAACGGCCAGGGCGGCGGGAATGGCGGCGGCGGCCCGGGCACCAACGCCCCGGCCGCCCTGGGCGGCGCGGTCCTGCTGGTGTCGGCGAGCCCGCTGCGGTGGCTGCGGTCGCGGCGGAAACGGAAGCGTCCCTGAGCATGCCGGAGGCTTCCGCGGGCGCCCCGGGCCACTCCACCCGATCGGTGGCCCTGCTCGCCGGGAGTACGAGCGTCCTGGTCGGAGCGACCCTGCTCGGGGCCCTGCTCGCGTTCCTGGAAAAGGTGCCGTGCCGGTCCGGCGCCTGGAACAGCTACGCCAAGCAGTTCCAGGACGCCTGCTACACCGACATCTATCCCCTCTACTACAACGAGGGGCTCAGCGCGGGCAAGGTGCCCTACACCGGGCACCACGTCGAGTATCCGGTGCTGATCGGCGGGGTCATGCAGGCGGCGGCCTGGCTGGTCCACCCGATCGCCGACCCCTACACCCGGGGGCGGGAGTTCTTCGATATCACCGTGGTCCTGCTGGTCATCTGCGCGGTGGCCGGGGTGGTGGCCACGGCGCAGGCGGCCGGCCCGAGCCGGCGCTGGGCCGCGCTGCTGGTGGCGCTGTCCCCCGCGCTGGTGCTGTCGGCCTTCGTCAACTGGGACCTGATCGCCATGGCCCTGGCCGCCCTGGCCGTCGCGGCCTGGGCCGGCCGCCGGAACGTGGTCGCGGGCGTGCTGGCCGGGCTGGCCGTCGCGACCAAGTTCTACCCGCTGGTGTTCTTCGGCCCGTTGCTGCTGTTGTGCCTGCGAGCCGGGCGGATGCGGGACTTCTGGGTCACGTTCGGCTCGGCCGCGGCGGCCTGGCTGGTGGTCAACGTGCCGGTCATCATCGTGGCGCCGTCCGGCTGGGCCACGTTCTACCAGTTCAGCCGGACCCGCCCGGCCGACTGGGGCTCGATCTGGTACCTGTTCGAGCACTTCGGCGTCCCGGTCCTCGGCGCGAGCGGCATCAGCGCCCTGAACCTGCTGTCCGCGGCCGCGCTGGCCATCGGCTGCGTGGCCATCGCGGTACTGGCCTTGGCCGCCCCGCGCCGTCCCCGGCTGGCCCAGCTGTGCTTCCTGGTGCTGGCGGTGTTCCTCATGACCAACAAGGTGTGGTCGCCGCAGTACGTGATCTGGCTGGTGCCGTTCGCGGTGCTGGCCCGGCCCCGGTTCTGGCCCTACGTCCTGTGGCAGCTGGCCGAGGTGGGCTACTTCTTCGCGGTCTGGGGTTACCTCATCTTCGTGTCCCGCAACGGCGCGGTGATTCCCGGCTACAACGGCATCAGCACCGGCTGGTACTTCGCCGCGCTGCTGGCCCGGCTCCTGACCGTGGCCCTGCTGTGCGGCTACGTGGTGCACGACATCCTGCGGCCGGACTCCGATGTGGTCCGCCGCGACGGCGAGGACGATCCCGCCGGGGGCGTGCTGGTGGACGCGCCCGACCGATTCGTGCTGCGGCTGCGCCGGGGCGCCCCGGCCACGGCACCGGCGGTCAGCCCGCGGCCAGGTGCTCTCTGAGCCAGCGCACGTCCCCGGCCAGGCTGCCGCCGGTATCCGGGGTCTCGCAGATCGCTGGCGCGCCCGCCGCCCGCACCACCGCGAGGATCTGCTCCGGGTCGATCGTGCCGCTGGTCAGGTTGGCGTGCCGGTCCCGGC
>DASXMW010000280.1:0-9742 GCA_036495425.1 Streptosporangiaceae bacterium | reverse complement strand
TGTCCGACGCGGAACTGGGCCGGCACCGGCTGCGCCGCGAGTTCTGGCAGCGCTGCGACGACGCACTGCGGGCCGATGGGGCGCTGATCGCCGCCTACGACCGGATCGAGGTGCAGGCCAGCGCGGCCCGGCGGTCGGCTCACAGCCAGGCCCAGGCGGCCCGCGAGGACCAGGCGTCGCAGCGCCTGCACGCCCTGCTGCCCGACCGGCCCGGCCCGGCCCGCCCGGACAGCGTCGCCCTGAGGAGCACCGAGCCGGAGAACATCGACCCGGAGAACACTGACCCGGAGGCGCCGCGGACCGTGGTGGAACGGTGCCCGCACTGCCGCCAGCCGGTGACGGTCATGATCATGCCCGCCCCCCGGACCCCGTAGCCAGACGTTATAACCAGCGGCCCCGTCACTAGCTGGTCAGGATGACCAGCCGCTGGGTCGACCGGGTCATGGCCACATACCGGTCGACCGCGCCCTCGATGCCCCCGTTCTCGATGCCACCGCCGAACCGGTCCGGGTCGACCAGGACCACCAGGTCGAACTCGAGCCCCTTGGCCAGCTCCGGGGTCAGCGAGCGGATCCGGGCCGTGCCCGGGAACGCGGCATCGCCGATCACGGCCGCGATCCCGTCGTCTTCGGCCGCCAGCCAGGCGTCCAGGATCCCGTCCAGCTCGGTGGCCGATCCGTGCTGGACCGGAATGCCGCTGCTACGGATGGAGACCGGCACGTTGGCGTCCGGCAGCGCGGCCCGGATGACCGGCTCGGCCTCGGCCATGACCTCTTCCGGCGTGCGGTAGTTGATGGTCAGCGACGACAGCCGGATCTGGTCGAACCCGACCCGTTCCAGCCGTTCCCGCCACGGCTCGGTGAACCCGTGCCGGGCCTGGGCCCGGTCGCCGACGATGGTGAAGCTCCGCGACGGGCAGCGCTGCAGCAGCATCTGCCACTCGGCGTCGGTCAGCTCCTGGGCCTCGTCCACCACGATGTGCGCGAACGGCCCGGCCAGCACGTCCCGGTCCGGGGTGGGCAGCGCGTCCTGGTCGACCAGGGCCTCGTGGAAGTCCTCGCCGCGCAGCATGGTGACCAGGCCGATGCCGTACTCGTCGTCGGCGGTGCGGGCGGCCTCGATGAGGTTGCCCACCACCTGGTCCATCTGCTCCCGTTCGGCCGCGGCCGCCGCCCGGCGCTGACGTTGCCGCCGGGCCGCCCGCGGGTCGCCCAGCCGGTACCGGGCCGCGTCCAGCAGCGGCAGGTCGGAGGTGGTCCAGGCCTGCGGGTCGGCCCGCTGCAGCGCCCGCACCTCGTCCGGGCTCAGCCACGGCGCGCACAGCCGCAGGTAGGCGGGCACCGACCACAGGTCCCCGACCAGGTCGGCCGGCTCGATCAGCGGCCAGGCCCGGTTGACGGCCGCGCGCAGCTCGGCGTTCTGCCGAAGTGACTTGCGCAGCAGGTCGGGCGGGACCTCGTCCTCGTTCTCGTGCTGAACCACCTTGTCGAGCAGGATCGTGAGCAATTCGTCCCAGATCCGCTCGGGCGCCTCGTTGTGCGGGGTCCCGGGTTCCGGGGCGCTGAACGCCTCGGCCCAGTCGGCCGCGCTCAGCCGCAGGTCCGACCACGGGGTTTGCACGGTCATCGGCTGGGTGGGCGGATTCTCGTAGAACCGGACCGCCGTCTCGATCGACCGGACCAGCTCGGCCGACGACTTCAGCCGGGCCACCTCCGGATCCTTCTCTTCCGGGGCGGTGGCGCCCTCGGGGAGCAGGTCCCGCAGCGTGCAGGTCTGCACGCCTTCCTCACCCAGGCTGGGCAGCACGTCGGACACGTAGGCCAGGTAGGGCTGGTGCGGGCCGACGAACAGGACACCACCCCGGCGGTGGCCGAGGCGCGGGTCGGAGTAGAGCAGGTAGGCCGTGCGGTGCAGGGCGACCACGGTCTTGCCGGTACCCGGGCCACCGTCCACGACCAGCGCGCCCCGCGACCCGGCCCGGATGATGGCGTCCTGGTCGGCCTGGATGGTACCGAGCACGTCGCGCATCCGGCCCGACCGGCTGCCGCCCAGGCTGGCGATGAAGGCCGACTGGTCATCCAGGGCCACGTTGCCCTCGAACCCGTCGGCGGTGAACACCTCGTCCCAGTAGTCGCTGATCCGGCCGCGGGTCCAGCGGTACCGGCGCCGGCTGACCAGGCCCATCGGGTTGGCGTGGGTCGCGCCGAAGAACGGCTCGGCCGCGGGCGAGCGCCAGTCGAGCAGCAGCCGGCGGCCGTCGCGGTCGGTGAGGCCGATCCGCCCGATGTACACGGGCTCGGCCTGATCGGCCTGGACCATGCGACCCAGGCACAGGTCCAGGTTGTAGCGGTGCAGCAGGCGCAGCCGGGCGCTGAGCCGGTGGATTTCCATATCCCGGTCCAGCGCTTGCTGCCCGATACCGCCCGGCGCCTGGAGTTCGGCGTCCAGGCGCTCGGTCAGCTCAGCGATCGACTGCCCGAGCGCCGCCTCGATCGCCGCGAAGTGATCTTCGTCCGCGGCGATGAGCACCGGGTCGGCCTTGGCGGCGAGGCGGGCGGGCAGGTCGAACACGTCCATTGGCAACCCCCGTGTGCGTGATTCTTGGCTCCGGCCGGTCATTCTGCGCCACGAGGGGGGGCTTGCGGCAAGCCCCCCGGTCCGCTATAGATTGAAAATGGAGGAGAGTGCACGTCCGCCGCGGCCCTGAGCGCGCCGTCCTTGGCGAAAGCCCCTCCATCATCACCCGGCCCCGCCATCGCCGCCAACCCGGCGGGGAATGGCCGCGGCCGCCGCCCCGCCCGGCCCGATCCGGAATGCCTGATCCGGAATGACCGGTAACCCCCGCCGGTGAACGCTGCCACCCGCCGTCACCCCCAGGGGCCGGACCGGTCCCCCTACCTCCTGTCTGCAGGCCGGACCCCGGCCCACCCGGACCCCGCCGACCGGAGCCCGGCCTCCCGGACCCCGCCCACGGGCCCGCCCTCGGCTGTCACATTGTGAACTTCAGCATCTGCAATTAACTCACGTCACCGATTTCGGTAAATCTGCAATTGCAGTGCACGACGATCTGAAAGTTTCAATGACAGTTTCCTGCCGGATTCGATGCCGTCCCTTTCCGGCAATCGCGTCGGCAGCTGATTGTTTCCTCCATGTCCAAGTTGCCCGCGATCACCAGGCACCGCGGCCCCCGGCTGGCCGCACTGATCGTCGCGCTGGGCGCGATCATCACCGCCGGCTGTGCCTCCGGCAACGCCGCCGAGAAGGTATCCACCGGCGGCCTGGAAAAGACCAACCTCACCATTGCCGCCGTGCCCACGGCCTCGTCGGCCGGCCTCTACGTGGCCGAGAGCCGCGGCCTGTTCCGCAAGGAAGGGCTCAACGTCAAGATCGTCCGGATCTCGGCCGGCGCGAACGTCACCCCCGACCTGCTCAACGGCAGCCTCGACATCGTCAACGGCGCCTACGCCGGCTTCATCCAGGCCCAGGTGCACGGCGCCGGCAAATTCCACATCCTGGCCGACGGTTACGCGGGCGCTCCGCACGTGGACGAAGTCGTGGTGCTGCCGAACTCCGGTATCACCAGCGCCAAGCAGCTGGCCGGCAAGACCATCGCGGTGAACGCGCTCGGCAGCGTCGCCCAGCTGCTGGTGTCGTCGGCGCTGTCCGCCGAGGGGGTGTCGCCGTCCAGCGTGCACTTCGTGGCCATGGGCTTCCCGGCCATGCCCACCGCCCTGCAGAAGCACCGCATCGACGCCGCCTACCTGGTCGAGCCGTACCTGAGCCAGGCCGAGGAGCAGACCGGCGGCGAGGAACTGCTGGACATCAACTCCGGCGCTACCCAGGACTTCCCGATCAACGGCTTCGCCGCCACCGTCCAGTGGTGCCAGAAATACCCGAAGACCGCGGCCGCCGTGGCCCGGGCCCTGGACGAGGGCCAGGCCATGGCCGGCGCCAACCGCGGCGTGGTCCAGAAGGCCCTGCGGCATTACACCACGATCAGCAAGCAGATCGCGGCCGTCATGGCCCTCGGGGAGTTCCCGGCCACCGTCAACACCGTGCACCTGCAGCGCGTGCCGGACCTGATGCACAGCTTCGGCGTGCTCAAGCAGAACTTCAACATCAACGTGATGACCAAACCGGTAGGGAGCTGACATGCCCGGGCCCGCAAACCTGGTCGCCACCGCCTTCGAGGAGGCGGCCCCCCGGTACGACAGCTCGGGAGCCCAGTTCGCCGGGCCCGTGGCCGATGAGCTCGTCCGCCTGGCCACGCCCCGGCCGGGCGACGAGGTCATCGACCTGGGCTGCGGGGCCGGAGCCGTCACCGTCCGCTGCGCCCGCGCCGCCTCCCCGGGCGGCCGGGTGACCGCCCTCGACCTGTCCGAGGGCATGCTGCGCCGCACCGCCGCCGAGGCCGCCGCCCGCGGTTTCGACAACGTGGTCACCCGCCGCGGTGACGCGGCCCGGCCGCCGTTCGCCCCGGCCAGCTTCGACACCGCGCTGGCCAGCCTGGTGCTGTACCTGCTGCCGGACGCGGCCGCCGCGCTGCGCAGCTGGCGGGACCTGCTCAAGCCCGGCGGCACGCTGGCCTTCTCCTGGGGCATCGGCCCCGACCCGCGCTGGACCCCGGTGTTCAGCGCGGTGGACGCCTTCGCCAAGGGGAGCGGCGGGTTCGAGAGCTACGTCCGCCGCCTGGGCTCGCCCGCCAGCATGACCAACCAGCTGGCCGCCTGCGGGTACACCGGCGTCACGGTCAGCACCCGGACCGTCCACGTGCACTACACCGGGCCGCGGCAGTGGTGGCAGGCCTCGTGGGCCGAAGCTCCCCGGCTGGCCTGGCAGCACATCCCCGATGCCGACCGCGACAGCGCCCGCCGGGCCGCCTTCGCCCTGCTGGACCCGATGCGCGAGCCCGACGGCACGCTGGTCCGGCACGTGCGGATGGCGTTCGCGACCGCGCTGCGGCCAGCCGGGCAGGCCAGCCCCGCGCAGGTCGGCCCGGCGCCGGCCCAGGACGCCCGGTGAGACCGCACCGGGCGGGCCGGGGCCGCCCGCACGGCCCCGGCCCGGATGGGCCGGGCGCCGAGTCGCTGCTGCAGATGCGGCGGGCCCTCGGCCGCCAGCTGGCCTCGCTGCGCAACCGGGCCGGGCTGAGCCAGTGGGACCTGGCCCCGCTGACCGGGTACTCGCGCAGCACGCTGTCCGACGCCGAGCTGGGCCGGCACCGGCTGCGCCGCGAGTTCTGGCTGCGCTGCGACGAGCTGCTCAAGGCCGACGGCCGCCTGGTCGCCTGCTACGACCGGATCGAGACCGCGGCCACCGTCATGGAGCAGCGGTCCCGCGGCGCGGCCCGGCTGGCCCGGGACCACCGGCCGCCGCTGCGGGCCGTGCCGCCCGCCCCGGATCACGACACGACCCGGGCGTCCGGCCGCCACTCCCGGATCGCCATGGAAGCCTGCCCGCACTGCCGCCGGCCGATCGCGGTCCTGGTCGTACCGTCGGCACCCGCCGGGCCATCCGGGCCATCCGGGCCGGCCTGAGCCCCTCCCGATCAGCTAGGCCGGCCTGCACCCCTCCCGGGCCGGCCTAGCTCCCGCCGACCGCCGTCTCCCGCAGGAACAGGCGGATCTGCTCGGTCAGCTCCCCGGCCCCGGCCGCGCCGCGGTACCGGGGGCTGGTCAGCTCGCCGCGCAGCTGGGTCAGGCCGGCCGCGATCGAGTCGATCCGCTGCGCCCGCGGCAGGGCCAGCACCGGGGCGACCGCGGCCGGCACCGCGTCCAGCTGGCCGGCCCGCAGCCGGGTGGCGGCCAGCGTGGTCCGGGCCCGGGCCGCGCAGCCGAAGCTGTGGTCGCCGTCGGAGCCCGGTCCCAGGTCGTACATGGCGATGGCCAGCTCCAGCTCGGCGGCGGCGTCCCGTTCGGCCCGCGGCGCCTCGGCCAGCGCCGCCCCGGCCAGGTAGTGCTGGGAAGCCAGCGAGAACCCGAACTCCCCGGCCACCTCCAGCACCTCGTCGCGGTGGTCGCGGTCCCGGGCCTCGGCCGCGGCCGCGATGGCCCGCCGGGCCGCGGCCAGATCGCCCAGCCGGGCCGTGGCCCGGGCCCGGTGCAGGTGCATCTGGGCCGCGTTCGGTCCCCGGCCGAGCAGGTCCAGCCCGCACTCGGCGTGCCGGCGGCTCTCGTCCGGCCGGCCGGACCAGTAGGTGATGGTGGCCAGCTCGGTCTGGACCTGAGCCATTAATGGCTGGTGGTCGATGATGGTGGCGTAGGCCCAGCCGGCCTGGGCCAGCTTCTCGGCCGCGACCGCGTAGCCCAGGTCGCTGGCCGCCACCGCCATCAGGCTGTTCAGCAGGCCGAGCAGGAAGTACAGCGCGCTCTCGTCCCGCGGCCACAGCCGCAGGTCCAGCGCCCGGTGCACGCTGGCCCGGACCCGGCGCATCCGCTGGAACAGCGGGAACGGCTCCCCGGTCATGTAGGCCCGGGACAGCCGGGACACCTCGGCCCGCAGCTCGGCCAGCCCGGTCTCCCCGACCTCCCGCTGGATGGCCTGCTCGGCGTGCTGGACCGCCTCCCGGGCCGCGGTGACCACCTGCTCGTTGTCGGGGCGGGCGGTCTCCGCGGCCTCGGCCGCGTCCGCCACCGGCGCGGGCTTGGCCGCGGCCACGCTCGCGGCCAGCTGGGTGATGACCAGCCGGTCGGCGGCGGGCAGCCAGGCCTGGTCGGTCTCGTCGACCAGGCTCGGGACCGTGGTCGAATAGGCCCGGGCCAGCAGAGACAGGATGTAGGCGGTGGGCTTGCGGCCCGTGGGCTCGCGGCTGCTGCCCGGCGACGCCTCGCCCGGCCAGTCCTCGTACTCGCACAGGTGCGCGGCGGTCATGCCCGCCCGGCTCTGCGGGTCGAGCCCGTCCTGCGCGGCCAGCTCGTTGATCCGGGCCGCGGCTTCCTTGAGCGTCCAGCCGTACGCGTGCCGCCAGGCCTTGCGCGGCCGCATCCGGTACCGCCGGGCGAACTCGGCCGCGATGGCCGCGTCGTCCCGCCCGTACTCGCGCAACTGCTGCCGCAGCGCCTTCTGCTGCGCGCGTTCGCTGAGCCTGGGACGGGCCATAGCGCGCCTACCTCCCCGTGGCTGCGTTACGCTTGCGCCCACTAACTGATTGTGCACAGCCTGACACATTTTCGGCGCAAAATCCCGCAATGCGAGCCTTTGCCTTAAGATCCCGATTCACGTCCTATCGGCAGTTCGTGATTCACATATCGAAAAAGGGCGGATGTGCGGTAATGGTCATCAACTGGGCCAGCCATTCGCCCTCCCTTTTGGCCGCTTCCCGCGGGCCGGGACCGGGCAGCTTGGCTAGGCTGCCCCCGAGGATAGAAGCCAGGAGGGTGGGTAAGGCAGGCAGGTGTCAACGCCCAGCAAGGTGCAGCTCGACCACCGATATCAGCTCGACAACCGGGTCGCCGCCGGCGGCTACGGTGAGGTCTGGCGTGCCACCGACCTGGTCCTCGGCCGCTCGGTGGCGGTCAAGCTGCTGCTGGCCCAGCACGTCCAGCAGGCCCAGACGCTGGCCCGGTTCCGGGCCGAGGCCCAGCGGGCCGGGGCGCTGACCCACCAGAACATCGCCCGGGTCTACGACTACGTCGAGCCGCGCCCGCCCCAGCCGCCGTTCCTGGTCATGGAGCTGATCGACGGCCCGTCCCTGGCCCAGGTGCTGGAGCGCGGCCCGCTGCCGCCCGCCCAGGTGATGGGCATCCTGGCCGGTGCCGCCTCCGGGCTGCAGGCCGCGCATGACGCCGGCCTGGTGCACCGCGACATCAAGCCCGCCAACCTGCTGCTGACCCGCGACGGCACCGTCAAGATCACCGACTTCGGCATCAGCTACGCGGCCGACTCCGCGCCCATGACCGCCTCGGGCATGCTGCTCGGCACCGCGGGCTACATGGCGCCCGAACGGCTCGGCGGTGGCCCGGTCACCGGTGCCGCCGATCTGTACGCGCTGGGCATCGTGGGCTTCGAGTGCCTGGCCGGCGACTCGCCGTTCGGCGGCACCCCGCTTGAGATCGCGGTGGCCCACCGGGACCGCCCGCTGCCGCCGCTGCCCAGCTCGGTCCCGCCTGGCGTGGCCGCGCTCATCGGCGCCCTCACCGCCAAGGACCCGGCCGCCCGCCCGGCCACCGCGGGCGAGGTGGCCCGGGCCGCGGCTGGCCAGCACGACTGGCTGGCCGGCGGCGCGACCCAGGCCGAGCACTCGTCCCCGCCCGGCGGCACCCGCACCGCGCCCTACCAGCAGCCCACCTCGGCCTACGGGGACCAGGCCGCCACGATGGCCGCCCCGCCCGGACCGGTCACCCCCGCCTACCAGCCGACCAGTCGCTACGACTCCGGCGGCCCGTACGCCACCCAGGGTGGCTACGCCCCGGCCGGACCGACCGGCCCGCCCGGCTCCTACGACCCGTACGACGACCCCTACGGCCCCGGCGGCCGGGGCCGACACGGCGGTGGCCCCGGCGACGGCCGTGGCCGCCGCCGCACGGTCCTGTTCGCCGCCGTGGCCGCCATCGTGATCATCGCCGCCGTGGCCATCGGCCTGGTCCTGACCCAATCGGGCGGGTCGTCCGGCCCGTCGGTGAAGTCCAGCACCGGGCCTTCGGCCACCAGCGCGGCCACCGCGGGCGGCGGCGGCGCGGGCCAGCCCACCACCGGCTCCCAGGCCAGCGCGCCCGCCGCCACCACTCCCGCCCAGCAGGCCCCGACCACCCCGCCCGCGGCCCGGACCACCCCGGCCGCCCCGCGCACGACTCCGGCCGCCCCGGCCACCACCGCCCCGGCCGCCCCCACGGCCAGCGCCGCCGCGGCCACCGCCGCCCCCGCCACCCCCGGCAATGGC
This sequence comes from Streptosporangiaceae bacterium, assembly GCA_036495425.1. GTDB lineage: Bacteria > Actinomycetota > Actinomycetes > Streptosporangiales > Streptosporangiaceae > Bog-532. Next base: position 864 of record DASXMW010000280.1, on the reverse strand, counting down.
AACGCCAACGGCAACGGCCAGACCAACGGCAACGCCAACGGCCATGGCAACGGGAACGGCTAGAGCAACGAAGAACGGCCAGGCCAACGAAGAACGGCCAGGCCAACGGCAACGGCGCCCGCCAGCCCAGCCCGAATCTCATCGGCCCCAGGGGTCGCACTGGTCGCTGCCCGGGCTCACTCCCAGCCCACGCCGACGGCCCAGTCTGGCCTGCCGTCCACCGCGCCGACCACCCAGGTAAGTCCATACGTACCGTAGGCGTACTCATGCAATTCCGTCCGATACACTTGCGTCCGGACAGCAACGCCCTGGATACTGGGACTGCTCACGCATCTCTGGACCGTCTGAACTGCCATAGGCTCGATGGTCAGACCAGGTTTTCCGGCAGTTATGGGCATAAGCCGCACGACAGACAAATCCGTCCCGCAAATGCGCCGTTTCATGCAAGTGCGCCGGAAGCACTTGCAGCGCCTCGTATACGAATCCATACTGAGGATGTCGAAGAAAACGGACCGCCTGGTCGCGCGGTTAGCTCAACGCACGGTATCGGCCGACGCTGGCCGTAAGGGGTGACCAGATAGTGCATGCGCACGGCTCCGGTCCGGACAAATCTGACCGGACCCACCGGTGGCAGCGGCTCTTCCGCGGCCAGGAAAGTGAGCTGCGCCAGCTGCGGCACTGGCTCATCGGACTGCTGCCGGACAGCCCTGGCCGTGACGACCTGATGGCGGTCGCGGTCGAACTGGGCACCAACGCCGTGCAGCACACCGCCAGCGGCGACGGCGGCTGGTTCACCGTGGAGGTGGCCTGCCTGGGCCCGATGCTGCGCGTCTCCGTGACCGACGAAGGCGCCGAGCAGGGGCC
>DASXMW010000279.1:0-15476 GCA_036495425.1 Streptosporangiaceae bacterium | reverse complement strand
ACCCCGGCCACCAACGCGGTGCAGATGCTGATCCATGCCCCGTCCGGGACCCAGGGCGTGATCGCGGCCGTCGCCGACCGGAAAGACAGCTGACCCGCGACGCCCAGCCCGCCCAGCCCGGCCAGCCCGGCCAGCCCGCCCAGCCCGGCCAGCCCGCCCAGCCCGGCCAGCCCGGCCAGCCCGGCCAGCCCGGCCCGCGCGGCCGCGCCGGGCGCGTAAGGCGGCCCCTTACCTGTCAGGTAATCGCCCCGAACGGGGCTGGTCGCCGACGCTGGCGGCATGACAGTCAACGCGCTGGGCGGCCGGGAACGGGCCGCATCGACAACGACGGCGGGGCGGCCCGGGTGGGCGCCGCTGGCCGTCATGCTGACCGGGACGTTCATGATCGTCCTGGATTTCTTCATCGTGAACGTGGCCATCCCGTCCATGCAGCGGCAACTGCACGCCAGCGCGGCCGGGGTCGAGTGGGTGGTGACCGCGTACGGGCTGACCTACGGGGTGGGCCTGGTCACCGGCGGCCGGCTCGGTGACCGGTACGGGCGGCGGCGGATGTTCGCCCTCGGGCTGGCCATCTTCACCGTGGCCTCGCTGGCCTGCGGGCTGGCCACCAACATCGAAATCCTCAACGTCAGCCGCGCGCTACAGGGGCTCGGCGCGGCTCTGGCCGGGCCACAGACGCTGGCCATGATCGGCGTGACCTACGTGGGCCGGCAGCGGGTCACCGCGGTCACCGCCTACGGCGTGAGCCTGGGCCTGGCCGCCGTGCTCGGCCAGCTGTTCGGCGGCCTGCTCATCCAGGCCGACGTGTTCGGCCTGGACTGGCGGAGCTGCTTCCTGGTCAACCTGCCGGTCGGGGTGGCCGCGGTGGCGGTGGCGCGCAAGGTGCTGACCGAGTCCCGGGGCGCGGCCAGCGACCGGATCGACCTGGTGGGGACGGCCCTCATCACGATCGCCCTGGTCGCGGTGGTGCTGCCGCTGGTCGACGGCCGGCAGGCGCACTGGCCGGTGTGGGCCTGGGCCCTGCTGGCGGCGGCGGGCCCGATCCTGGCCGGCTTCGCCGTCCACCAGACCTGGCGGCGGCGCCGGGGGCGGACCCCGCTGGTCGACCTGAGCGTGCTGGCCGACCGGGCCGTGAGCGCGGGCCTGGTCGCGACCGGGCTGTTCTACGCGGCGATGGCTTCGTTCTTCGTGGTGCTGGCTCTCTACCTGCAGGAAGGCCGCGGCCTGTCCGCGCTCGGCTCGGGCGCGGTGTTCACCGTGGTCGGGGCCGGGTACCTGGCCGCCTCGATCGTGGGCCCGGCCATGACCAGCCGGCTCGGCCGCCAGTGGCCCGCGCTGGGCGGCGTGGTGATGGCGGCCGGCTACGTGGCCCTGGCCCTCACCTCCGGCCCCAGCGGCTCCACCCTGCCCCTGCTGCTTCCGCTGCTGGTGGCCGGGGTCGGCATGGGCATGCTGACCGCCCCGCTGACCGGGATCGTGCTGGCTCAGGTGGCCCCGCGGCAGGCGGGCACGGTGTCCGGCCTGCAGGCCACCATCGTCCAGCTCGGCAACTCGATCGGGGTGGCGGTGATCGGGGTGGTGTTCTTCAGCGCCCTGCACGGCGGCATCCCGCACGCCTTCCAGGCCAGCCTGATCCCGCTGGCCGCGCTGCCCCTGGCCGCCGCGGTGGCCGTCCAGTTCGTACCGAAGCTCAGGGGGTGAGCACGGCCTTGACGATCCCGTCGGCCCGCTGGTCGAACGCACCGTAGAACGCCGGTGCCTCGGCCAGCGGGCCGTGGTGCGTGACCACGAACCCGGGCCGGGCCCGGTGCCGCAGGATCAGGTCCCGCAGGTGCGCGGTGTACCGGCGGTCGTGGGTGCGGCCGAAGCCGACCGTGACTCCCTTGCTGAAGAACGTGGCCCAGGGCACGGTCAGCCGCCCATCCCCGGAACCCTCCGGCGCCGGGTGCAGGTCCTTCTCCGCGTAGACCCCGGCGATGCCGAGCCGCCCGGTCGGGTTGACCAGCCGGGCCAGGTCGCTGACCACCTGCAGTGGGTTTTCCCGGCCGGGGTCGGAGCGATCCCGGGCCTGGAAGCCCACCGCGTCGATGCCCACGTCGACCCCGATCATCGGCTCCTCGCCCAGCGGCAGGCCGTGGGCCCGGCGCAGCTCCTGGATCTGCTCGACCGGGTCCCCCAGGCTGAAATCGATCGCGGTGGCACCCAGCTCACCCGCCTTGTCCAGCCGGGCCGCCACGTGGTCGACCACGTAGACCTCGGCCGCGCCCTTGATCAGGGCCGAATGCGCGGCCAGCAGGCCTACCGCACCGGCCCCGAACACCGCCACCGTGCTGGTCGGCGTGACCTGGCCCAGCTCGGTGGCGTGCCAGCCGGTGACGAAGGCGTCGGCCAGCATCACGAAATCGTCTTCCCGCTCGTCGCCGGGCTCGCCGGGCAGCGGGACACAGTTGGCGTCCGCGAACGGCACCCGCAGCAGGTCGGCCTGGGCGCCCCGGTACGGGCCCATGCCCGCGTAGCCGTAGGCGGCGCCGAAGCCGCCGGGCCGGACCCGCAGGCAGGCCGCGGAGTACCCGCGCGCACAGTTGTAACAGACCCCGCAGAACAGGTGGGTCGGCACCGCGACCCGCTGGCCGGGCCGGACCAGGTGCACGTCCTCGCCCACGGCCCGGACCACGCCCAGCGGCTCGTGCCCGAGCACCAGGCCCGGCTCGGCGCCGGTACGTCCGTCGTACATGTGCAGGTCGGTGCCGCAGATCGCGCTCGAGGTGACCTCCAGCACCACGTCCTCGGGGTCCTCCAGCACGGCGTCATCCACCGTCTGGACCCCCACGTCACGGGGGCCCTGGTACACCACGGCGCGCATGGCCTACCAGCCCGCGACCACGATTTTGCCGGTCATGCGGCCCTGCTCGACCAGGCTGTGCGCCTCCCGCAGGGTGGCCGCGCTGATCGGGCCCAGTTCCCGGGTGAGCGTGGTCCGGATGGTGCCCTCATCGACCATGTCGGCCACCCGGTCCAGCAGTTCGTGCTGCTCGGCCAGGTCGACCGGCTGGTACAGCGGCCGGGTGAACATGAACTCCCAGCTGAACGAGATGCTCTTGTGCTTCAGGGGCAGGATGTCCAGGCTAGGCGGGTCGTCGATGGCGACGATGGCCCCGAAGGGCCGCAGGATCTCGGCGAAGTCCTCGATGGACCCGGCCGTGTGCGGGGAGAAGACGTGCGTCACCCCGTCCGGGGTGATGCCGCGTACCCCGCCGACCAGGTCGTGGTGGTCGATCACGTGGTGCGCGCCCATTCCCTGGGCCCACTGCTGGGACTCGGGCCGGGACGCGGTGCCGATGATCACCACCCGGGTCAGGGCCCGGGTCAGCTGGGTGATCATCGATCCGACCCCGCCCGCGGCCCCCAGCACGACCAGCACGCCGGAGCTCTCCGGGTTGAGCCGGAATCGGTCGAACAGCGCCTCCCAGGCGGTGATCGTGGTCAGCGGCAGCGCCGCGGCCTGGGCGAAGGTCAGGCTGCGGGGCTTGTGCCCGGTGATGCGCTCGTCCACCACGTGGAACTGGGCGTCGGTGCCGGGCCGGTCGATGCTGCCCGCGTAGTAGACCTCGTCGCCGGGAGAGAAGAGGGTGACGTCGGCTCCGGTGGCCACCACCGTGCCGGCCGCGTCGTAGCCGAGGATCCTGGGCTCGCCGTGGGGGTCGGCCGAGGCCCGGACCTTGACGTCGACCGGGTTGACCGACACCGCCTCGACCTGCACCAGCAGGTCACGCGGGCCGGGCGCCGGCACCGGGACCTCGAGGTCCTCCAGGCTGGCCGGGTCGGAGCTGGGCAACGGCTTGCGGTACCCGACCGCCCGCATTGTCTCTGCCATGCGCCTAACCTAGCCCGCGCCCCGTCGGCTGGTGTTCACCCCCGCACCGTTGACGGCGCCGGCGCCGTCTTTGTAACGTCCCGTGGTATTAGTTGCGCTTTTGGTGTCCGGCGATACCAGTGGGATGGGGAATCATGGTTCGCAGATACGCGCACCGCCGGGTCACCGGCACGCTGAGCCTGGTCGCCGCGCTGGCGGCGGCCGCGTTAATCGCCGCCCCGGCCCAGGCCGCGGCCCACTCACACCTCTGGGTGTGGGGTCCCGGGCCGACGGGGGTGACGGAAGACGCCGCCGCCCCGGTCCCGGTGCACGGGCTCGGCCCGGCTCCGGTGAAGCAAGCGGTCAAGGACCCCGTTGGCGCGGCCCTGGTGCTGCTCACCGACGGGACGGTGTGGGCCGCGGGCCCCGCGCCCCTGGGCAACGGCCAGACCGGCTACAGCCCCACGTTCGTCCAGGTCACCGCGCTGTCGGGGGTGAACCAGATCGCGTTCGGCACGCTGGACGCGGGCGAGACCGGCGACAACACGTACTATGCGCTGCGCGACGACGGCACCGTCTGGGCCTGGGGGTACGGCGCCGACGGCGAGCTGGGTGACGGCAGCACGGCCGACGCCACCCAGCCCGTCCAGGTCACCGGGCTGACCGGCGTGACCTCGATCGCGGCCGGCGCGGGTACCGCGTACGCGGTGACCGGCACGGGCCAGGTGTGGGCCTGGGGCAGCGGCACCGATGGGCAGCTGGGCAACGGTGCCTCGGTCAACAGCGACGTCCCGGTCCAGGTCAGCCTGGCCGACCGGGCGACCCAGCTGGTCAGCCACTGCCAGACGGTGTACGCCCTCACCGGCGGCCACCGCATCTTCGCCTGGGGGGCCAACAGTCACGGCCAGCTCGGCGACGGCAGCGTGGCCAACGCCGCCACCCCGGTCCTGGTCCGGGGCGTGCACGACGCAAGCACGGTGGTGGCCGGGTGCGTGGACGCTTACGCCATCATCCAGGGCACCGGCACCGTGATGGCCTGGGGGGCGGGTGCCCAGGGCGAGATGGGCGACGGGCACACCGCCACCCGGCTGTACCCGGTCACCGTCACCGGGCTGACCGGCATCAAGTCCGTCAGCACCTCGTACACCAGCGCCTACGCGGTGGATGCCACCGGCCAGGCGTGGGCCTGGGGGTACGGCCGGCAGGGCAACCTGGGCGACGGCCAGGACGCGAACAGTTCCGTGCCCGTGAAGGTCATCAACATCACGGCGCCGGTCACCGCGGTGGTGCCCGATCAGTTCCCACTGCCTGGCAACGGGTTCGTCTCCGGCCGGGTGGGCGTGGTGGTCGCCCGCGGATCCGACGGCAGCCTGTGGAGCTGGGGCCGCGTCGGCTTCGGGGCCCTCGGCGGCGGTGGCTCGGGCGCCAACCCGGGCCGGATCCCGCGGATCCCGCCGGTCACCAGCACCTTCGGCACCTGGTTCGGCGCCGTGTCCTAGCCCGGCGGCGGGGTGGCCGGCCCGGCGGCCAGGCTCTGATCGAGGTCGGTGAGCAGGTCGGCGATCGGCTCGATCCCGGCCGACAGCCGGATCAGCGACTCCGGCGCGGTTTCCGACGCCCACCGGCCCCGCCGTTCCCACATCGATTCCACCCCGCCGAAGCTGGTCGCGGGCAGGATCAGCCGGGATGCGGCCACCACCGCGTCGGTGCCGTCCCCGGTGCCGTCGAACTCGAACGACAGCAGCGGCCCGAACCCGCGCGGCATCTGCCGCCGGGCCGTCGCCAGCGTGGCCGCCGTGGTCCCGGGGTAGTGCACGGCGCGCACCCGCGGATGGCCGGCCAGGTGCCGGGCCAGGGCCAGCGCGTTCTCCGACTGCCGTTCGGCCCGCAGGGCCAGCGTCCGCAGCCCGCGCAGCACCAGCCAGCTCTCGAACGGCCCGGGGATGCCGCCGCCCACCGCGCGCCAGCCGCGTACGTCGGCCAGCAATTCCGGGTCCCGGGTCGCCACCGCCCCCAGCAGCACGTCCGAGTGTCCCGAGGCGGCTTTGGTCAGCGAGGTCAGAGAGGCCACCGCGCCCAGGTCCAGGGGCCGTTGCAGCAGCCCTGTGGCCACCGTGTTGTCCACCACCAGGGGCGCGTCAGCGGCGGCGGCCAGCCCGGCCAGCGCGGTCAGGTCGGCCACCCGCAGCAGCGGGTTGGTCGGGGTTTCGGCCCACAGCACAGCCGGCCCGCGGTCAAGCTCGCGCTCGACGGCGCCCAGGTCCAGCAGGTCGACCGGGACCGGCTCGGCCCCGTACGGCCGCAGCCAGTCGGCCAGCATCCGGATGTTGTAGTAGCCGTCGCTGGGCAGCAGCAGCGACCGCCGGCCCCCGGCCAGGGCCAGCATCAGGGCCATGGCCGCGGCCTGCCCGGAGGAGAACACCACCGCGTCGGCGTCTTCGAGGCCGCCCAGCGCTTCCTCCAGCGCCTCCCAGCTCGGGTTGCCGGTCCGCCCGTAGGCCCGGGCCGGGTCCGGCTCGCCCCAGGACGCGTGCACGCTGGCCAGGGTGAGCGGCGGCGTGGCCGGGGCGCCAAGGTCCCGTTCGGTCCCGGCGTGGATCAGCCGCGCCTCGGCCGAGGGCCAGGGCTGGTCGGTCATCGGTTTCCTCTCGCGGTCAGACGCCGGTGACGCCGTCGATGCCCTCGCGGAGCAGGTCGGCGTGCCCGTTGTGCCTTGTGTACTCGTGCATCAGGTGCAGCATGATCAGCCGCAGCGACACGTTCTCGCCCCAGTTGTCGACGTAGACCTCGACGTCCAGCGACTCGGCCGCGGCCTCCAGCCGCCGGGCGTGCTCGATCTCGGTGTGCCAGGCCGCGAACGCCTCGGCCCGGGTCGCCCCGGTGGCGTCGTAGGCGGTCTGGAAGTCGCCCTTGACCGACCACACCCGGGGCAGGTCCTCGCCGCCCAGCACCTCGCGGAACCAGCGCCGCTCCACCTCGGCCATGTGCCGGACCAGGCCCAGCAGCGACAGCGTGGACGGTGGCATGGACTGGCGGCGCAGGTCCTCATCGGACAGGCCCGCGCACTTCAGTTCCAGCGTGGCCCGGTGGAAGTCGAGGAAGGCGCGCATCATGACCCGCTCGTCTCCGGTGGAGGGCGGGTCCGGTCGTTCGAAGGTCACGGCCCCTATTCTGGCCCGCCCCGGGCCCGCAGCCGCAGCGACGTCCAGCTGGCGTCGGCCACCCAGCCGCCGTCGACCGGCAGCGCCACCCCGTTGACGAACCCGCTGCGGGCCGGGTCGGCCAGGAACGCCACCGCCGCCGCCACGTCAGCCGGGCGGGCGAACCGGGCCATCGGCACCTGGTCCACGATGTCGGTGTCGGTGTAGCCGCCGCTGGCCTGGTCCTCGGCGTCCATTTCGGTCTTGATCCAGCCCGGGCAGACGGCGTTGACCCGCACCCCGCGCCCGCCCCACTCCGCGGCCAGCGTGCTGGTCAGCCCGACCAGGCCGTGCTTGGAGGTGTTGTAGGCGGCCCGGTGGGCCACCCCGCGCAGCCCGGCGATCGAGGCCACGTTGACGATGGCCCCGGACCCGGCGGCCAGCATCTGCTCGCCGAACGCCCGGCACAGCAGGAACGGGCCGGTCAGGTTGACGTCCAGCACCCGCCGCCAGTCCTGGGCCGTGGTCTGCTCGGCCGGCCGCAGCAGCGAGATGCCCGCGTTGTTGACCAGGACGCCGGCCCGGCCGAAGCGGTCCCGCACCCCGCTGGCCAGCGCCTGCACGTCGTCCTCGGCCGACACGTCGGCGCGGGCCGGCCACACCGTCCCGTTCCCGGCCGCGGCCACCTCGGCGGCGGTGGCGGCCGGATCGGCCACGTCAGCCAGGACCAGCGTGTAACCCTCGGCGGCCAGGGTGAGCGCGATGACCCGGCCCAGCCCGCGGGCGGCCCCGGTCACCACGGCCACCGGCGCCGCGGCCGCGGCGGACGGGGTTACCAGAGGTCGCCCCCGACCAGCACGTAGAGGAACGGCACCAGCGGGATCAGGCCGAACAGGCCCCAGGCCAGCTTCTCCAGGGTGTTCAGGTCGGAGCGGCCCGCCAGGTTGATCCACATCAAGATGACGGCCACCGGGTGGATGATGCACACCAGCAGTTCCAGCAGCTTCTTCATGGTCCCGATTAGTACCCGCTGCCGGCCTCTCCAGTCACGGGAGTTTCCTCCCGGTTTTCCGCCGGCAGAGGGAATCCTGAGCGTCTTCAGGGAACGGTCAGGAAAGTTCCAGACTCCCAAAGGCTCGCCGTCAGGTTCGCCCAAGCTTCGCGGCCGAAACTCACTACAGATCGAGACAACACAGAGTCAGGTGGGCAGATCCATGAACGGAATCCAGGATTCGGCGCAGGCCGCGGATTCGGCGCAGTCGCCGTCGTCTCCGGAACAGCCGGGCGGCGGGATCCCCTACGGCTCCTACGGGAGCACCGCGTACGGTCACGGCGGCACGGGCGGCTACGGCACCCCAGGCGGGGGTGGCGGCGGCTGGTCCGGCGGCAACTGGGACGGGGGCAGCAACTCGGGCGGCACGCCTCCGCCGCCACCGGACCGGCGCAAGCGCCTCCGCCGCGGCCTCGCGCTGGGCACCGCGGGCGTCGCGCTGGCCGCGGTCGCCGCGGTCGGCTGGTACAACGCCGTGCAGCCAAGCGGCTCGTCGGCTGACAAGGCCACCACCAGCGCGAACACCAACCTCACCACGTCCCAGATCGAGTCCAAGGTGGACCCCGGCCTGGTCGATGTGGTCTCCACCCTCGGTTACCAGAGCGCCACCGCGGAGGGCACCGGCATGGTGCTGACCTCGACCGGGGAGATCCTGACCAACAACCACGTCATCGACGGGGCCACGTCGATCAAGGTCATCGACATCGGCAACGGCAAGACCTACACCGCCTCCGTGGTCGGGTACGACGCCAGCAAGGACGTCGCCGTCCTGCAGCTGCAGAACGCGTCCGGCCTGCAGACGGTCTCGCTGGGCGACTCGTCCTCGGTCACCGTCGGATCGAAGGTCACCGCGCTCGGCAACGCGGGCGGCAAGGAGGGCAAGCCCTCGGTGGCCACCGGCACCGTGACCGCGCTCAACCAGGCCATCACCGCCAGCGACGAGGGCTCGGGCAACGCCGAGCAGCTGAGCGGGCTGATCCAGTCCAACGCGCCGATCCAGGCCGGCGACTCCGGCGGCCCCCTGGTCAACTCGAAGGGCCAGGTCATCGGCATGGACACCGCGGGCTCGTCGTCCAGCGCCAGCCCGGCCGCCCAGGCCGACACCCCCGGGAGCGGCTTCTGGGGCAGCGGCAGCGGTGACGGCTTCGGTGACGGCAGCGGCTTCGGCAGCGGCAGCGGCAGCGGTGACGGCAGCGGCTTCGGTGACGGCAGCGGCTTCGGCAACGGCAGCGGTGACGGCAGCGGCTTCGGTGACGGCAGCGGCAGCACCGGCAGCGGCAGCACCGGCAGCGGCAGCGGCTCCACGGGCAGCACCCAGGCCTTCTCCGTCCCGATCAACCAGGCCGTGACCGTGGCCAAGCAGATCGTGGCCAGCGACGCCTCCTCGACCGTGCACATCGGGGCCACCGGGTTCCTCGGCATCGAGGTCTCCTCGGCCGACAGCTCGAACTCGACCGGCGGCACGGGCACCGGCACCGGCACCGGCGACTTCGGCGGCACCGGCACCACCACCTCGGGCGCGACGGTGTCGGGCACGCTGTCCGGCTCGCCGGCCGCGACGGCCGGGCTCGCAGCCGGCGACGTCATCACCTCGGTGGCCGGTCAGTCGGTCACCGGCCCGTCGGACGTCTCGTCGATCCTGGCCTCCGACCACCCCGGCGACAAGGTCAACGTGACCTGGACCGACACCGAAGGCCAGTCGCACACGGCCAGCATCAGCCTGGCCGCCGGCCCGGCCGCCTGAGCTTCGCACCAGGCACTATCGCGGCCCCGACACACCGGAGCCCCCGCGGGATCATCCCGCGGGGGCTCCGCTGGTTCGCCAGGTCCCTGATCGTTCAGGGGCCGATTTTCATATCGAAGGTCTGTTCTCCGGGTCCTAGCAACGGCCGGAGTACGCGCCGCTGGTGTACGTCGTCCACGCACCCCAGCTGCTGCCGCCGTTGCTGATGGACACCGCGGCCCGGGCGTTGCCCAGCGGGTCCAGGGTGGCCATGGAGCCGTGCGAGCCGTTGATCTGCCACAGGCCGAAGTCGTCGGTCGGGCTTTCCGCGTTCGGGTTGCCGCCCGACTCGGCCGTGGCGATCTCGGCCGCCATGAACGCGGTGCCGGACGAACCGCCGGCCTCCTCCCACAGCGACTCCAGCGCCGAGCAGCTGTAGATGCCGTGCGAGGTGACCGGGGCGCTGTGCGAGACCTCCGACACCGTGGACGACGAGGAGCTGTGGCTCGACGAGGACGAGGACGAGGACGAGGACGAGGTCTGGCCGGCCGAGCGGTTGAGGTGATTCAGGTGGGCCAGGTGAGCCAGGTGGGCCGCGCGGGCCTCACCGGCCGACTGGTGCTGGTGGGCCACATGGTTCAGGTGAGACAGGTGGGCCTCGTGGGCCGCATTGGCCGCCTGCCGCTCGCGGGCTACGTGAGCCAGATGAGTGACGTGGGCCAGGTGAGCCACATGGGCCTGGCTGGCCGAGTTCTGCACCGGCTTGGCGTGCTTGGCCTGGTAGCTGGTGGTCATCGCGTTCAGGCTGGTGGCGTTGGCGTGGGCGACCTTCGCGATCGCGATCGCCTGGACCGCGCTGACCCCGCTCTCGGACTGGGTCTTGGCCGTGGTCACCGCTTCGGCCACGGTGCCGTGCTTGGCCGGGGCCACCGCGTGCCCGTGGGGCACAGCCACCAGGGCACCGGCCGAGATGGCCATCACGGGCGCCGCCTTGCCGGCCTTCTCCGCCACCTTCTCCACCTGAGACGGCTGCGTGTGCCGCCCCGACCGCATGATCTTCACCTTGCGGCTCTGCCTGTGCGCTGCGCCCACAAAGTTCTCCATCGTCGTGTTGATGCCAACCTACTCACCGCTGTGAGCAGCGGTTTTCGGCATGGCCGAGCCCTATCACCGGAATCTGATCTTTGGCGGCGTTTGCCACACCTTGACGGTGTTCCGTGCCGCTCGCAGGAGCATGGCAGGAGCCCGATCTGGCTCGCAGGCAAATCGAAGAACTTCTGTGATGATCTCGTGATCTAGTCCGCGCTCGCCGCCGGAATGGTAGCTTTCGGCCGCAGTTAAAATACGCTTAGTGATATGTATGATTACTCATAGTGAGTTAAGCAGGTCAGCGCCGGGCCGTGTCGACCCAGGTCACAGCCGGGTCCGCCGTCCCGCGAAATTCAAACGAGATAATTGAGCTCCGGTTGTCGATCTGCGCCGGAGTGATGCGTCGGTGATAACGAGACGGCCCGGACGGCGGGCCCGCACCGGAGGAGACCTCATGTCGCAGTACCTCGTCCTCATCTACGGAAACGAAGCCTGGTGGGCCGGCGCCAGCCCCGAGGATCGCGCCCAGCTGACCAAGGAGCACTCGGAGTTCGCGGAGCGGAACGCCGCGGTCATCATCGGCGGCAACGCGCTGCACCCGACCAGCACCGCGACCTCGATCCGGCCGCAGCCTGACGGCGGTCACACCGTCACCGACGGCGCCTTCGCCGAGACCAAGGAGGCCCTGGGCGGCTACTACCTGGTCGAGGCGGGCGACCTGGATCAGGCCGTGGCCATCGCCAAGCAGGTGCCGACCCGGCTCGGCGGGCTCGAAGTGCGGCCGGTCTGGGACGTCATGTGAGATGACCGCCGATCCCGTGGCCGCCGCGGTCGCGGACGCGCACCGTCGCGAGTGGGCCTTCGTGCTCGCCGCGACGGTGCGCGTCACCCGCGACCTCGACCTGGCCGAGGAGTGCGTCCAGGACGCCTACACCCGGGCCCTGGCCACCTGGGGGGACGGCGGCATCCCGGCCCGGCCCGGCGCCTGGCTGACCACGGTGGCCCGGCGGCAGGCGCTGGACCGGCTGCGCCGGGAGAGCACCGCCCGCCGGGCGCTGCCCCTGCTGGTGACCGACCGCACCGGGCTCGGCCCGGAGGCCGCGGGGACCGGTGCGGACGAGATCCCCGACGACCGGCTGCGGCTGGTGTTCACCTGCTGCCACCCCGCGCTGAACACCGACGCCCAGGTCGCCCTGGCGCTGCGGCTGCTGTGCGGGCTGTCCACCGCCGAGGTGGCCCGGGCCTTCCTGGTCAGCGAGGCCACCATGGCCGCCCGCATCACCCGGGCCAAGAAGAAGATCGCCGCCGCCCGCATCCCGTACCGGGTGCCGCCCCGGGCCGAACTGCCGGACCGGATCGACGCGGTGCTGACCGTGGTCCACCTGCTGTTCAGCACCGGGCACACGACCCCCGCGGGCGCGACCCTGATCCGGGCCGACCTGTCCGATCGGTCCCGGGACCTGGCCCGCATGCTGGCCGAGCTGCTGCCGGGGACACCAGAGGTCACCGGGCTGCTGGCGCTCATCCTGCTCACCGACGCCCGGCGGGCGGCCCGGGTCGACAGCACCGGGCGGCTGGTCTTGCTGGCCGACCAGGACCGGTCCCGCTGGGACCGGGCGGCCATCGCCGAGGGGCTCGGGCTGGTCCGGGACGCGCTGCATCAGGGCCCGCCCGGGCGGTTCACGCTGATGGCGGCGATCGCCGCCGTGCACGACGAGGCGGCCGCGTTCGGCGACACCGACTGGCCCGAGATCGTCGGGCTCTATGATCTGCTCATGCGGTCCTGGCCGTCCCCGGTGGTGGCCCTCAACCGGGCGGTGGCGGTCGGCTTCGCGGCCGGGCCCGCGGCCGGGCTGGCCGCCCTGGACGAGCTGGCCGTCCGCCCGGAACTGGCCGGCTACGGCTACCTGGCCGCGTCCCGGGCCGACTTCCTGCGCCGCCTGGACCGCGCCGACGAGGCCCGGCTGGCCTACGGCGAGGCCCTGCTGCTCACCGGCAACGACGTCGAGCGCGAGTTCCTGGCCGCCCGCCTGGACGAGCTCGGCTCATAATGGTGCCTCCCGCTGGCCGACGGCGGCGCGGACCCAGTCGTGGAAGCCGGCCAGGTGGTGCTCGGACGGGACCAGCACCCCGCCGCCCGCGTAGCCGCGGGAGCTCATCGACGGCTGGCAGCGCTCGCAGGCGTCGAAGTCCTGCTGGTTGACCCGGTGGAACAGCTCGACCGAGGCCGACAGGTCCTGGCCGCCCGCCACCACCCCGGGGTCGAACAGCCAGTCGCATTCGACCACGGTCCGGTCCGCGGCCAGCGGGTACATCCGGTGCGCGATCACGTGGTCCGGGACCAGGTTGAGGAACACCTGGGGCCGGACCGTGATCGCGAAGTAGCGCCGGTCCTGCTCGGCGGCCAGGCTGGCCAGCCGGCCGAAGCCGGGCCGCCCGTCCACGGTGAAGCCCCGCGCGCCGGTGGCGAACTCGGCACCGTGCCCGACGAAGTACTGGGCCGCGTAGCCCCGGGCGAACTCGGGCAGCACCGCGACCAGCTCCGGGTGGATGCTCGCGCAGTGGTAGCACTCCATGAAGTTCTCCACCAGCAGCTTCCAGTTGGCGGCCACGTCGTAGCGGATCCGCCGCCCCAGCTCCAGCCGGTCCAGCCCGTAGCGGCCGATCGCGTCCAGCGAGCCCAGCCGGGCGGCCACCTGGCCGGTCACGTCCTCGAACGGGGGCGGCTCATCGGCCAGGCACAGCCACACGTAGCCCAGCCACTCGCGCAGGGCCACCGGCCGCAGGCCGTACTGGCCGCGGTCCACGTCGGCCAGGCCGGCCAGGTTCGGGGCGGCCACCAGCCGCCCGTCCAGCCCGTAGGTCCACGAGTGGTAGGAGCAGCGGAAGTTCCGCCGCACGGTCCCGCTCTCCTGCGTGCAGTCCCGGGCCCCGCGGTGGCGGCACACGTTGAGCAGGGCGTGCAGCGCGCCGCCGCCGTCCCGGGTCACGATCACGCTCTCCCGGCCCAGCGCCACCGTGCGGAACTGGCCCGGTCCGGCCAGGTCGGCGGCCCGCAGCACGCAGCACCACTGGGACTCGAAGATGGCCGCCTGCTCGGCCGCGAACACCCCCGGGTCGGTGTACCAGCGGCCGGGCAGCGTGGGCAGCAGGCTCGGGGTGGTCATCGGACTGCAAACCGTCCCGGGTCGAACCGTGCTGGATCGAACAGGCCGATCGGCTGCGACGTCCGGTCCTCGGCCACCAGCTCGGCCACGATCTCGCCCACCACCGGCACGAACTTGAACCCGTGCCCCGAGAAGCCGCAGGCCACCACCACCCGCTCGTGCCCGGGATGCCGGGCGATGACGAAGTGCTCGTCCGGTGTGTTGGTGTACATGCAGGTCACGGACGCCAGCAGGGTCCCCGGCAGGTCCGGCATGCGGGGCGCCACGAAGTCCCGCATGGCCGCCACCTCCTCCGGTTGCACGGTGCGGTCGATGGTGTCCGGGGTGCAGGACTGACCACGCCGGAACATCGCCACCTTGACCCCGTCGGCACCGGTCTTGACTCCGCGGGCGGACCGGCGGACCGGGTCGTCGAAGGACGGGAAGCCGTAGAACTGCTGCCCGCCGGCCGCCTCCCAGATGTAGATCGGGTGCCGGTCGGCCCGGAACCGCTCCGGGCCCGCGGCCGGGGACCACCAGTACTGCACCTGCCGTTCGACGCCGAACGGCACGCCCAGGTCGGCCAGCAGCTCCGGCGCCCACGGGCCCGGGCAGATGGCCAGCTGGCCGGCGGTGTAGCGGCCCACCGGGGTGCGGACCTCGACCCCGTCGCGGTCGGCCCGCCAGCTGGTGACCGGCTCCTCGTGGTGCAGGTCGGCGCCGGCCCGGGCGGCCAGGGCCAGGTGCGCGGCCACCGACTCCTCCGGGATGACCAGGCCCGCCCGCTGCTCGTAGAGCGCGATCTCGTCGTCGGCCGGGGTCATGGTCGGGAACCGGCGCCGGATCTCGGCCGCGTCCAGCAGCTCGTGCGGCAGGTCCCACTCCTGGGCGCTGCGGACGCTGCCGGCCACGGTCCGGCTGTCCGGCCGCCCCACCATCAGGCCCCCGGTCCACCGCACGACGGTCCGGCCGCTGTCCGCCTCGATCTGCGGCCACAACTCGGCCGCCCGCAGCAGCAGCGGCACGTAGGCCGGGTCCTCGAAGTAGGCCTGCCGGGTCACCCGCGAGCCTCCGTGGCTGGACCCGCGGTCGTGGCCGGGGGTGAAGCGTTCGAGGCCGAGGACGCGCTGCCCGCGTCCGGCGAGCCGGTAGGCGGCGGCGCTGCCCATCCCGCCGAGGCCGATCACGATCACGTCGTAGGAGTTCACGCGGGGCTCGCTTTCTAGCGGCGGATGCGGGCCATGGACGGGTCGAACAGCGGCTCCTCGGCCACCCGCGCGGGCAGCCGGGTGCCGAAGTACTCCACGTGCACGCGGGTTCCGGGCGCGGCCGCGTACGCGGGCAGCCAGGCGTACGCGATCGACGCGCCGACGCAGTAGCCGTACGCGGCGCTCGTGACGTAGCCGACCGGGGTCTCGTCGACGTACACCGGCTCCTTGCCCATGACGACGGCGGTCGGATCCTCCAGAACCAG
>DASXMW010000278.1:0-11658 GCA_036495425.1 Streptosporangiaceae bacterium | reverse complement strand
GTAGGTGGCTTCGATGATCCGGCTCTGCGACCAGAGCAGGACGAACATGTCGCCCAGCACCAGGTCCGGCCGCAGCACCCCGGCCTCCTGGGCCCGGGTCAGCAGCCGCTGCCACAGCTGGTGGATGTTCGACCGGATGGCTGCGGCGCCGCCCCGGCCGCGGCCACTACCGACCGGCTCTCCGGGCCCGGCGCCGCCCTGGTCGCGGTCCAGGACGAGTACAGCCTGGCCCACCGGGACGCTGACGCCGAGCTCATCCCGGCCGCCGAGGCGTTCGGCCTCGGCGCCTGCCTGTACGCGCCCCTGGCGGGCGGCCTGCTCACCGGCAAGTACCGGCTTACCGGCCCCGTCGGCCAAAACAGCACTGCCTGCGGGGCGGCGGGGGAGGACGGGGGACGGCTCGGGGCCTGGGGCGCCGGCGTCCGCGCCGAGGACTCCGCCCAGCAGTCCGCGATCCTGGACGCGCTGACCGCGGTGGCCAAGGACCTGGACAGCACCCCGGCCCGGGTGGCCGTGGCCTGGCTGGCCGAGCGGGCCCAGCGGTCGGCCACCGCCCTGGTCCCGGTGATCGGCCCGCGCACCACCGGGCAGTTGCGGGACTACCTGGCCGCGCTGGACCTGACGCTGCCCCCGGCCCGGTGCGACCAGCTCAGCGAGGTCAGCGCCGGGCCCGGCCAGGCCGGCCTCGACATCGCGTTCGGGGGTGAGGCCGGACGGTTCCGGCCCCACCCCGTCCCGGTGATCTGAGACCTAGCGGACGCTGCCCGCGGTCAGGCCGCCGACCAGGTAGCGCTCGATGAAGGCGAACAGCACCACCACCGGCACGATGCCGATGATGGAGGCCACGAACAGGTACTGGTACTGGGTCTGGTACAGGCCCACGAAGGCGTTGATGCCGACGGTCAGCGTCTCCCGGTTGGTGGTCGGATTGTTGAAGATCGTCTCCGCGACCACGAACTCGTTCCAGACCTGGATGAACGTGAAGATCACCGCGGTCACGATGCCCGGCTTGGCCAGCGGCAGCACGACCCGGAACATCGTCCGCAGCCGCCCGGCCCCGTCGACCATGGCCGCATCCTCGATCTCCTTGGGGATGCTGGCCAGGTAGCCGTTCAGGATCCAAATCGAGAAGGCCAGGTTGAAGGCCGAATCGACCAGGATCAGGGCCCAGTAGCTGTTGACCGCGCCGTTGACCAGGGTCACCTCGCGGTAGATGCCGATCACCAGCGCCACCGGGGCGAACATCTGGGTGATCAGCACCAGGTACAGGAAGGCCCGCTTGCCCCGGAAGTCGTGCCGCGCGGTGTAGTAGGCGGCCGGGAGCGAGACCAGCAGCACGATCGCGGTCGAGATCGCCGCCACGACCAGGCTGTTCCACAGGTAGGTGGCCAGCGGGATGATCTTCCACACGTGCGCGAAGTTGCCCCACTGCCAGTGCGTCGGCAGGTACAGGGCCGGGTTGTGGAACAGGTCCTGCTGGGACTTGACCGCCCCCAGGAACATCACCACGTACGGGGCCAGGAAGAACGCGGCCACGATGGCGCCGCCGAGCATCAGCCCGGCCGGCCGCACCGGCGTCCACACCCGCCCCACGGCCTTCCCGAAGCGCTGAGCGGGACCGGGCTCCGGTCGACCGGTGCGGGTCGCGCCCCTGCCTTCGACCAGACCAGGGGAGGGGGCGGCGGCGGGCCGCTGGGGTGCGGCGGGAACCGGCGCGGTGCGGGCCCCAAGGGCACGCCTCGCACCACCGAAACCACCAACCCCAGCAGTAGCACCAGTCCCACGGGGACCATCGGCACCGGCAGCCGCGGTCATGGCGGCCCCGGTCGCCCGGGGCGCGAACACGGCCCGGACCCGGCGGCGGACACGGTGCCCTCTGTTGGCCGGACCCGAGCGGCCCGAGCCAGCCTCGTCACCGGCGTTCCAGCGCACCCGGCGCAGGAACACGCTGACCACGATGAGCAGGAAGACCACGTTGATGACGGACAGCGCGGCCGCCTCGCCCACGTCCAGCCGGTAGGTGAAGGCGATCTTGTACATGAACGTGATCGTGGTGTCGGTCTGATCGCCGGGCAGCTTCCCGGTGATGACCCAGATGATCGGGAACGAGTTGAACACGTAGATCACGTTCAGCACGGTCGAGGTGAGCAGGGCCGGCCGCAGCAGGGGGAACGTCACCTTGCGGTAGGTCTGCCAGGCCCCGGCCCCGTCGACCTTGGCCGCCTCGTACACGTCGGTCGGGATGGCCTGCAGCCCGGCCAGCATGACGAACGTGCTGAACGGGATCGACACCACGATGCCGACCACGACCAGGCCCCAGAAGTTGGTCGAGTTGTCCTGGTACCACTCGACCGGGGTGTGGATGATCCCCAGGTCCAGGAAGACCCGGTTGAGCATGCCGTAGGCGCCCTCGTAGATATAGCGCCATACGGTCGCGGTCATGACCAGGGAGGCGGCCCAGGGCACGATCAGGGCCCAGCGCACGATCCGCCGGCCGGGGAACCGCTTGTTCAGGAACTGGGCCAGGCCGAGCGAGATCCCGATCGTGAACGCGACGACCAGCACCACCCAGAGCGCGGTGTTGAGAAACACGTGGCCCAGAGCCGGCTCTTTGAACAGCGTCTTGTAGTTGCTGGCCCCGGCCGCGCCTTCGGACAGCCCGATCGAGTTGAAGTGGATGAACGAGGTCCTGACCATCTCGACCGCGGGGTACACGATGATCAGCGCGATCAGGACCAGGCTCGGGCCGAGCCAGCCGATCGGGCTCAGCCGGCGGCCCCAGGCGGCCGCGCGGCTCAGCATGGGGCGGCGCGGCAGCGGGGAGTCCCCGCTGCCGCGCCGTGAAGCGGCGAAACTCATCCGGCAGTTTGCGCGATCTGCTGGATCTGGCCGAGCACCTTGCTGGCGCTGGCCGACGGCGTCATGGCCGTGCCCAGCTGGCTCTGCACCGTGCTCTGGACCTTGTTCCAGGCCGAGTTGGTGCTGGGGTAGAACTTGGCCGTCGGCAGCAGCTTGATGCCCTCACCGGTCACCGGGTCACTGGCCATTTCCGAGCTGGCCGACTTGGTGGTGGGCAGGAAGCCCTCGCCCTTGACGAACTGCAGGTAGTTGTTCTTCTGGTACACGAAGTCGAGGAAGGCCCGGACCATCGCGGTGTTGCCCGGCTTCTTGAACGACATCAGCACGTCCTGCACGCCCAGCGTGAACTGGGGGACGCTGGCGCTGGACCGCGGGAAGGGCGCGGACGCCCACTGGACGGACGAGCCCTTCATCGAGGTCGACTGGAACGTGCCCAGCGGCATGACCGCGGTCATGGCCACCTTGCCCTGGGCGAACTCGGCCCAGCAGCCGTCGGTGCGGTTGGTCGAGCCCGGGTTGGGCTCGGTCACCTTGTCGGTGTTGGCCAGCTTGCGCAGGAAGTTCAGGGCCTGCACGTTCTTGGCGCTGTCCACCGTCCACTGACCGGAGCCGTTGACCCAGCCGCCGCCGTTGCCCCACATCCACAGCGACCACTCGGCCTGGGCTTCCTCGGACCCCAGCGGCAGGCAGTAGCCGATGTAACCGGCCTTCTTGGCCTTCTGGGCGTCGGTCTCGAGCTGGGCCCAGGTGGTGGGCGGCGAGGAGATGCCGGCCTTCTGGAACGCCTGCTTGTTGTAGCCGAGGGCCCGCACGCTGGCGATCCAGGGGATCCCGTACTGGGTGCCCTTGATCGAGTCGCTGCCCAGGAACGAGGACTCGAAGTCCGCCTCGGTGCTGGGGGACAGTACGTCCTTGGCCGGCTGGAGCAGGCCGGAGGCGGCGAACGTGCTGTAGGCGTTGAAGTTCAGCACGTCCGGGTAGTTGCGGGTCGAGATCATGGTCGGCACCTGCTGCAGCAGGGTGTTCCAGTCGATGACCTTGAGGTTGACCTTGATCTTGGGGTTCGCCTTCTCGAACCTGGCCACCAGCGACTTCCAGTACGGCGTGCTCTTGGCGCTGTACTGGGCCATCACCACGCTGATGGTGCCGCTCGCGCTGCCGCCCGAGCCGCTGTTGCTGTTACTGCTGCTGCCGCCGCACGCGGCGGCCAGCCCGACGGCCGCGACTCCCGCCACGGCTCCGGCGGCACGGGTCCACCGAGCACGATGGGGCCTCATCTTCCGCCAGGCCCCGCCGGCTCCACGCCTGATAGACATCTCGAAAGCCCTCCTGGACAGCCCAGCCGCTGGTCGAGCGGCGAGGGCGCCTATTGTCTCGGAGACATATGAAAGGGTATTTATTAAATATTGCTGCATATGATGCTCCTGGCAACCGTGGCGGTCAAGGCCGGCGCAGTTACAAACGCAACGCAAGTCAAGGTCGAGCGGGTACCAGCCGGAGGGGGTTGGATGGAGGCGTCGGCTCACGGCGGTCCGCCGCTGATGCGCCAGATCAACAGCGCCCACGTCCTTGCGGCGCTGCGCGGAGCCGGCCCGCTGAGCCTGTCCGACCTGGCCACCCGGACCGGGCTGTCCCGCCCCACCGTGGGCCAGGTGGTCGAGCAGCTGCACGCGGGCGGCCTGCTGGCCTGGGTCGAGCCCGGCCAGGATGGCCTGCCCCGGTCCGGCCGCCCGGCCCGGCTGGTGCGGTTCCGGGCCGAGGCCGCCCACGTGGTCGGCATCGACATCGGGCGGCACAAGGCCCTGGTCACCGTGGCCGACCTGACCGGCACGGTGGTGGCCGAGCATCGTGAGGACGCCTCCGGCGCCAGCAGCAGCGCCGACCTCCTGGCCGCGCTGCGCACCGCCGCCCGCGGGGCGCTGGCGCAGGCGGGCATCCGGCGCACCGACGTGGCCAGCGTGGCCGCCGGGACCCCGGGCCTGGTCGACTGGCCGCGCGGCGCGGTCATGCTGGCCCCCGGCCTGCCCGGCTGGAAGATCGAGCTGGCCCGCGAGCTGCGCCGCTCGTTTCGCTGCCCGGTGCAGGTGGAAAACGACGCCAACCTGGCCGCGCTGGCCGAGCGGCGGCACGGGCTGGCCCGGGACGCGCGCACGCTGGTCTTCATCTACTGGGGGGAACGGGTCGGCGCCGGCGTGCTCATCGGCGACCAGCTGCACCGCGGCGCGGCCAACGCCGCCGGTGAGATCGGCTTCCTGGCCCTGGAGGAGGGCGCCACCGCCGCCCCCGATCACTTCGGCCGCGGGCCGTTCGAACGCATGGTCGGGGCCGAGGCCATCGTCGAGGCCGGGCGGGACGCGGCCAAGCGGCACGGCGGCCTGCTGGCCGGGCTGGGCCCGGACGGCCTGGACCCGCGCGGGGCCGAGGCCGTGTTCGCGGCGGCCGCTCAGGGCGACCTGGCCGCCGTGGAGGCCGTGCACACGATCGCGCGCCGGTTCGCGCGCGGCCTGGCCCCGGTGCTGCTGGTCCTCGACCCGGACCTGGTCGTCATCGGGGCCGGCGTGTCCCGGGCCGGCTCGGCCCTGCTGACCGCGATCCGGGACAGCGTGGGCCCGCTGACCCTGGTCCCGCCGCGGCTCGAGCTGTCCCGGCTGGGCGACGACGCGGTGGCCCTGGGCGCGGTCGAGCTGGCCCTGGCCGAGGCTGAGACCCGGCTGCTGCCCGCCCCCGGCTACCCCGCCTAACTGTACTGACCGGGCCCGCCCGGGTGTTCTTTCAAGTTCTCGGTCCAGGGGCGGAGCTTCTCCGGGTTGCGGATGGCCCAGATGCGGCTGATCCGGCCCTCGGTGACGCCGAACGCGAACACGGTGATGACGGCGCCGTCCTGCTGCATGACCAGGCCCGGCTGGCCGTTGACCGTGCGCTCCAGCAGCGTCATGTCGGCCGGGCGCAGCTGGCTGAGGTGGGCCAGGTAGGCCCCGATCTCCTCGGCACCCTCGATCGGGTGCAGCGCGGCCGCGACCAGGCCGCCGCCGTCGGCGATGACGGTGGCGTCCGGGTCCAGCAGGCCGACCAGGGCCCTGATGTCCTGGGCCTCCCAGGCCTGCTTGAAGTCCCGGACCACGCTGGCCTGCCGGGCGTCCGGGGCGGTGGGCGCCTCGGCCGCGCGGACCCGGCGCCGGGCCGACGAGGCCAGCTGCCGGCAGGCGGCCGGGCTGCGGCCGGTGATCCGGGCCACCTCCGGGAACGGGTAACCGAACACGTCGTGCAGCACGAACGCGACCCGCTCGGCCGGGGTCATCGAGTCCAGCACGACCAGGAACGCCATGCTCACCGACTCGTCCAGCGTGACCCGGTCGGCCGGGTCCACGGTGACCGCGCCGGTCCCGCCGTGCAGCCACTCACCGGGCTCGGGCAGCGGCTCGGGAATCCACTCGCCCACGTAGCGCTCGCGCCGGGCCCGGGCCGAGCGCAGCAGGTCCAGGCAGATCCGGGTGGCCACCGTGGTCAGCCAGGCGGCCGGGGTGTCGATGGCGTCGCGCTGCGGGCGGGACAGCGCGTACCAGCGGGCGTAGGTCTCCTGCACGGCGTCTTCGGCCTCGGCCAGCGAGCCCAGCAGGCGGTAGGCCAGGTTGAGCAGCTGGCGGCGCTCGCTCATGACCGCGCTCAGGCCCGCGTCGGGCTCGCTGTGTCCTGATTCGGTGCTCATGGTGGCCGGCCCTTCTTCGTCTCGTCTGTCTACCAGCCCGACGAAACAGCACCGTCAGGTGTCAGGGCCTCACACTCCCGGCGGCCGTCTCGTCGGAGGCGCGGAGACAACCGAGGAGGCAACCATGACGGCACCATCACCGCAACTGGCCACCCTGACCGGATCGTGGGCCCTGGACCCAGGCCGGTCCAGCGTCCGGCTGAGCAGCAAGGCTCTGGGCCTGATCCCGGTCAAGGGCCAGTTCGGCGAGGTCAGCGGGAACGGGACCATCGGGCCGGACGGAGCGGTCCGCGGCACCCTGACCGTGGCCACGGCGTCCATCGACACCGGGAACGCCAAGCGGGACACCCACCTGCGCTCGGCCGACCTGTTCGACAGCGACCAGTACCCGGACATCACCTTCGCCGTGGACAGGGCCGAGCTGACGGGCCAGGGTTCTGAGGGGCAGAGCGCGGTGCTGTCCGGCGCGCTGACGGTTCGAGGGGTGACCCGGCCGCTGTCGTTCGAAGCCGAGGTGTCGGTCCGGGGTGACGGGGAGATCGTGCTCGACGGGGCGGTCCGGATCAACCGGGCCGACTTCGGCCTGACCTGGAACGTGCTCGGCACGGCGTCGATGCTGACCACCATCACCGTGCACGCCCTGTTCACGGCGGCCCGCTGATGACCGGCTTCGACGGCATCGCCGACCGGGTCGAGATCGAGGCCCTGCGCGGCGAGTTCACCGACGCGGCCATGATGCGCGACTACGACCGGGTCGCGGCCCTGTTCACCCTGGACGGGGCGCTGCGGATGCCCAACATTCCGGCCGAGCTCATCGGGCCCGAGCAGATCCGGGCCTTTGGCGCCCGGGTGCCCGAGGTGGTGGACTTCCTGGTCCAGACCACCCACCCGGGCACCATCCAGCTGTCCGGGGACACCGCCACCGGCCGCGCCTACCTGCAGGAAATCGGGCGGGCCACCGACGGCCGCTCGGAGCTGAACTTCGCCATCTACCACGACCGCTACCAGCGCACCGGCGACGGGTGGAAGTTCACCGAGCGCGTCTACGAGGTCCGCTACCGGGACGTCACGTCCCTGGCCGGCCAGGGCCGCAGCCCGGGCTCGCCCCCGCTGTAGCGGATCCCCGTCGTGGCGGGCCCCCCGGGTCAAGGGTCAGCCGGGGCTAACGACGACGATCGGTAGTCATAATTCGTTCCCACCGCCCGCAATTGCCCAGGCTTAAGATGGCCGGTATCTGTCGTCGGTATCTGGCGAACCACTGGTAGTGACGGAGCCAACGGAGGCCGCGTAATGCCATCGGGACCCACGTTCGTGATCGTCGGAGCCTCGCTCGCCGGGGCCAGGGCCGCGGAGGCGCTCCGCACCGAGGGGTTCGAGGGGCAGATCGTCCTCATCGGCCATGAACGGCACTACCCGTACGAGCGGCCGCCGCTGTCCAAGGGCTACCTGCAGGGCAGCGAGGCGCGCGACTCGATCTTCGTCCACGAGGAGGGCTGGTACGCCGAGCACGGCGTGGACCTGCGCCTCGGGGCCGGGGTGACCGCGATCGACCGCGAACTGCGCCAGCTCACCCTGAACACCGGCGAGACCGTGGGCTACGACAAGCTGCTGCTCACCACCGGGGCCACGCCCACCCTGCTGCCGGTGCCCGGGGCCGGGGCCAACGGCGTCCAGTACCTGCGCTCGGTGGACGACAGCGAGCGGCTGCGCGAGACCCTGTCCTCGGTCTCCAGGGTGGTCATCGTGGGCGCGGGCTGGATCGGGCTCGAGGTGGCCGCGGCCGCCCGCAACGCCGGCGTCGCCGCCGCCGTGGTCAGCATGGAGGAGCAGCCGCTGCTGAACGTGCTCGGCCCCGAGGTGGCCCCCGTCTTCGCCGACCTGCACCGGGAGCACGGCGTCGACCTGCGCCTCGGCACCGAGGTGGACCGGATCCTGGTCAGCGCCGACGCCGCCACCGGGGTCCGGCTGGCCGACGGCACCGAGCTGCCGGCCGACGCGGTGATCGTCGGCATCGGCGTCACCCCCGCCGCCGAGCTGGCCTCGGCCGCGGGCCTGGAGGTGGACGGCGGGGTCCTCACCGACGCCGGGCTGCGCACCTCCGACCCGGACATCTACGCGGCCGGCGACGTGGCCCGGGCCTACCACCCGCTGGTCGGCACCCGGCTCCGGGTCGAGCACTGGGCCAACGCCCGCCATCAGCCGGTGGCCGCGGCCCGGTCCATGCTGGGCCAGGACGTGGCCTACGACCGGCTGCCGTACTTCTTCTCCGACCAGTACGACCTGGGCATGGAGTACACCGGCTACGTCCCCGCGGACGGCTACGACCGCGTGGTCTTCCGCGGTGACGTGGCCAAGCGCGAGTTCGTCGCGTTCTGGATGTCCCGTGGCCAGGTCCTGGCGGGCATGAACGTCAACATCTGGGACGTCACCGACGACATCCGCGACCTCATCCGGGACGGCCTCCCCGTCGACCCCGAACGCCTGGCCAACCCGGACATCCCCATCCTCGACACCCGTGCCAAGTCCTAGCCACCACGGGTCCGGGCCTCGCCCCTCAAAGCGCGGCGAAGCCCGCCGACCTCAGGCGCCCCACCAGCCCCAGACGCCTCACCAGCCCCAGACGCCTCAGTAACCCCAGGCGCCTCAGCGGCCCAGGCGGTGGGCGGTGCGCTCCAGGTGCTCACGCATGATCTTCGACGCGGTGTCGACGTCCCGGCGCCGGACAGCCTCGATGAACTGCTCGTGCTCGCGCGTGCCCAGGCCGCCCATTTCCGGCGCGGCCTCGTGAGCCTGCTGCAGCGACATCAGGATCGGGCCGCGGAACGACTCGACCAGCATCACGACGGCGGGATTGTGCGTAGCCTGCGCCACCCGGATGTGGAACGCCAGTGACATGTCCATCGAGTAGTCGCCGGCGGCCAGGGCCGCCTCGGACCGCTGGCAGATCGCCTCCAGCTCGGCCAGGTCTTCCTCGGTGGCTCGCTCGCAGACCAGCGGCACGATGCCCGCCTCGAGGATCATCCGGACCTCGGTCACGTCGGCCGCGCTGATCACCGACAGGGTGAGCAGGTCAGCCAGGCCCTCACCGACCCGGTCGCTGGACGGCACGGTCACGAACGCCCCGCCCCGGGCCCCGACCCGGATCTCGACCAGGCCGCTGGACTCCAGCATGCGCAGGGCCTCGCGCACCGTCACCCGGCTCACGCCGAAGCGCTCGCACAGGTCCCGTTCCGGTGGCAGCCGGTCCCCGGGCTTGAGCTGGCCCTGCCGCATCAGCAGCCGGATCTGGTCGACGATGATCTCAGAGATTCGGCCCACGCTGACCCGGCTGAACAGTCCCGGCTCCGCGGGGGAAGGGACGATCGGCGCCTTGGCCTGGGTGGTCTCCCGTGACCCAGCCATCGGTCAACCTCCTTCGCGCCCGCGTCGGGGCTTGATTCGGAAACTCCCTGGGCCTCTACCCATAACGCCCTCACCGACACAGCTAGATCGTTCACTCTATGTTAGGCATTATGGTTCGGCCAAATATCCTGGCCGACTGCCTCAGAGACCTGTTTTCTTTCAGTTTTGACGCGCGCCCGACGCGGCCCTGACTTGAAATTTCTACTAACTAGTCGTAGCTAGCGCAACCCCCTAATCCGGGGGCCCAATGGTAAGCCCGAAGGTTTGGTCCTAATCGTCAGCGGTTCCCGGGCCCGCCCGACGGCCAGGGCGGCCCGGATCTGCTCCGCCACCTGGTCCGGCTGGGTGCGGATCTGCCGCGGCGAGAAGTGCAGCAGCAGCACGCCGTGCGAGACCAGCCGATCATGCCGGGCCATCGTCCGCTGCCAGTCCCCAGCCGAGTAGTGATACTGCTTCGAGTCCACCTCCACCCCGACCCCCACCTCCTTCCACCAGGCATCGACCAGTGCGATCAGCCCCTTCCCGTCGTACAGCCGAGCGTTGAACATCGGCATGGGGATCCGTGCGCGGCGCAGCAGTACCCGCAGATCCCCTTCGGGCGCCGACCGGATCCCGTTCCGAGCCTCCTCTAATGCGTGTCGTAGCGCCGCCGAACCTCGCGCCGGCCCCTGATCGAGCTCGGTGGTCAGCAACTCGATCGAGCACAGTTGGCGCTGGACCGCCTGCGCTACCAGTGCCCGCACGTCGCGGCCCGCAGTCAGGCTCCGTGCCGCGTCGGCCACCGCCCGCGCGGGCAGGACGTACCGCAACTCATCAGCGACGCACACCTCAGCCGGCATCCGCCTGGTGTGCTGGATCCGGATGAACCCGGCGCCCTGCCGTCTGACGCGCACCGGGACTAGCACGTCCACCGGCCCGTCGGGCGGCACCCGCAGGCCATGCTGCCGCGCTGCGGCCAGGCCGGTCAGGGCACTGCGGTGCCCCGCGTACAGGAGGGCTGCCATCTCGCGTTGCCGGGTGGTAGCTGCTCCGGTCACCGCCAGATACACCCCGGGCAGCAGGCGTTGCCACGGGCCGCCGGGCCGGATCCGGTGCCGCAGGGCGGCCGGAGTAAGGCCGCGCGCCAGGGCCTGGTCGCGCCCGACAACCTGGTGCTGCCGGCGCAGCACGGCCGCCAGTCGCTGCTCGTCGCAGGAATCTGTCCGGTCCATACGGCAAGGTTCCTGCCGGCCTACGACAAATCGTCCCCGCTCCACCGGCGTCCGCTAGCTTCGCCGGGCGGTCCCGACCGCTTCGTTGCTCCCGTCGCGCCGTTCCCGCCGCCGACCTCACCGTACCGGTTGCGCGATTGGTGCGGTGATAGCAGCACCGATCGCGCAACCGGTACGGCTGCCCGAGGCCCCGTGCCCGGACGTGGCGCCGTCGCCGACCGCTCCCATCCGCCGGCGGGGAACCGCCCTCATACGATGTCGGGATCCAGCACAGTACCCGTCGCCGGGACCCCGTACTCACCCGCGGCCCGCAATTCGCTTGCCACCCGGCACGCATCTGTTGCAGAATGGTATGACCTTAGTCCTCAATGGGAGGAGCCTGGTGTCGCATCCGCACAGCACCATCCCGGAACACGATGTGGACGCGCTCATCGTGGGAGCCGGGCCGGTGGGCCTGTACGCCGCGTACTACGCCGGGTT
>DASXMW010000277.1:0-4849 GCA_036495425.1 Streptosporangiaceae bacterium | reverse complement strand
CCAAAGGGTCCGGGCGCCGTTTTGGTTGACGGCCGGGGGGCCGGGTTACGGACAGGCGATCTAACCGGCCCAACGAGCCCAGACCGAAGCCCTGGGCGAGCGGCCGGTACTACGGCAGGTACCACCGCGCGGGCGCGAAGCGCACCGGGGGGTACGGGGGGTCGTCCCCCCGGGAGAAAACCGTCCCCCCGGGCCAACACCGCTAACACGGCAGCGCGTAGTTTCCTTCGGGCAGGGCGTCGACCAGGCCGTCGGCTACCAGGCCGTCCAGAGCGCGGGCGCGCTGGAGCGGGACGGCCCACACGGCGTCCAGGGCGCCGGCGGGGACTGGGCCGTCGGCGTCCCGCAGCACGGCCAGCAGGCGTCCCCGGCACTGCCGGTCGGTGCCCTCGTAGCGCTGGCCCACCGGCCGGACCGCGGCGGCCGGGCGGCCCGCCTTGAGCCAGGCGCAGTCGGCGGCCAGCGGGCACGCCTCACAGCGGGGCCGGGCCGCCGTGCACACCAGCGCGCCCAGTTCCATCACCCCGACCGCCCACCGGGCCGCGACCTCGGGCTCGTCCGGCAGCAGGGTCTCGGCCAGCCGCCACTCGGCCGCCGACACGGTCTTGCCCGGGAACTCCGCCCCGGTGATCAGCCGGCCCAGCACCCGGCGCACGTTGGTGTCCAGCACCGGGTGCCGCTGCCGGTAGGCGAAGCTGGCGATGGCCGCCGCCGTGTACCGCCCCACGCCGGGCAGGGCCAGCAGTTCGTCGTAGGAGTCCGGGATGACCCCGCCGTGCCGCTCGGTCACGATCCGGGCCGCCTCGTGCAGCCGCAATGCCCGCCGCGGGTAACCCAGCCGTCCCCACTGCCGCACCGCCTCGCCGGGCGGATCGGCGGCCAGGGCCGCGGGGGTGGGCCAGCGGCCGAGCCACTCGCGGTGCGCGGGCAGCACCCGGGACACCGGGGTCTGCTGGAGCATGATCTCGCTGACCATGACCGACCAGGCCGACGCGGCCGGGTCCCGCCAGGGCAGGTCCCGCGCGTGCTCTGTGTACCAGCCGAGCACCGGCGCCAGATAACGGCTTGTCATGACAAGGAATGATTATCGCGCGCCAGCAGGCGGTCCGGGGCCTGCGTCGGCCGGCATGTCGCCAAGGCGGGTGCTACCTCGCGGATAATACTGAGTGTATGGATCCGAATGCGCATCGTAGCGGAGGTCGCCCTGGCGCCGACGCCTACTGGCAGCGCCGGTTCTTCACGCTGCTGGCCGGGCTCGGCGTGATCGGCTTGCTGGCCTGGGCCTGTTCCGGCGTGGCCAGCGGCGGCAACTCGTCGCACGGTTCCGGCTCCGGACAGCCGGCCGCCTACAGCACCCCGACCGCGACTTCGGCGTCCCCCGCTCTGGTCAGCCCGGCGCCCAGAGCGTCCCCGAAGGTGGCCCCGTCCTCGCCGGCGCCGGCCACGCCGACGGCCTCGCCGTCCGCATCGCGCCGGGCCGCCCGGGCCACGCCCACGAAGAAGGCCGCGGCCAGCGGTCCGGTGGCCTGCCCGGCGGCGGACCTGGTGCTCACGGTGACCCCCAGCGCGGCCAGTTACGGCAGCAAGGCCACGCCGACCTTCCAGGTCGACATCGTCTCCACCGACACCACCCCCTGCGACCTGGACACCGGTCCGGCCGCGCTGCGGCTGGATGTGCTGCACGGCCGTTCGGTGGCCTACAGCTCGACGGCCTGCCTGCGCGGGGCCGAGCGGCACGTGGTCAGCCTGCGCCGGGGCGTCCCGGTCATCACGTCGGTGTCGTGGAACAAGCACCAGACCGTCACCGGCTGCCTCAAGACGGTGGCGGCCGCCACCAACCGCACCTACGGCGCGGTGATCCGGGCCGGCGGGGCGCAGAGCCCGCGGTCGTCGTTCCGGCTGACCGGGAACCCGGCCACGCCTCCGGCGGCCGCACCCGCCGCCAGGAAGACGTCGGGTTCGCGGTAGCCGCGGCACCCGCTCCGGCCGGCGGTTCAGCCCATGCCGACGGTCTGCTGCTCGGGCTCGACCACGGCCACGACCCGTTCCTGGCCGCCTCCGGGACTGGGCGGCCGCCTACCACGGCGCGACGCCGAGCGCCTGCGGGCGGTCAAGCGCCGCTACGACCCCGAGCGGCTGTTCCGGTTCCCGCAGGCCATCTGACCGGGCGGGCTCGCCCGGGCCGGGGCTCAGTCGGACAGGGCGGCGGTGATGGCGCGCCGGACGTCCTCGACCTCGCGGACCTCGATGGTGCCGGCCGGGTGGTCGGGGACCGCGGCCGGCGGGCGGGACGACCGGTCCCGCGGGGAGCCCGCGGCCGGTCCGGGCAGCCCGTGGTCGTTGGCCCCGGCCGGGACGATGGCCCGCCGGAAGCCCATCCGCTCGGCCTCGGCCACCCGCCGGGCCACGCCACTGACCCGCCGGACCTCGCCGGCCAGGCCGACCTCGCCGATGGCGATGACGCCGGCCGGGAGGCTCAGGTTGGAGGTGGAGCTGGCCAGGGCCAGCGCCAGGGCCAGGTCCACCGACGGCTCGGTGAGGCGGACGCCGCCCACGGTGGCCGCGTAGACGTCCTGGCGGCCGAGCCGGATCTCGGCGTGCCGCTGGAGCACGGCCAGCACCATCCCGACCCGGGACCCGTCCAGGCCCGAGGTGACCCGGCGCGGCATGTCCAGCACGGACGGGCCGACCAGGGTCTGCACCTCGGCCACCAGCGGCCGGCGGCCCTCCAGGGTGACGGTCACGCAGGTGCCGGGCACTGGCTCGCTGCGCTGGGAGAGGAAAAGACCGCTCGGGTCGGGCAGGCCGATCAGGCCGTACTCGCCGAGGTCGAAGCAGCCCACCTCGTCGGTGGGCCCGTACCGGTTCTTCACCGCGCGGACCATGCGCAGCTGGGAGTGCCGGTCCCCCTCGAAGTTCAGCACCACGTCGACCATGTGCTCCAGCGTGCGCGGGCCCGCGATCGACCCGTCCTTGGTCACGTGGCCGACCAGGATCGTGGCCAGTGAGCGCTCCTTGGCCGCGGCCATCAGCGCGGCCGACACCTCACGGACCTGGGTCACGCCGCCGGGCACGCCGTCCACACCGCCCGCCGAGATCGTCTGCACCGAGTCGATGACCAGCAGGTCCGGCCGGACGCTGTCGACGTGGCTGAGCACCGCCGACAGGTCGGTCTCGGCGGCCAGGAACAGGTTGTCGCTGACCGCGCCGATCCGGTCGGCACGCAGCCGCACCTGGGCCGCGGACTCCTCACCGGTGACGTACAGCACCCGGCCCGACCCGGCCACCAGCGCCGCCGTCTCCAGCAGCAGCGTCGACTTGCCCACCCCGGGCTCGCCCGCCAGCAGCACCACCGCACCCGGGACCAGGCCGCCGCCGAGCACCCGGTCCAGCTCGTCCATGCCGGTGGGACGGGCGCTGGCCGCGCGCGCGTCCACGTCGCCGATGGGCACGGCCGGCGTGCTGACCGGACCAGGTCCCACGCCGCGGACCCCGGCCCGGACCAGCCGCGGGACCCCGGCCTCCTCGATCGTGCCCCACGCCTGGCACTCGCCGCAGCGCCCCACCCACTTGGGGGCCTGCCAGCCGCACTCCGAGCAGCGGAAGGCGCTGCCCGCCGGTGACTTAGCCATGGCTCGCACATTAACGCCGGGGGGTGACAATACGGCGGGACGGGCGGCTCCCGCGCCGGATGGAGCAATCGGCCCCGGGGCCAAACTAAGCTTGCTCGACGGAGCCGAGTGAACGCCAGGCGGAAGGAAGGACATTGAGCGACGCGGAACGGGTGGCCCGGACACCCGTCGTTCTGTCCACGTCGTCCGTCTACCCGGAGCGGACGCCCGACGCCTTCGAGACCGCGGCCCGGCTCGGCTACGACGGGCTCGAAGTCATGGTCTACACCGACCCGGTCAGCCAGAACGTCGACGTGATCCGCAGGCTCATCGACTACCACCAGCTGCCGGTGCTGGCCGTGCACGCGCCCAGCCTGCTGCTCACCCAGCGCGTGTGGGGCCGGGAGCCGTGGGAGAAGCTGCGGCGGTCCAAGGACCTGGCCGAGCAGCTCGGGGCCGGAGTGGTGGTGGTGCACCCGCCGTTCCGCTGGCAGCGCGACTACGCGGTGGACTTCGAGGCCGGCCTGGCCGCGATGGAGGCCGAGACCGACATCATCTTCGCGGTCGAGAACATGTTCCCGCTCCGGGCCCGCGGCCGGGAGATCGTGCCCTACGCGCCGACCTGGGACCCGACCGCCATCGACTGCACGCACGCGACCCTGGACCTGTCGCACACCGCCGCCTCCGGCTCGGACGCCCTGGTCATGGCGGACGCCCTGGGCCGCCGCCTGGCCCACGTGCACCTGGCCGACGGCACCGGGGTGCCGAACGGCCCGTTCCCGGACGAGCACCTGGTCCCGGGCCGCGGCGGCCAGCCCTGTGCCGAGCTGCTGCACCGGCTGGCCGCGGACGGCTACTCCGGCTCGGTGGTGCTGGAGGTCAACACCCGCCGGGCCGTGAACCGGGAGGAGCGCCTGTCCGACCTGGCCGAGTCGCTGGCCTTCGCCCGCGAGCACCTCAGCCAGGTCCCGGCCCACTAGCGCCTTGTTTCGGAAGTGACCAGTGTGGCTTGGCCGGTCTGCGGGTCCGCCTCCCGGCGCGAGCGTGACCCTGGCCTATCTCACCAGCGCCGCACACCCCGGCGACCTGCCGTCCCGGGCCTCCTGCGCCGCCCACGCCCCACCGGCCTCCTCACTTCCAGGCCTTCGATCAAGACCAGGCCCGGCCGCGACCGGCGCTGAACGGCAGAACGTGGTCATTTCACGCTGCGGGAGCAGCAGTTTCCGCACACAAAGCCC
>DASXMW010000276.1:0-17147 GCA_036495425.1 Streptosporangiaceae bacterium | reverse complement strand
CTCCACCGTGGCCCACGAGCTGCGTTCCCCGCTGACCAGCGTCAAGGGCTTCACCGCGACCCTGCTGTCCAAGTGGCACCGGTTCACCGACGACCAGAAGCGCGTCATGCTCGAGACGGTCAACGCCGACGCCGACCGGGTGACCCGGCTGATCACCGAGCTGCTGGACGTGTCCCGCATCGAGTCCGGCCGCCTCGAGGTGCACCGCCAGCTGGTCGACGTGCCCGAGCGCGCGCGGAAGATCATGGCCGGCCGGGTCGCGGCGGGCGAGGCCGAGGACCGGTTCCGGATCCGCGTCGCCGACGGCCTGCCCGAGACCTGGCTCGACCCGGACAAGGTGGACCAGATCCTGGGCAACCTCATCGAGAACGCGGTCCGTCACGGGGCTGGTACCGTAACCGTTGTGGTAGAGCCAGCCGCCGGAGGCGACGCCGTGGCGGTATCCGTGCAGGACGAGGGTGAGGGCATCGCCCCCGATCTCGCCTCACGCGTGTTCCGGCAGTTCTGGCGGGGAAAGCGGCGCGGAGGCACCGGCCTCGGCCTCTACATCGTCAAGGGCCTGGTCGAAGCGCACGGCGGCTCCATCACCGTGGGCCGCGCGCCCGGTGGCGGCGCCGAGTTCCGATTTACCATGCCCGCGGGGACCCCGCTCGCCTGAGCGAGCCGGCCGTACCGCGGGCCGCCACGGCGGGATTGTCCCGGCCATCGTGACCGTGCGGTGCGCCGGAAGTCGCGCCCCCGACCTTCGGCTAATAAATCGGAACCACCACCACCTGTACTGACGAACAGCCCTGTACTGATCGCACGGCCCGCAAGGGAAGGCCCGATGTCCGGACCCAGCAGCAATTACGACCCCGTGGAGGTGACCCCGTTGTCGCCCGACGAGGTCAACCGGATGCGCGATGAGGCGATCGCCGCCATCAGCGCCGCGCGCACCCTCGATGAACTCAAGGCGGCCCGGATCGCCCACGCCGGCGACCGCGCCCCGCTGACCCTGGCCAACGCCGAGATCGGCGCCCTGCCCCCGCAGGCCCGGGCCGAGGCCGGCAAGCGGGTCGGCGCCGCCCGCGGCGCGGTCAAGCAGACCCTGGCCGCCCGGACCGCCGAGCTCGAAGCCGAGCGGGACCAGCAGGTCCTGCTGACCGAGACCGTGGACGTGACGCTGCCCTGGGACCGGCGGCCCGCGGGCGCGCGGCACCCGGTGACCATGGCCGCCGACCGGCTGTCCGACGTGTTCGTGGCCATGGGCTACGAGGTCGCGGAGGGGCCCGAGGTCGAGGCCGAGTGGTACAACTTCGACGCGCTGAACTTCCCGCCCGACCACCCGGCCCGCGAGGCCCAGGACACCCTGTTCGTGGCCGGGCCCAAGGAAGCCGGGGACGGCACCGGAGGGAGCGGCCGGTCCGGGGTGGTGCTGCGCACGCACACCTCACCGGTGCAGATCCGGGCCATGCTGTCCCGCCCGCTGCCGCTGTACGTGGTCAGCCCGGGCCGCTGCTTCCGCGCCGACGCGCTCGACGCCACCCACAGCCCGGTGTTCCACCAGATCGAAGGCCTGGCCGTGGACGAGGGCCTGACCATGGCTGACCTGCGCGGCGCGATCCAGGCCTTCGTGGACGCGATGTTCGGCGAAGGCCTGCGGACCCGGTTCCGGCCGGACTACTTCCCGTTCACCGAGCCGTCCGGCGACGTGTCCATGGAGTGCCACGTGTGCCGGGGCGCCTCGGCCGAGCCCGGCGGCGAGCCGTGCCGGGTCTGCCGCTCGCAGGGCTGGATCGAGATCGCGGGCTGCGGCATGGTCAACCCGCGGGTGCTGATCGCCTGCGGCATCGACCCCGGCCGGTACAGCGGCTTCGCCTTCGGCCTGGGCATCGAGCGCACGCTCATGATCGGCCACGGCGTCACCGACATCCGCGACACCACCGAGGGTGACGTCCGGTTCAGCCGGGCCTTCGGGACGGAGATCTGACCATGAAGCTTCCGCTGTCCTGGCTGCGTGAGTACGCGCCGATCGAGTCGCCGGCCGACCCGGCCGAGATCGCCCGGCGGCTGACCGCCCTCAAGCTCGAAGTCGAGGCGCTCGAGCTGGTCGGTCACGACATCTCCGGCGTGGTCGTGGCCCAGGTGCTGTCGATCGAGGAACTGACCGAGTTCAAGAAGCCGATCCGGTACTGCCGCCTGGCCACCGAGGACGGCCACGAGCCCGGCACCGACGGCAACTTCGGCGTCGTCTGCGGGGCCACCAACTTCGCCGTCGGGGACAAGGTCGCGCTGGCCACCCCGGGCGCGGTGCTGCCGGGCGGGTTCGAGATCGGCGCCAGCAAGACCTACGGCAAGCTGTCCGAGGGCATGATCTGCGCGGCCGACGAACTCGGCATCGGCGACGACCACTCCGGCATCATCGTGCTGCCCCCTGACGCCCCGCTCGGCGCCGACTTCGTCACCTACGCCGGCCTGCGGGACGAGGTGTTCGACATCACCGTGACCCCGGACCGCGGCGACTGCGTGTCCGTGCGCGGGGTCGCCCGCGAGCTGGCCATCGCCTACGGCGTGCCGTTCACCGACCCGGCCGACGCCGGCCTGCCCGCGCACGCCGGTCTCGGCGGGGACCTGGGCTGGGTGTCCAGCGACGTGCGGGCGGCCAGCATCGCCGACCCAGCCGCCTGCGACCGGATCGTGCTCCGGTCCGTGCACGGCTTCCGGCCTGGCGCCCCCACCCCGCTGTGGATGCGGGTCCGGCTGGCCCGGTGCGGCGTCCGCACCGTGTCGCTGGCCGTCGACGTGACCAACTACCTCATGCTCGAGCTCGGCCAGCCGCTGCACGCCTTCGACAACGCCAAGGTCACCGGGCCGATCGACGTCCGCCGGGCCCGGCCCGGGGAACGGCTGGAGACCCTGGACCACGTGACCCGGGCCCTGGAGCCGGAGGACATCGTCATCGCCGACGACACCGGGGCCGTCTCGCTGGCCGGCACCATGGGCGGACTGAGCACCGAGATCAGCGACGACACCTCCGACGTGCTGATCGAGGCGGCCCACTTCTCCCCGGTCGGGGTGGCCAAGATGGCCCGCCGCCACCGGCTGCACAGCGAGGCCTCCTACCGGTTCGAGCGCGGCGTCGACCGTGAGCTGCCGCTGCGGGCCTCGGCCAAGGCCGTGGGCCTGCTCGGCTCGCTCGGCGGGGGCACGATCGTGCCCGGCTGCAGCCACGCCGCGGTGGAGGTGGCGCCAACCCAGGTGACCATGGCCGAGGACTACCCGGACCGGGTGGCGGGCGTGGTCTACGGGCTGGACACCGTGGTGTACCGGCTGCGCCAGCTGGGCTGCGGCACCGAGCACGACCGGGCCGGGCGGATGGTCACGGTCACCGCCCCGTCCTGGCGGTCGGACCTGAACGACCCGGCCGACCTGGCCGAGGAGGTCATCCGGCTCGAGGGTTACGAGAACATCCCGGTCCGGCGTCCCCGGGCCTTCGCCGGGCGCGGGCTCACCACCCGCCAGCGGCTGCGCCGCGCGGTCGGCCGCGGCCTGGCCGGGGCCGGCTACGTGGAGGTGCTGGCCTCGCCGTTCGTGTCGGCCGCCGACGCCGACGCGCTCCAGCTGCCGCCCGAGGACCCGCGGCGGCAGGCGCTGGCCGTGGCCAACCCGCTCAGCGACGACGAGCCGCTGCTGCGGACCACCCTGCTGCCCGGCCTGTTCCGGGTGCTGGGCCGCAACATCGGCCGCGGGTTCGCCGACAGCGCCCTGTTCGAGCTGGGCCTGGTGTACCTGCCCCGGCCCGGCGCCCGGGCCGTCCCGCCCGCGCTGCGGGTGGACCGGGCCCCGGACTTCGAGGAGCTGGCCGCGCTCGAAGCCGCCCTGCCCGACCAGCCGCTGCACCTGGGGGTGGTGCTGGCCGGGGACCGGGAGCTGCCCGGCTGGTGGGGCCCGGGCCGGGCCGAGTCCTGGGCCGACGCCGTCGAGGCCGCCCGCGAGATCGGCCGGATCTGCCGGGTCAGCGTGGACGTTCGCGCCACCGGGCAGGCCCCCTGGCATCCCGGCCGCTGCGCCGCGGTCTTCGTCCAGGCCGGCGACGGATCGCAGCAGACCGAGTGGCTGGCCGGGTACGCGGGTGAGCTGCACCCGCGGACCATCCAGGCCTTCGGCCTGCCCGCCCGCACCAGCGCGCTGGAGCTGGACATGTCGGCCGTGCTGGCCGCGGCCGAGCGGTCCGGCCCGGTGCAGGCGCCGGTGCTGTCGTCCTACCCGCTGGCCACCCAGGACGTGGCGCTGATCGTGGCCGATGACGTCCCGGCCGCCGCGGTGGAGGCCGCGCTGCGGGACGGCGCGGCCGCCGCGGGCGACGGCACGCTGCTGGAGGACGTGCGGCTGTTCGACGTCTACACCGGCGAGCAGGCCGGCCCGGGCCGCAAGTCGCTGGCCTACACGCTGCGCTTCCGCGCCCCGGACCGCACGCTGACCGCGGCCGAGGTGGCCGAGGCCCGCACCGCCGCCGTGGACGAGGCCAGCAGCCGGGTCGGCGCCGAACTCCGGGGCTGACCCGTGTCCGGCTGACCCCCGCGCACCACAAACAACACCGTTCGCACAGCCACCCCCAGCCACGCGACTACTAGCAGGACGTAGAGCACCACCGACACGTCCCGCAGGAACAGGTCGTGGCTGCGGGCGGCCAGGGCGATGGTGCCGGTGACGCAGGTGCCGACCGGGAACGTGAAGCTCCACCAGGTCAGGGCGAACGGCAGCCGGCCGCCGGCCGTGCGCGCGGTGCGCAGGGTGATCGCGGCCGCCAGCACCAGCCACGCCATGGCGAACCCCCACACCGGCACCCCGTACAGCAGGGCGGCCACGGTGGCGCCGGTCCCGTAGGGGGCGGGCAGCACCTGGCCGCCCTGCTGGCCCAGGTTGCTGGCCGCGGTCACCGACTGCCCGAGCGGGCCGAGCACGATCCACAGCGTCGGGGCCAGGGCTGCCGGGCCCACCTTGTGCTGGACCAGCCGGGCCCAGATCTGCGGAATGATGAACAGCGAGGCCAGCAGGCTGATGCCGAACATGGCGTAGCAGGCCAGCAGCAGGGTCAGCCGGGCCTGGCCCGCGGGCACGTGCGGGATCAGCAGCGCGCCGGTGGCCGCCGACACCATGGGCGGGACCACCGGCATCAGCCACCCGCCGAAGGCTGCGTCGGCGCCGATCTCATGCCGGGTCATCATCAGGTACGGAATCCAGACCGTGGTGACCAGCCCGAGGGCGGTGCCCGCGATCCACAACCCCCAGTCCACGCCGACCGCGGCCGGTCCCAGTAGGCCCGGCCCGAGCAGCAGCGCCCCCGCGCCCACCACCATCAGCGCCATCGGGGGCGCACCCCAGAACTGGGCCATGACCGGGTCGGCGGCGTAGCCCCGGGCCTGGGCCGGGTGCCGGGCCCAGTGCACCGTCCAGCCCGCGATCAGCCCGATCAGCAGCAGCGAGGCCAGGCCCCAGACCACGGTGGCGAACCCGCGCAGGCCGGGCAGGTGCAGCGGCAGCTGCGCGCCCGCCACGGCCACGATGCCGGTCCCCATCACCGACGCGAACCAGTTCGGGCCGAACTCGCGGGCGGTGACCGCAGGCCCGGCGGCCTCCGCGGGTTGGTCCAGTTTTCCCAGCAGCATCTGCGCCATGCCTCCACTGTGGCCCGGCCCGGCGCCGCCCGGTAGCGGCCAATCCGCTATGAGGTCATAACCTGGGTTTATGACCCTGCCGCCCCGGGTGGCCGACCTGGCCGCGTTCGACCTGCTCCTGACGGTCGCGCGGCAGGGCAGCCTGGGCCGCGCCGCCGTCGAACACGGCATCTCCCAGCCCGCCGCCAGCACCCGGATCCGGCAGCTGGAGGGTCAGCTCGGCCTGGCCCTGATCGAGCGGTCGCCGCGCGGGTCCCGGCTCACCCCGGCCGGTGCCCTGGTCGCGGGCTGGGCCCAGACCGCGGTCGACGCGGCCGCGGCGCTGGACGCCGGGGTCACCGCGCTGCGGCACGAGCACGAGTCCCGGCTCCGCATCGCGGCCAGCATGACCGTGGCCGAGTACCTGCTGCCCGGCTGGCTGACCGCGCTGCGGGCCCTGGACCCCGGGGCGGCCGTCGCGCTCACCGCGGTCAATTCGGCCGACGTGGCCGAGGCCGTGCTGGCCGGCCAGGCCGAGGTCGGCTTCATCGAGGGCCCCGATCTGCCCGCGGGCCTGCGCACGACCCGGGCCGGCCGGGACGAGCTGACCGTGGTCGTCGCCCCCGGCCACCCGTGGGCCCGGCGGCGGCGTGGCATCGCCGCCGCCGAACTGGCCGCCACCGCGCTGGTGGCCCGCGAGGCCGGCTCCGGCACCCGCCGGGTGCTGGAGCAGGCCCTGTCCCGGCTGGGCCTGGCTCCGGTGCCGGCCCAGGCCGAGCTGTCTTCCACCACCGCCATCAAGGCCGCCGTGGCGGCGGGTGCGGGCCCGGCCGTGCTCAGCTCGCTGGCCGTGGCGGCCGACCTGGCCAGCGGGTCGCTGCGGGCGGTCCAGGTCATCGGCCTGGACCTGCACCGGGACCTGCGCGTGGTGTGGCCCGCCGGCCGCCCGCTGACCGGGCCGGCCCGGGATCTGGTCGCCCTTTCCAGCCGATGAGTTTCGGCCCGGGCTGAGGTCTAGCCTCCATGAGCCTGCTCCGCTGGAACGCCGCCATGTCCCTGGATGGCTTCATCGCCGGCCCCGACGACGCCATGGACTGGGTGTTCGGGTACGACGACCCCAACCCGCTCATCGACGAGATCATCGCCTCCACCGGCGCGCTGCTGGTGGGCCGGAACACCTACGAGGCCGGCCGCAAGCCCGGCCAGGCCGAGCCGGCCACCGAGCCGTTCGGCGGCGCCTGGAGCGGGCCGCAGTTCGTCCTCACCCACCGGCCGCCCGCCGATGAGGAGGATCCCTCGATCACGTTCCTGTCCGGCGACATCACCAAGGCCGTGGCCACCGCCCGGGACGCCGCGGGCGATAAGAACGTGCTGGTCCTGGGGGCCACGATCGGGCGCGAGTGCCTGGAGGCCGGGCTGATGGACGACATCATCGTGCTGGTGGTGCCGATCCTGCTCGGTGACGGGGTGCGCCTGTTCGGGTCGCCGCCGGCCTCGCCGGTCCAGCTGGAGCTGATCGACTCCACGCGGGTGGGCCAGCTCACCAACCTGCACTACCGCGTCCCGCGCTGACCCCAGGACCGGGCCCGCCCGCCAGCCTGCCGCACCAGCCTCGTCGGCCCCGGAGTCTTGTTGCATAATTTCTCGCAACACTGCATAATTTTGCAGAGAAGCTCGGCGGCCCGGTCGCTCTCCGGGGCGCGGGCCAGGATGCATCCCAGCCCACACCCAGGAGGCTAGCGCGACATGGGCGCACGAGTCGCGGTCGCAGGTGCCAGCGGTTACGCGGGCGGTGAACTGCTCCGCCTGCTGGCCGCCCACCCGGACCTGGAGATCGGCGCCCTCGGCGCGGGATCCAACGCCGGGGCCCCGGTCACCGCGGTCCATCCCAACCTCATCACGCTAGCCGATCGCACGTTCGGGCCCACCACCGCGGACAGTTTCGCCGGGTCGGACCTGGTGTTCATGGCGCTGCCGCACGACGAGGCGGCCCGGCTGGCCACGGAACTGCCGGAGCAGACCAAGGTCGTCGACCTCGGTGCCGGGTTCCGGCTGGCCGACCCGGGCGCCTGGTCCCGGTACTACGGCGGCGACCACCCGGGGACGTGGACCTACGGCCTGCCCGAACTGCCCTGGGCCCGGGCCCGCATCAGCGCGGCCAGCCGGGTCGCCTCACCCGGCTGCTACGCCACCGCCTCGATCCTGGCCCTGGCCCCGCTGCTGGCCAGCGGGGTGGCCGAGCCCGCCGACATCGTGATCGTGGCCGCGTCCGGCACCTCCGGCGCGGGCCGGTCGGCCACCGTCAGCCTGCTGGGCAGCGAGGTCATGGGCTCGGTGTCCGCCTACAAGGTGGGTGGCGGGCACCGGCACACCCCGGAGATCGAGCAGGCCCTGCAGTCGGTTCTGCCCGGCACCGGCGGCCAGGTCACCATCTCGTTCACGCCCACGCTGGCCCCGATGCCGCGCGGCATCCTCGCCACCTGCACCGCCCGCCTGGCCGAAGGCGCCAGCAGCGACGATCTCCGTGCTGCCGTCACCCGCGCCTACCAGGGCGAGCCCTTCGTCCATATTTTGATCGAAGGTCGGTGGCCGGGCACCAGCGCCACCGCCGGGTCCAACGCGGCTCAGCTCCAGGTGGTTGCCGATCAGCACGCGGGCCGGGCGGTGGTGGTGTCGGCCCTGGACAACCTGGGCAAGGGCGCCGCGGGCCAGGCCATCCAGAACGCCAACCTCATGCTCGCCCTGCCGGAGACGGCCGGCCTGACCGCCCAGGGAGTCGCGCCGTGAGCGTCACCGCACCGCTCGGGTTCCGCGCCGCCGGGGTCACCGCCGGGCTCAAGGCCTCCGGCGACCGTGACGTCGCCGTCGTCATCAACGACGGCCCGGCCCGCACCGCGGCCGCGGTCTTCACCGCCAACCGGGTCAAGGCCGCGCCGGTGCTGTGGACCCAGGAGGTCGTCCACGGCGGCCGGGTCCGCGCGGTGGCGCTGAACTCCGGCGGCGCCAACGCCTGCACCGGGCCGCTGGGCTTCCAGGACACCCACACCACCGCCGAACGCCTGGGCGCGGCCCTGGACGACTCGGCGGGGGAGATGGCCATCTGCTCCACCGGCCTGATCGGGGAGCGGCTGCCCATGGACAAGATCCTGTCCGGGGTGGACGCCTGCGTGGCCGAGGCGGCCCGGGGCGGCGGGCTGGCCGCGGCCGACGCGATCCGCACCACCGACACCGTGGTCAAGATCAGCTTCCGCCGCGAGAACGCGGATGCCAATCAGCAAACACCGGGCTACGCGATCGGCGGCATGGCCAAGGGCGCGGGCATGCTGGCCC
The DNA here is from genome assembly GCA_036495425.1 of Streptosporangiaceae bacterium. Taxonomy (GTDB): domain Bacteria; phylum Actinomycetota; class Actinomycetes; order Streptosporangiales; family Streptosporangiaceae; genus Bog-532. The sequence continues at coordinate 8,181 of DASXMW010000276.1, read as the reverse complement.
CGGCCCTGGCCACCATGCTGTGCGTGCTGACCACCGACGCCGACCTGCTCCCGGCCGACCTGGACGCCGCGCTGCGCGAGGCCACCCGGGCCAGCTTCGACCGGCTGGACACCGACGGGTGCATGTCCACCAACGACACCGTGCTGCTGATGGCCAGCGGCGCCTCCGGGGTCACGCCCGACCTGGCCGACTTCACCCTGATGCTGACCGAGGTCTGCGCCGACCTGGCCCGCCAGCTTCAGCTGGACGCCGAGGGTGCCAACAAGATGATCATGGTGGAGGTCATCGGGGCGGCCAGCGAGGACGACGCCGTGCAGGCGGGCCGGGCCGTGGCCCGCAGCAACCTGCTCAAGTGCGCGATCACGGGGGAGGACCCGAACTGGGGCCGGGTGGTCTCGGCGGTCGGGACGACCAGCGCGGTCTTCGAGCCCGACCGGCTCAACGTGGCCATCAACGGGATCTGGGTCTGCCGCAACGGCTGCGCCGGTGACGAGCGGTCCAAGGTCGACATGACCCCGCGGGACGTGACCATCACCGTGGACCTGTCCTCGGGCCCGCACGCCGCCACCATCCTCACCACCGACCTGACCACCGAGTACGTCCACGAGAACTCGGCCTACTCGACGTGACCGGCAACACCGCCAACGGCTCCGCCCCCGAGGCCAAAGCAGCCGCGCTGATCGAGGCGCTGCCGTGGCTGATCCGCTTCCACGACCAGACCGTGGTCATCAAGTACGGCGGCAACGCCATGACCTCGGAGGAGCTGCGGGCCGCGTTCGCCGAAGACCTGGTGTTCCTGCGCTACGCCGGGCTGCGCCCGGTGGTGGTGCACGGCGGCGGCCCGCAGATCACCGAGCACCTGGACCGGCTCGGCCTGGAGACCACGTTCACGGCCGGCCTGCGGGTCACCACCCCGGAGACCATGGACGTGGTCCGGATGGTGCTGACCGGCAAGGTGAACAAGGACATCGTCCGGCTGATCAACCGGGACGGCCCGTTCGCGGTCGGGATGTCCGGCGAGGACGCCAACCTGTTCACGGCCAGCCGCAAGGCCGCCATCGTGGACGGCGAGCCGGTCGACATCGGTCTGGTCGGCGAGATCCAGGCCACCGACCCGGGCGCGATCCGCGCCCTCATCGCCGACCGGCGCATCCCGGTGGTGTCCAGCGTGGCCCGCGGCCAGGACGGCGAGGTCTACAACGTCAACGCCGACACCGCCGCCGCCGAGCTGGCCGTGGCCCTGGGCGCGGCCAAGCTGATGATCCTCACCGACGTGCCCGGCCTGTACCGGACCTGGCCGCCCAGCGGCGACGTGATCAGCCAGGTCCGGGCGGGCGAGCTGGAGGCCATGCTGCCCGGCCTGAGCAGCGGGATGATCCCCAAGATGGGCGCGTGCCTGACCGCGGTGCGCGGCGGTGTGCCCCAGGCCCACGTGGTCGACGGCCGCCAGGCGCACGCCGTGCTACTGGAAATCTTCACCGACTCCGGGACCGGGACCATGGTCGTTCCCGACAAGGAGGCAGCAACACTGTGAGTGCCACCGACGTTCTGCGGAAACGCTACCGGGCCGCCCTGATGCCGAACTACGGCGTGCCCGCCCTGGCCCTGGCCCGGGGCCAGGGCTGCCAGGTCTGGGACGCCGACGGCCGCGAGTACCTGGACCTGTTCGCCGGCATCGCGGTCAGCGCCCTCGGCCACGCTCACCCGGCCCTGACCGAGGCGGTGACCAGGCAGGTCAACGCGCTGGCCCACACCTCGAACCTGTTCATGCACGAACCCGGCATCAACCTGGCCGAAAGACTCCAGGTCCTGCTGGGAGGACCGGCGGGGCCGGCCGACGCGCGGATCTTCTTCGCCAACTCCGGCACCGAGGCCAACGAGGCCGCGATCAAGCTGGTCCGCCGCTACTGGCAGAAGCAGGGCCAGCGAGAAACGCGCCCGGTCTACGTGGCCACCGAGAACGGCTTCCACGGCCGCACCATGGGCGCGCTCGCCCTGACCGGCAAGGCCTCGATCCGTGAGCCGTTCGCGCCGTTCGGCCTGGACGTGAGGTTCGTGCCGTTCGGCGACGCCGGCGCCCTGCGGGCCGCGGTCGGCCCGGACTGCGCGGCCGTGTTCGTCGAGCCCGGCCAGGGCGAAGCGGGCGTGATCCCGCCCCCGCCCGGCTACCTGCGGGCCGCCCGCGAGATCTGCGACACGTCCGGGGCCGTGCTGGTCGTGGACGAGATCCAGAGCGGCATCGGCCGCACCGGGCACTGGTTCGCCCACCAGGCCGAAGGCCTCACCCCGGACGTGCTGACCCTGGCCAAGGGCCTGGGCGGCGGGCTGCCGATCGGCGCCTGCGTGGGCTTCGGCCGGTACGGCAGCGTGCTGGGCCCGGGTGACCACGGCTCCACGTTCGGGGCCAACCCGGTGTCCTGCGCGGCCGCGCTGGCCGTGCTGGCCACGATCGAGTCCGGCGGCCTGCTGGCCAGCGCGACCACGGTGGGGGAGCAGCTGAGCCACGGCATCGCCGCCCTCAGCCATCCCCTGCTGGCCGGGGTCCGCGGCCAGGGCCTGTGGCTGGCCGCCATCTTGACCGAGCCGGCCGCGGCCCACGTGGAGGCGGCCGCCCGCCGGGCCGGGTTCCTGGTCAACGCGGTCCAGCCGGACGCGATCCGGCTGGCCCCGCCGCTCATCATCACCGCCGGGCAGGCGGCCAGCTTCCTGGACGCGCTGCCGGCGATCCTCGACGACGCCGCGAACGCCCAGGGGGCATCATGACCGATATGCGGCACTTTCTCCGTGATGACGACCTGAGCCCGGCCGAGCAGGCCGAAGTCCTCGACCTGGCCGACCTGCTCAAGGCCGACCGGTTCGCCCGCAAGCCGCTGGCCGGCCCGCGCACCGTGGCCGTGATGTTCGACAAGCCGTCGCTGCGGACCCGGGTCTCGTTCGCCACCGGCATCGCCGAACTGGGCGGCAGCCCGCTGGTCATCGAGTCCGGCTCCACCCAGCTGGGCCGGGGCGAGACCATCGAGGACACCGCCCGGGTGCTCAGCCGCCAGGTGGCCGCCATCGCCTGGCGGACGTTCGGCCAGGACCGCGTGGCCGCGATGGCCTCGGCCAGCCGGGTACCGGTCATCAACGCCCTGACCGACAGCTTCCACCCGTGCCAGATCCTGGCCGACCTGCAGACCATCCGGGAGAACAAGGGCGGCCTCTGTGACCTGACCCTGGCCTTCCTGGGCGATGGGTGCAGCAACATGGCTCACTCCTATCTGCTGGGCGGGGCCACGGCCGGCCTGCACGTGCGCATCGCATCCCCCGAGCCCTACCGGCCCGACCCGGCCGTGCTGGCCACCGCGGCCGAGACCGCCAGCCTGACCCGGGGCAGCGTGCGCTGGTACGCCGACCCCACCGAAGCCTGCGCCGGGGCTGACGTGCTGGCCAGCGACGTGTGGACGTCGATGGGCCAGGACGCCGAGCGGGCCGAACGGGCCGTCACCATGGCCCCGTACGCGCTGGACAAGGCCAAGCTGGACCTGGCCGCCCCCGAGGTCATCGTGCTGCACTGCCTGCCCGCCCACCGCGGCGAAGAGATCAGCGCCGAGGTGCTGGACGGCCCGCACAGCCGGGTCTGGGACCAGGCCGAGAACCGCCTGCACGCCCAGAAGGCCCTGCTCACCTGGCTCCTGAGCCAGGCCGGGCCAGAGCGATGACCGTGACCAGACCGGGGACCAAGGCCTCGCGCCAGGCCTGGGTCGCGGCCACCCTGGCCGACCGCCCGGTGCGCTCCCAGGAAGAGCTGGCCCGGCTGCTGGCCGAGCGGGGCATGCCGATCACCCAGGCCACCCTGTCCCGCGACCTGGAGGAGCTCGGCGCGGTCCGGGTCCGCGGCGCCGACGGCTCCCTGGTCTACGCGCTGCCCACCGAACCCGGTGGCCCCGGCTCCCGCCCGGGCGGCGTCGGCCCTGGCGGAGCAGCCGCCCCGTCGGGAGCCGGCGCCGAGCCCGATCCCGGCCGCTCCCGGCTGTCCCGGACCACTGCCGAGCTGCTGATCTCGGCCGAAGCCAGCGCCAACATGGTCGTTCTGCGCACGCCGGCCGGGGCCGCGCAGTTCCTGGCCTCCGTGCTCGACCACGCGGCCTGGCCGTCGATCCTGGGCACCATCGCCGGCGACGACACCGTGCTGGTCATCTCGCGCGATCCTGCCGGTGGCGACGCCCTGGCCGCACAGCTGCTCGCGCTGGCCGAACGCCGCCACTGACCCGGTAGGGTGCCCAGCGGCACCAGCGGCACAAAACGAGGGACTGAGAGACAAAGTGACAGAAGCAGGGAGCGCGCCACCGACCCGGCTGTGGGGCGGCCGGTTCGAATCGGGTCCGGCCGACGCCCTGGCCCGGCTGTCGGTGAGCGTGCAGTTCGACTGGCGGCTGGCCCCCTACGACCTGCTCGCCTCCCGGGCCCACACCCGCGCGCTGTCCGGCGCCGGGCTGCTCACCGACGCCGAGCGGGATTCCATGCTGGGCGCCCTGGACGACCTGGACCGGGCCTGCCGCGACGGCAGCTTCCGGCCCACCGCCGCCGACGAGGACGTGCACACCGCGCTCGAACGCGGGTTGCTGGAGCGCCTCGGCGCCCTGGGCGGCAAGCTCCGGGCCGGGCGCAGCCGGAACGACCAGGTCGCCACCGACCTGCGGCTGTACCTGCGGGACCAGGTCCGGATGATCGTCTCCCGGCTGGCCGAGCTGGAGACCGCCCTGCTCGGCCAGGCCGAGCGGCACACCGACGTGGCCGTCCCTGGCTTCACCCACCTGCAGCACGCCCAGCCGGTGCTGTTCGCCCACCAGCTGCTGGCTCACGTGCACGCCTTCGCCCGCGACGCCGACCGGCTCCGCGACTGGGACAAACGGGCCGCGGTCTCGCCGCTGGGCGCGGGCGCGCTGGCCGGCTCGTCGCTGCCGTTCGACCCCCGCGACCTGGCCAGGCAGCTCGGTTTCGCCTCGGCCACCACCAACTCCATGGACGCGGTCAGCGACCGTGACTTCGCGGCCGAGTTCTGCTTCGCGGCCGCCCTGATCGGGGTGCACCTGTCCCGGCTCGGCGAGGAGATCGTGCTCTGGTCCTCGCAGGAGTTCGGCTGGATCGAGATCGACGACGCCTACGCCACCGGCTCGTCGATCATGCCGCAGAAGAAGAACCCGGACGTGGCCGAGCTGGCCCGGGGCAAGGCGGGCCGTCTCATCGGCGGCCTGACCGGGCTGCTGACCACGCTCAAGGGCCTGCCGCTGACCTACAACCGCGACCTCCAGGAAGACAAGGAGCCGGTGTTCGACGCGGTCGACACGCTGCTGCTGGTCCTGCCGGCCATGGCCGGGCTGATCAGCACGTTCCGGCTGCACGCCGAGCACGTCTCGGCCAGCGCCAGCGCCGGCTTCACCCTGGCCACCGACCTGGCCGAGTACCTGGTCCAGCGGGGCGTGCCGTTCCGCGAGGCCCACGAGATCGTCGGTCACCTGGTGGTCTGGTGCCAGGTGCACGACGTCGAGCTGGAAGACGTGGACGACGAGGACCTGCAGCGGGTCTCCCCGCACCTGACCCCGGACGTGCGCCAGGTACTGACCGTGCGCGGCGCTCTGGAGGCCCGCAAGGAGCAAGGTGGCACCGCTCCGGCCCGGGTCGCCGAGCAGCTGACTGCGCTGCGGACCCTGGCCGACCAGCACGCGGCATGGGCGACCAGCTGATCGGGGCGCTCCTGCCCAGGGAGTTCTTCGATCGGGAGTCCATCCCCGTCGCACGGGACCTGCTGGGTTGCGTGCTTGAGTGCGACAGCACGGCCGGCCCGGTGGCGGTGCGAGTGACCGAGACCGAGGCCTACCGGGGCCTGCACGATCCCGCGTCGCATGCCTATCGCCGGAAATCCATGCGCAACGGCGTCATGTTCGGACCGCCCTGTCACGCCTACGTGTACCAGATCTATGGCCTGCACTTCTGCGTGAATCTCGTCTGCCAGCCGGAGGGAACGGCTGAGGCGGTTCTGCTGCGCGCGGGGGAGGTGGTGACCGGCGCCGAGGTGGCCCGGAGCCGCCGCCCCGCGGCCCGCGCCGATACCCAGCTGGCCCGAGGGCCGGCTCTGCTGTGCCAGGTCCTGGCCATCGATCGCAGGTTCGACGGCACCGACGTGTGTGACCGGAGCTCGCCGCTGCGCATCCTCGGTCCCGGTCCGGCCGGTCCACCCACCCCCGGCATGATCCGGAGCGGCCCCCGGGTCGGCATTACCCAGGCCGCCGACTTTCCCTGGCGGTTCTGGATCGACGGCGACCGCACGGTGTCGGCCTACCGCCGGGCCACCCCGCGCAACCGGGCGGAAACGCAAACGGTTACCACTCCGGCACCGGAAGGTGGCACCATTCAGCCGTGACCGACATCATCGACGAGCTGACCTGGCGCGGGCTGATCGCGCAGTCCACCGACATCGACGAGCTGCGCAAGGCGCTCGACTCCGGTGTGGTCACGGTCTACTGCGGCTTCGACCCGACCGCGGCTGGCCTGCACATCGGCAACCTGGTCCAGCTGCTGACCCTGCGCCGGCTCCAGCTGGCCGGCCACCGCCCGATCGGGCTGGTCGGCGGGGCCACCGGCCTGATCGGCGACCCGAGCGGCAAGTCGGCCGAGCGGGTGCTGAACCCGCGCGACGTGGTGGCCGGGTGGGTCGACCGGATCCGGTCCGAGGTGGAGCGGTTCCTCGACTTCGGGGACACCCCGAACGGCGCGACGATGGTCAGCAACCTGGACTGGACCGCCCAGCTGCCCGTGCTGGACTTCCTGCGCGACATCGGCAAGCACTTCCCGGTCAACCAGATGCTGGCCAGGGAGTCGGTCCGGGCCCGGCTGGAAGCGGGCGGGATCAGCTACACCGAGTTCAGCTACCAGATCCTGCAGGCCATGGACTTCCTTGAGCTGTTCCGGCGGTACGACTGCACGCTGCAGATCGGCGGCAGCGACCAGTGGGGCAACCTGGTCGCCGGCGTCGACCTGATCCGCCGGGTCGAGGGCGGTTCGGCCCACGCCCTGGCCACCCCGCTGATCACCAAGCCGGACGGCACCAAGTACGGCAAGACCGAGGGCGGGGCCATCTGGATCAGCCCCGACCTGATGAGCCCGTACGCCTTCTACCAGTTCTGGCTGAACGTGGGCGACAGCGAGGTGCCCGGCCTGCTCAAGGTGTTCACCTTCCTGTCCCGGGAGGAGATCGAGGACCTGGCCCGCCAGACCGCCGAACGCCCGCAGGCGCGGGCCGGCCAGCGGGCCCTGGCCGAGCACATCACCACCCTGGTCCACGGGGCCGACGCCACCGCCCGGGTCATCGCGGCCAGCCGGGCCCTGTTCGGCCAGGGCGAGCTGGCTGACATCGACGAGCGCACCCTGGCCGACGCCTTCGCCGAGGTACCTCACGCCGAGGTCTTCCTGGCCCCCGACGAAGCCCTGCCGCCCTACGTCGAGCTGCTGGCCCTGACCGGCATCGTGCCCAGCAGGTCTGCGGCCCGGCGCGCGGTCACCGAGGGCGGGGCTTACCTCAACAACGTCAGGGTCACCGCCGAAGACGCCGTTCCGACCCGCGCCGACCTCCTGCACGGCCGGTACCTGATCCTCCGGCGTGGCAAGCGCACGGTCGGCGCCGTCGAGGTTCGCCCGGCCTGACCGACGTAAGGCCTGACCGAGCCCCGTTTCGTACGATTCGGCTCCGCGGAGCCGGAATATCCGTCCGGGCGGGGAAGTTGTAACCCTCTACACGGCCAACAGCGTCCGAACCAGGTCTGCTGGCGTGTAAGGTGTTACTACCGCACCACGGAGCCGGAAACGGCGCCTCAACTGCGGGCCCGGATTGGGACCGAATGGCTTTCAGCAAATCGGTTCCGCCGGGAGCCCCGGGACAAATTCGATTTCGGATAACGTGCACAAGCGCCATCCGGAGTCGGGTAGGGTTTCGGAGGTCGGGCTGATCGCCCACTTGCTTCCAAAATCCCATCAGGGGTTTGGTTTGACGAGTGAAGGTCGGTCCGGTAAGTTAGAGTAGTTGCCCTGGAGGCGGCCGGGAGGCTGCTGATGGTGTGCATCTGTTCCTTGAGAACTCAACAGCGTGCTAAAAGCCAGTGCATTAAGCACATACCCCCGTCGACGGGGCTGGGCCTTTTGGGG
>DASXMW010000275.1:0-8412 GCA_036495425.1 Streptosporangiaceae bacterium | reverse complement strand
TGACCGCTCGCCAGTCGTCCAGGCGCCGGGCCGCGGCGCGCCGCAGCGGGCCGGCGTGCTCGCCGGCCTGGCGGGCCAGCCGCTCGGCCCGGTCGGCCGCGACGTCCAGCCAGGCCGGGACCGCGAAATCGGCGGCGGCCTGGCCGGTCCACCACCAGGCCTCGACGGCGACCGACTCCTCGACCAGGTCCAGGTCCGCGGCGACCGCGTCGAGGTCGACCGGCAGGCGCAGGGCCCGGCGGGCACGGTGGGCCAGGACGCGGGCCACGCTGACGTAGCGGGGCAACCCCAGGGCGGCGGCCCGCGTTTCCAGCTCGGACGCCACGGTCAGGGCCGTCTCCGGGTCGCCGCGCAGCAGCGCCAGCCGCCCAGTGATCAGCTGGTGCTTGAGCTCCAGCCGCCAGCCGAAGACCAGGTCGCCGGTCAGCAGGGTCCGGGCTTCGGTCAGCCGGTCCTGGGCGCCGTCCGCGTCGCCGGCCTGCACGTACTCCTCGGCCAGGTCCTGCAGGGCGGCGATGGCGAGTTCCGGGATGCCCTGGCCGACCTGCCCAAGTTCCAGGGCTCTTTGGTGATGATCGTGCGCCGGGCCGGCGGCGCCGAGGTTGCGCAGCACCCAGCCGGCGAAGTTGACCGCCCGGCCCCCGAACCGCGGCACCTGGCGGCGGTCGACCTCGGCCGTGTACCGGGCGAAGGCGTCCAGGGCCAGGGCCGGGCGCCCGGCCACGGCGTGCGCGTGCCCGGTGAACAGCAGCGCGTGCAGGGTGGCCGCGGTATGGGCCACCCCCTCTCGCGCACGGGCCGCCGGGCGCAGCAGGGCCAGTGCCTCGTCGGTCTTGCTCTGGTGGGCGCGGAGCACCCCCAGCCAGGCCGCGGCGGTCACCCGGTCGGTCCCCTCGGCCAGCGCGAACGCCTCGCCGAGGAGCAGCTCGGCCTGGGCCAGGTCACCGGCCGCGTGCCGGGTCCGGCCGCCGACGGCCAGGCAGCGGGACCGGGTGGCCGGGTCGGCCGCGGCCAGCGCGCCGTCCGCGGCGAACTGCGCGGCCTGGGCGAAGCGGCGGTCGAAGTAGCAGGCCCACGCGCCGACCTCCAGGGCGGCGGCCCCGGCGGCCGCGGCGAGCTCGACGTCGGCCAGCGCTTGGGCGTACCGGCGGCGGCGGGTGCGGACCCGGGCGCGTTCGAGCCAGGCTTCCGGCTCCGGGTGCAGAGCCAGGGCGTCGTCCAGCAGGGCCTCGGCCGCAGCGTGGTCGAAGCGCTCGGCGGCCCGTTCGGCGGCGGTCCGCAGCGACCGGGCGGCCAGCACCAGGTCCCCGCCCAGCCGCGCGTGGTGGGCGACCATGGCCGGGTCGGCGTACGGCTGGCGGGCCAGTACGCGGCCGGCCTGCCGGTGCAGCAGGGCGGCGCGGCCCACCGTGGCGCTGGCGGCCAGCGCCTCTCGCACCAGCTCGTGCTGGAACCTGAACCCCCCGCCGTCGGCGGCCAGGAGCTGCTGGGCCGCGGCGCGTTCGGCGTCGTCGAGCAGGTCCACGGCCGGCCGGCCGAGCAGGGCCGCGAGCAGCTCGATGTCGAGCTCCGGGCCGATCACCGCGGCCGCGCGGAGCATGGCCCCGGCCGGGCCCAGCTCCTCGCAGCGCGCCGACACCGACTCGACCAGCGACGCGGGCAGCTCGGCCCGGGCGCCGTGGCTGGCCAGCTCGGTCAGGAACAGGGGGTGGCCCCGGGACCGCTCGTAGAGCTCGTCGGCGCGGGACGGGCCGACCAGTTCGGCGGCGGCCTCCCGGCCGAGCAGGCCGAGGTGGACGGACGCGGTGGCCGGCAGGGGCGGGCCCGCACCGGAGCGGACCGCCGCCACCACCACCGCGGGCATGTGCTCCCGCCGCGCGAAGCTCAGCCAGTTGGCCAGGGCGTGCCCGGCCAGGTGCGCGTCGTCGATCACCACCGCCAGTGGGCCCCGCTGGGCCAGGCGGGCCACCACCCTGACCAGCGCCGCGTACAGTACCGCGGGGCCGAGCATGCTGTCGGCCAGGATCTGCCCGGACCCCGGATTTCCCGCGGGCCTCGACCCGGCGGGGGCCTCGGGGGGCGAGCCGAGCAGGGCGGTGAGGGTCACCGCGTCCGGGCCCAGCAGGTCCGCGGTGGCGTCGGGCCCGAGCCGACGCAGCAGCGCCGACAACGCGGCGAGCAGGGCATCCAGCGGCATGGCCCGGTCGAGCTGCCCGCACGAGGCCAGCAGCACCGTATCGCCGGCCGCGGCCCGCTGGGCGGCCCAGGCGCGGAGCAGGGCGGTCTTCCCGATCCCCGCCTCTCCGTCGACGACGACGAGCTCGGTCGGCCCGTCGCGGGACCGCCCGGCGACGGTGTCGAGGTAGGCCAGTTCGTCATCCCGACCGACCAGGCCGGCCGGGCGGCGGGCGGGCACGGGCGGCGGCGCGGGCACCTGTCCCCGCAGGATGGCGGTGTAGAGGGCGACGGTGGGCGGGGACGGGTCCGTGCCGAGCTCGGCGGCCAGATGCTCCCGGGCCCGGGCGTAGGCGGCCAGGGCGGCGGCCACCTGCCCGCCCGCGACGTAGGCGCGCAGCAGGACCCGCAGCGACTCCTCGTCGTAGCCATCGGCCGCCAGGGCGGCGGTCGCGGCGTCGGCGGCGGCCATCCAGTCTCCGTCCTCGAACAGCGCGGTTGCCGCCACCCGCCGGGCCCGGCCGGCCAGCCGGTCCAGCTCGGCCAGCCGGAGCTGGGCCCATTCGCCGGGAACCGAGGGCAGCCCGTAGCCGCGCAGCAACGAGAGCGCGATCCGGGCCGCCGCCGCCGCGCCGAGCACGTTCCCCGCGCCGCGCCTGTGGTCCATCTCCTGGGTGAGCGCGGCGAGTTCTGACGCGTCGAGCCAGTCGCAGACCAGCAGGTAGCCGCGATCGCGGTGCTGGATCCGGTCACGGCCCAGTACCGACCGGAGCCGGCTGACCAGCACGGCGAGCTGATCCTCGGGCTGGGCGGGCGGCGCGTCGCCCCATAGCGTGTCGACCAGCACGTCGGCTGGCACCACCTGGCCTTCGGCCAGGGCCAGCACGCACAACGCCAGCCTGCCCTTCCGGCTGCCCAGGGCCTGCGGTTCGATGCCGTCCACGCCGAAGTCGCTCAGCACCCGCAGCGCCAGGGACTTCATGGGGGTATCAAACCGCAGCGTGGCCGGTGCCGGAAGGGCCGGCCTGTACTGCAAGGAAGCTGCAACCCGGCCCGGTCAGGCTGGTCCCGACCGGCAAGGCGACCAGGTGAAGGAGATATCCCATGACCGCTAAGGCAGAGCAGAAGAGCTTCGCCACTTCCGACGAGACCCGCGAGTTCGAGCGCGGCACGCTGGACCTGCTTCGGATCGGCGGCGCCGAGATCGGCCGGCTGACGCTGCAGCCGGGCTGGCGCTGGTCCGAGCACGTCAAGCCGCTCGCGGGCACCGACCTGTGCGAGGCGCCGCACTTCCAGTACCACGTGCGGGGCGTGCTGCACGTGGTCATGGCCGACGGCTCGGAGTTCGACGCCCGGCCGGGGGACGTCACCGCCCTGCCCCAGGGCCACGACGCCTGGGTGGTCGGTGACGAGCCGGTGGTCGTGGTCGACTGGTACGGCGCCAGCAACTACGCCCGGAGCTGAGCTCAGCGGAAGGCGTCGGCGTTGGCCGCGGCCCAGTCGGCGAAGCTGTGCGCCGGGGCGCCGGTGATCTCGGGGACGGTGGAGGTGACGATCTCCGGGTGGGTCACGAACCGCTCCCAGGTATCGAGGGCGGACGCCGCGAACCCGGGGTCGCCCCAGGCCGCGGCCAGCGCCTGCTGGGCCGTCGGCCGGGGCAGTTCCTCCCAGGTCAGGTCGCGTCCGAGGGCGCGCCCGATCGCGGCCAGCTGCTCGGCCTGGGTCAGCACGGCCGGGCCGCTCAGCAGGTACCGGGACCCGGCGTGGCCGTCCTGCGTCAGCGCCCGTACCGCGACGGCGGCGATGTCCCGCTCGTCGATCAGCGAACGGGCCGCGGCGCCAAAGGGCCACCGGACGACGTCCCCGGAGCGGATCTGGTCGGCCCACATCAGCGTGTTCGACGCGAAACCGGTCGGCCGCAGGAACGTCCACGGCACGCCCGAGTCCTCGATGGCCCGTTCGGTCAGGGCCCAGAAGGAGCCGGGCCGATCCCCCGCGGGCTGGGCGGACAGGTACACGACCCGCGCGACGTGACGGGCGGCGATCTTCGCCACCTGAGGGGCCAGGGCGGCCGTGACCTCAGCCGAGGTGAACGGCCAGAGCAGGAACAGCGCGTCGGCACCGGGCAGGTGCGGCTCGAGCGAGGCGGGATCGGCCAGGTCAGCGGGCGCCGTCTCGACGCCGGCCGTCTCAACGCCGGTCGTCTGGGCGCCGGCCGTCTGGGTGCCGGCCTGCGATAGACCGACGGTGCGGCTCACCACCCGGACCGGCAGGTCGCGTTCCCTGAGCTGAGCCACCACCTGCCTGCCGACCCGGCCTGTCCCGCCCGTTACCACGATCATCGCTGCGACCTCCTGGTAATGAAGGCTAAGACCTCAACCAAAGTTGAGGTCAAGGGACGGGTGCGGTCAGAGCTTTCCGCGGTTCCTGGATCCGAGGATGATCTGGGTCACGGTGTAGGTGCTCAGGCCGAGCTTGCGGGCGATCTCCTCGGGCCGCTGGCCCTGTTCGTTATAGAGCACCGCCAGTCGCTCCTGAGACTTGGTCCACGGGTGGCGGGGGGCGCGGGTGACCGCCGGGCGCGGCGCAGCGGGACGGCGTCGTCCGGGCTGGGGCCGACCGGGGCCGGTCTGTCCGGGGCCGGCCTGTCCGGGGCCGGCCTCCGACGGGCTGGACGTCGGCACCGAGGTGCCGAACGAACCGCGCCGCTGGTCGGCGAACTTGCCGCTGGCCAGTTCGTTCTGGGTCTGCTCGTCAAGGAGCAGGTACTGCTCGGCCGACTTGTTCACGCCGACGGCGACCATGGTCAGACCCTTGAGGTTCTTCTCTTGGCACTCCGGCTTCATGCAGTAGTTGTACTTCTTTGCCCGGTCGGGATGCAGTTCGCTCCCGCACGTAATGCACTGGGCCATAAACCTTCCTTTGTGGTGTGCGCACCGGGACGTGGCAGCCCGGGCCGGGTGCACCACGGGCCGCTGCCGCATCACGGGACCCGCCCGCACCGCCGGGTGGGCGCATGAGGGCGCGGCGCGCGGCAAAGCTAAGCGACAGAGCCTAATTAGAACACCGGGGCGAGCGATGATGTTCCCGTCAGGGGATCTCGCGCACGACTTCGCCGGGGTCCTTGTCCCGGCGCAGGCCCTGGAAGCGGGGGTGACGTAGCTCGCCGTCGGGGGTCCATTCGCTGAAGCCGACCTGGGCCACGAGGCGGGGCTCGACCCAGTGCACGCGGGTGCGGGGCAGGCCGCGGACGGGCGCGAAGGGCGGCCCGGGCCGCTCCTCGGCGGCCAGCGTCGCGTGCAGGCTGGTCAGGGTGGACCGGTCGAAGCCGGTGCCGACCTTGCCGGCGTAGATCAGCTGGCCGTCCGGGGCGTAATAGCCGAGCAGCAGCGCGCCGAAACCGATACGGGACCGCTGCGGGTCGGTATAGCCGCCGATGACGAACTCCTGGCCGTTCAGGCACTTGAACTTGAGCCAGTCCCGCTGGCGCCCGGCCCGGTACGGCGCGTCGGCGCGCTTGGCGATGAGCCCCTCCCAGCCGAGCTGGCACGCCTCGCGGTAGTACGCCTCTCCGTCTGTGTCGCGGTGCTCGGCGTACCGCAGCGGGCCGCCGAACGACAGCAGGTCACGCAGTATGGTCTTGCGCTCGAGCAGCGGGCGGGGACGGACGTCGCGGCCGCCAGCCCACAGCACATCGAACAGGTAGACGTACACCAGGACCTCGGCCAGCAGCGCCGGGCCCGGCTCGCGGACGCCGAGCCGACGCTGCAGCCGGGAGAAACTGGTCTCTTCCCCCTCGAACGCCACGACCTCGCCGTCCACGATGAAGTCGGTGGCGCGCTGGGCCGCCAGGGCCTCGGCGATCTCCGGATACGTCCCGGTGACCTGCTGCTGGTTCCGGGTCATCAGCCGCAGCCGGGCACCGTCCCGGAAGGCCAGGCAGCGCTCGCCGTCGAACTTCCGCTCGTAGATCCAGGCCGGGTCGGAGAACCGCTCCGCGGTGAGGGTGGCCAGCTCGGGGTCGAGCCAGCTGGGCTGGCTCATGCTGTCACCTCACCCGGCACCTCACCCGGCACCTCACCGGGCTGGGGACGGACCAGGGGCAGGAACACATCGTCGACGATCTCCACCAGGGTCCCTTCCGACGGCGGGGTGCGGGCCAGGAACAGCTCGTTGCGGAACAGTGCGGTGGGCAGCGTGGCGATCCTATTCTCCACGCCGGGGACCGCGGGACGCGGTGGGGGTGGTGGCCGCTGGCGGTGATCGCGTCGGCGCACCTGATGGCGGTGCTGGACACGACGGTGATGTTCGTGGCGCTGCCGTCGGTGCAGCGGGGGCTGGGGCTGACCGCGGCGCTACTTGAGGATGTTGACCGCGCGGGCCACGACCAGGGCGACCGTCAGGATCGACACGGTGGCCTGGGCCGTCATGGCCATCTTGGACCAGCGGGACAGCGGCAGCACGTCGGTGGGGCTGAACGCGGCGGCGTTGGTGAAGGACAGGTACAGGTAGTCGGCGAAGGCCGGCTCCCAGTCCGGCGGGGCCAGCTGCGGGGTGGCCATCTGCGCGAACTGGAAGTCCGGGTACATACGGTCGGCGTTGGCCCGGGCCACCGGGCCGCCGCGGTCGAATTCCCAGTACCACAGGCCCCAGACGATGACGTTAGTCAGCCAGATGGCTCCGCCGGTCACCAGCAGCGGCCCGGCGGTGTTCCCCTCGGTGCCGTTCACCAGCCCGATGACTAGCCGGGCCACCGAGAAGGCGTTGGCCAGGCTGAGGAGCGCGGCGAGGGTGAGGCCCAGCAGCCGGAGGGCCCGCGATTCACGGTTGATGCGGCGCGGGTTCGCCATCACCAGAGCCAGCAGCAGCAGGCCCTCTAGCGCCGGCAGCAACCAGGCGGGGTGGAGCAGGACGAGCCGGCCGGGCAGCGGGAACTGCAGCGCCACCGCGGCCGCGACCGCCACCGAGACCTGCCAGCGGGCCTCCCCCTCGGTGGGCCGCCGCCAGGCCGGGACGAAGCCGAGGCCGAAACGGCCGCCGCCGAAACGGCCCCGCCCGCCGACCGGACCGGCAAAGCCAGCAGGGCCAACGGGACCGGAATGGCCGGCCGGGTCGGGACGGGAGGCAGGGCCGGCGGTGGCGGCGGGACGGGCCGACTCGGGATGGGAGGTTGGGTCGATATGAGAGGCAGGGTCGGCGGGGTCGACGATGTATGCGGGGTCGACGGACATGACCCGGCCTTCGAGCTCGTCCATCCGGATGTGCAGGGCCCGGATGCCCTCGAGGATCAGCGCGCTGTCCGGATCGCGCTGGCCATCATGTGAGTCCATCTCGTCATCTTGGCCCCCGTCCGGCCCGCTCGGGGGGACCGGGCCGGCCCGGCATCGGCACGGGGAGAAATGAAAACCAGGAGGCGGACCGTAGCACCACGGTCCGTTCGGAGTAATTCAAAATCTTTTTCCCGAACGACCGTGGTATCACCATTCCGCGATGGCGGGCAGGTCGCCCGCCCCTGACTAGGGGTTGGGCGGGCCGAGGTAGGGGAACTCGGCCAGCAGGTCGTCGTGGGGCTTGAGGCCGTCGCGCCCGTCGGACCCCGGGCCGGACCCCTAGTCCGCGACCAGGGCACCGGCCCGTGTCGGTACGGGTGCGAGGGGCCCGCCCCGACCGCGACCGTGGATGGCAGGACCCGGCCCCCACCCCTTGCAGGAGATGACCCAGGATGGCTGTACCTCGTATGGGCCAGCTGGCCGGCTCCGGCACCGGCCTGCAGCGGTTCGGCGGCCTGGCCGGCACCATCGAGTCGGCGTCGTTTTTGTTCATGATCGGGTTGCTGAACCTGGTGATCGATCCCGTGCCGTTCGAGCCGAGGCGGCCCGCATCTTCGGCCGCGTCTGCGCCGCCGTCATCGCCATCGGCCGCAGGCCGCGGGCCAGGGTCGTCGACCTGATGATCGCATCTACCGCGATCGCCGAGGGACTGCCGCTGTTCACGACCAACCCAGCTGACTTCACCGGCCTGGACGCGCTGGCCCGTATTGTCCCGGTTACCAGGCCGCCCGTACCGCATCAACAGTCATCCGGCTAACCGCAGGCTCGCGTGATCAGGGCGGCGTTGCGGCTTGTCGGAGGGGGCGGGTAGCGTCGGCCCTAAGCGTCAGCGAGCCCCCCACTTCGGATGATCGGCGTGACGATGCATCCTGCGCCCCCGCTGCTCGGCAGAATCGATGAGCTGGAG
>DASXMW010000274.1:0-18099 GCA_036495425.1 Streptosporangiaceae bacterium | reverse complement strand
TCATCGGCGCGAACGGCCAGAAGCTGATACCGCGGCTTCCCGCCACCGGCTGCGGGCTCATCCAGTCGCAGGTGCTCGCGGCGCTTGACACGATCCGCTGGCTGCCGGTGTCCGTCCGGCTGATCGCCCCGATCTCCGGCGGGGCGGCGCCGACGGTGTCGGGGGCCGCCCCGCATTCCATCCAGACGGTGGGCGGCGCGCAGCCCGATTGACGCGCCCGCCGGGATAAGGACTTCAGCAGGAGCGGCGCCGGTCCGTAGCATGGCGTCCATGGCGGTTGGCGCGGTTATCTTCGACTGGGGCGGCACGCTCACTCCCTGGCACGCCATCGATCATGAGGCACTGTGGCGGGACGTGTGCGCGCCGCACTTCCCGGGGGCGGAGGCGGCCGAAGTCGCGAGCGCCATCCTCGCGGCGGAGAACGCGTTCTGGCGGCAGTGCGAGACCGCCCACCGTAGCGCCACGCTTGACCACGTCTTCGCGCGGGCGGGGGTGACCCCGCACCCCGACCTGCTTGACACGTACTTCCGGGCCTGGGAACCGCACACGTACACCGATCCCGACGTGGCGCCGCTGCTGCGCACGCTGCGGGGGCGAGGCATCAAGGTAGGCGTGCTTTCCAACACCATGTGGCCGCGGGAGCTGCACGAGCGGGTGTTCACCCGGGACGAAGTGCTCGGGCTGATCGACGGTGCCGTCTACAGCAGCGAGATCCCGTGGACCAAGCCGCACCCGGAGGCGTTCCGGGCCGCCATGGCCGCGATCGGCGTTGGCGACCCGGCCGCCTGCGTGTTCGTGGGCGACCGCCCCTACGACGACATCCACGGGGCCAAGTCGGCGGGCATGCGGGCGGTGTGGATCCCAAACCGCGAGGTCCCCGGCTACGCCGCCGCCGAACCGGACGCGGTGATCAGGAGCTTGACGGAGCTGCCGCCGCTGCTGGATCGGTGGTGAGCTTGCCCCGCCGGGTCTCGCGGCCGACCCGGTTGAGGTGGCGCAGGGCCTGGGCGTAGGAGCCGAGCAGGCTGGACTCGGTGTAGGGCACACCCCGCTCGGCGCAGAACGCCGCCACCAGCGGCTGGGCCCGGCGGAGGTTGGGCCGGGGCATGGACGGGAAAAGATGGTGCTCGACCTGATAGTTCAGGCCGCCCAGGGCCGTGTCGGTGAGCCAGCCGCCGCGCACGTTGCGGGAGGTCAGCACCTGGCGGGGCAGGAAACCGATCCGCTCCCCCGGTTGCAGGACCGGCATGCCCTTGTGGTTGGGCGCAAACGAGCAGCCCAGGTAGAAGCCGAACAGGCCCTGCTGCACGAGGATGAACACCACCGCCTTGACCGGCGACAGCACCAGGAACACCGCGGCCAGGTAGGCGGCGAAGTGCAGCGCGAGCAGGCTGATCTCCGCGGGCCGGCTGCGGATGGCCCGGGCCGACCGGGGCCCGCTACTGGCCAGCGCGCGGATGCTGGATCCGTGCAGCGCGGCGGCTTCCAGGAGCAGCATCGGGACCAGCAGCCAGGCCTGGTAGCGGAAGATCAGCCGCCGCAGCCCGGCCGCGGCCCGGGCCCGGCCGCCGGAGAAGGCCAGCACGCCGATCATGATGTCCGGGTCTTCGCCCTCCGTGTTCGGGTTGGCGTGGTGCCGGTTGTGCTTGGCCACCCACCAGCCGTAGCTGAGCCCGATGGCCAGGTTGCCGCAGGCCACGCCGAGCACGTAGTTGGATCGGCGGGTGGCGAAGATCTGCCGGTGCCCGGCGTCATGGCCGAGGAACCCGAGCTGGGCGAACACCACGGCCAGGAATACCGCCACCGCCAGCTGCCACCAGGAGTCTCCGACCAGGGCGAACAGCGCCCAGGCCACGGCCAGCGCGGCCGCGGTGCCGGCGACCCGCCAGGCGTACCAGGCTCGGCGTCGCTTCAGCAGGCCGGCCTGCCGGATGAGGCGGGACAGGGCCGCGTACTCGCTGCCCGGCTCGTCAGTCGTCTGATTGGGGGACGTCTTGGCGGGCGGTCGCTGCATGGGGCTCCCAGTTTTCGGCGGCTGTCCCGTTCTACCCTAAAAGACTGGATCAACCAGCACGGGAACGGCATGGCTCGGCTGGTCGACGGCCGGAAAACGGAATGCCCTCGGGCCGGGCCCGACTCTAGGGTGGCCGGTATGACAGCCGGTATGACACAGGAGAAAGTGCTGGTGACCGGGAGTGCCGGGCACCTGGGGGACGCGCTGACCCGGGTGCTGCGTGGCCGCGGGTACCAGGTGACCGGGCTGGACGTGCTGGACTCCCCCAGTACCGACGTGACCGGTTCGATCACCGACCGCGACCTGGTCCGGTCCTGCCTGGACGGGGTGACGGCGGTGCTGCACACCGCCACCCTGCACAAGCCGCACGTGGCCTCGCACGGCCAGCAGGACTTCGTGGACACCAACGTGACCGGCACCCTCACGCTGGCCGAGGAGGCGGCCGCGGCCGGGGTGGGCAGCTTCGTGTTCACCAGCAGTACCAGCGCGTTCGGCCGGGCCCTGACCCCGGCCGCGGGGCAGCCCGCGGCCTGGATCACCGAGGACGTGGCCCCGGTGCCGCGCAACATCTACGGGGTGACCAAGACCGCGGCCGAGAACCTGTGCGAGATCATCCAGCGCGACCGGGGGCTGCCGGTGGTGGTGCTGCGCACGGCGCGGTTCTTCCCCGAGGGCGACGACGCCGACGACGTGCGCACCGCCTACCCGGACGCCAACATCAAGGCCAACGAGTACCTGTACCGCCGGGTGGACCTGCAGGACGTGGCCGACGCGCACCTGCTAGCCATGGAGCAGGCGCCGCGGATCGGGTTCGGCCGGTACATCATCAGCGCCACCACCCCGTTCGCCCGGGACGACCTGGCCGAGTTGCGCACCGGCGCGCCGGACGTGGTCCGCCGGTTGTTCCCGGACTACCCGGAGGTCTACCAGCGGCTCGGCTGGCGGATGTTCCCCGGCCTCGGCCGGGTCTACGTGAGCGCATCGGCCCGGGCCGGCCTGGGCTGGGCACCGCGGTACGACTTCCGGCACGTGCTGGACGCGGTCGCGGCCGGCCAGGATTTCCGCAGCCCGCTGGCCCTGGCCGTCGGGGCCAAGGGCTACCACGCCGAGAGCACGGGCGTGTACACGGCCCGCTAGCGGAGCGGGCCCCCGGGCTCAGCCCCCGAGGCCAAGACTGGGGGCCCCGTGGGCTACGCGGGCGCAGCCCGCGTAGGGGGGTCTGGGGGGCTCAGCCCCCGAGGCTAACACTGGGGGCTCAGCCCCCGAGGCCAACACGGTAGTGGTAGCCGTGGTGCACGGCGAAGCCGAGGCGGCGGTAGAGGGCCAGGGCGGCCTCGTTGTCGTCCTCGACCTGGAGGTAGACGCGGTCCGCGCCCTGCTGAGCGGCACGGGCGATGAGGGCGGCGGTGAGGGCGGCGGCCAGCCCCCGGCGGCGGTAGGCGGGATCCACCTCGATCGCGGTCAGCCCCGCCCAGCGGGCCGGGCCCGCCCCGGTGCCGGCGACGCGGCCGATGGCCACGGTGCGGTCGCCGTCACGGGCGGACGCGAACGCCTGCCAGGGGGCCGAGGTCAAGATGGTGCGGGCGACCGGCGGCAGATCGGGCTGGCCGCGGAAGTGGTAGAGGCTCAGCCAGTCGTCGCCGGGCTGGTCGTCGAAGCCGACCGGCAGGACGGCCGGGCGGGCCGCCGGCCCGGCGGCCGGTCCCGGGGCGGGCCCGGCCGCGGGGCGGGTCATCACGATCACCGCGGCTTCGTCGCGCAGCCGCCAGCCCTGCCCGGCCAGGAACCGGTCCACCGGGTTGCGGTCCGGCTGGCCGGGCGGGTAGCTGACCGACGCCATCGGGGTCAAGCCGCGGGCGGTGTACCAGCGGCGGACCAGGGCGGCCGCCGCGGGCAGCGGCATCCCGGGGTCGCCGGCGGTCAGGGCACTGTTGGCCCGGCCAGTGAAGCCCGCCCCGGCCCGGAGCAGCCAGCCGCCCAGCGGCGCCTCCTCGGTCCCGCGCCAGGTCCGCGCGGCCGCCAGGTCCAGCGCGGCGATGTCGGTGTCGGTGATCGGGCCGGTCATGGCTCCAGCCTGCCAGCCGCCGGTGGTAGCGTCGCGCGGGGGTAAATGGGGGGCAATGGGGTCTACGGGGATCAAACTTGGCTGCCCGGGCTGTCCTACGGCAGCCCGGCGGCCGGGCTGGAACTGGCCGACGCCGTGGACCACGTGATCGGCGAGGTGGAACGGCGGGATCTGACCGACGTCATGCTGGTCAGTCACAGCTGGGGCGGCTACCCGGCCACCGGCGCGGCCCAGCGGCTGGCCGGGCGGATCCGGGCCCTGGTCTACTACAACGCGGTGGTGCCGGCCCCCGGGGTGTCGATGGCAGCCGAGAACGCCGAGTACGGGCAGGTCATCGAGACGATGATCGCGGCCACACCGGACCAGACGGTGCCGCTGCCGTTCGAGGCGGTGCAGGCCGGGCTGATGCCGGACGAGCCCGAGGCCCTGCAGCGGCTGGTGTGGTGGCCGACGCCCTGGTCTCGCTGCTCTGACCCGGCGGGGGCGGCGGACGCGGCCCGGCGGGGGCGCCTGGGCTGGCCGGCCGCTGCCTGGGACTGGTGGTACCAGGCCCGCGCTGGCGTGGTCACGCATACTGGGAGGATGACCGATCACGGCGAACTCGGGGCCGCGCTGCGTGGCTGGCGGGACCGGGTCTCACCGGCCGACGCCGGGATACCCGCGGGCCGGGGGCGGCGCACGCCCGGGCTCCGGCGCGAGGAGCTGGCCCTGCTGGCCGGGGTGTCGGCCGACTACATCACCCGGCTGGAACAGGGGCGGGCCACCGCGCCGTCGCCGCAGGTGCTGGGGGCGCTGGGCCGGGCCCTGCGGCTGTCCCGGGAGGAGCAGGACCACCTGTTCCGGCTGGCCGGGCAGGCCCCGCCCCGGCCCGGCCACATCGCGGCCCGGCTCACCCCCAGCGTGCAGCGGCTGCTGGACCAGCTGACCGGGGTGCCGGTCAGCGTCAACGACGCGGCCTGGAACCTGGTCGCCTGGAACCAGCTGTGGGCCGCGCTGGTCGGGGATCCGTCCGCGGGGACCGGACGGGACCGGAACGTGCTCTGGCGCCACTTCACCGGCCAGCTGGCCCGGGTGGTCCGTACCAGCGAGGACGTGACCCGGTTCGAGCAGTCGGCCGTGGCCGACCTGCGTTCGGCCACCGCGCGCTACCCGGATGACGAGGACCTGCGGCGGCTGGTGGCCGACCTGCAGACGGCCAGCGCGCGGTTCGCCGCGCTGTGGGAGACCGGCGCGGTCGGCACCCACCGCGAGGCGCACAAGACCTTCGACCATCCGGACGTCGGCCTGGTCACCGTGGACTGCGACGTGCTCACCGTGGACGGCAGCGACCTGCGCATCGTGGCCTACACTGCCCCGGCCGGCAGCGAGGCCGCCGAGAAGCTGCGGCTGCTGTCGGTGATCGGGACCCAGGTCCTGCGCTGAGCGGGAAGCACGTCCGGCTGAGGGCCGGAGCCCTCAGCCGGACGGTTGAATCAAAGGATATTTCTCAGGAAGCGGCGGCGAGCCGCTGAGCGGTCGTGATGATCGCCCGGCAGGCCGCGGTCTGCAGGCCGGCCGCGGGCACCGGGCGGTTGCCGAACGCAGCCGCGGAGAGCTCGGCCTTGACCACCCCGGTCAGGTGGTCGCGGGCCTGTTCCAGCGCGGACAGGGCGCGGTCGGTGCGGGTGTAGGTGGCGTCCCCGGTGCTGTTGCTGTCGATGGCCTTGGTAGCGGCCTGGAGCGTGGCCGTGCCGAACTGGCCGACGCTGGAGTTCAGCTGCTTGTAGCAGGCGCCCAGCGCGGTC
This sequence comes from Streptosporangiaceae bacterium, assembly GCA_036495425.1. Taxonomy (GTDB): domain Bacteria; phylum Actinomycetota; class Actinomycetes; order Streptosporangiales; family Streptosporangiaceae; genus Bog-532. The sequence goes on along the minus strand of DASXMW010000274.1, from coordinate 12,236 downwards.
ACCCCGGCGGGCCGGAGCGCGCGGTCCGGGGCGGCCAGGACCTCGGTAATGACCCGGCCGTCGGTCTGGTAGTCGTCCCGCAGCCCGGCCAGGTACAGCAGCGTCGGCCGGATGTCGGTCTGGTCGATCCAGGTGCCCCTGGTGTGGCTGCCGGGCACGGTGACCTGGCCGCTGTCCGGGCCTGCGGAGCTGGGTCCCTGGCTGGCCGTGTCGCCGTCCAGGCCAAGGTGTTTCACCCCGGGCCCGGTGACCGCGAAGTAGGTGGTGTCGATCTCGGCCGCGTAGTCACCGTGGTCCCAGGCGAACCCGGTGTTCTGCGTGACACACGACGGAGTGCACGTCGGCGAGCCGGTGGACAGGAAGTAGTCCGGCTTGGCGAACATCGCGAACGTCGGCGTCCGCGCCGGGTCCGCGTTGACCATGTGCAAGATCGCCTCCTCGGTCGGGTCGGCCAGGTAGTTGGTGATGTTCTGGGTGGTGCCGGTGTACGGGTTGGCCGCGGTCAGCCCGCTCACGTCCCGTTCCAGCTTGCGGACCTGCGCCGCGCCCGCGGCTGGCCGTCCGGTCACGTAGAACTCCGGCGCGGTGTCGGCCTCCAGGCTGAACGGGGTGGTGTTGTTCTTCTGGGTGGCCAGCAGCCCGGTCAGGTTCCCGGCCAGCTCACCGAACGAGCCCGCCGGGTAGGTGCACGGCACGTCCGGGGTCACCGTGGTGCCGCTGACCGTGGCGCCATCGCAGTTGGCCGGGGTGGGCTGGATGGCGCGGCCCACGTTGGCGCCGGCCTCGTGGTCACCCTCGTCCGCACTGAGCAGGAACTCGGTGTTCTGCGGGGTGATGCCCTCGGCGGCCAGGCGCTTGAAGAAGCTGCCGAACGCCTGGTTGTAGTACTGGGCCTGGGCCACGTAGCAGGGGTCGCCGCTGCCGAGGGCAGCAGGGGAGCTGGCGCACGCGGACAGGCCGGGGATGTGCTCGTTGCCGTGGACATCGGAGATGTAGCCGTTCACCACCGGCACGCCGGACTCCAGCATGTCGGACATGTAGGCCAGCGTCTGCGAGGCGTTGATGCTGCCGAACCCGGGGAAGCCGGGGTGGTTGGTCAGGAACGCGCCGTTGATCTGGTTGCCGTTCAGGTCGACCAGGTTGCCCGCGGCGTTCGTGACCGGGTAACCGCCCCGGGACAGGCCCGGAGTGCCCGCGCCGAGCTGCGGGGCGACGTAGCGGTGGCCGAACAGGGCCTGGAATCCGTGGTACCCGCCGGGCTCGTCGGGCAGCAGGTCGGGGGACGCCGTCGGCGTGGCCGAGGTCTGGCCGTACTTGACGCCCTTGGCGTCGGTGCAGAACCCGCTGCCGTGCGCGCAATGCACGGCGATGCCCACGTAGTCGGCGGTCTCGGCGTCCTTGAAGCTGTCGGAGTCCGCGGCCAGCTGCTGGTTCTCCGGTGAGTTCGCGCCGAACACCTTGGGGATGTCGACGGCCGTGTTCTCCAGGTCCTGGTTAACCGTGCCGGCCTCGCCGACGTTGCAGCCGGCCCGGGTGAACGGCGCCCAGGGGGCCGGGGTGGTCTTGGTAGGAGCCGGCGCGGGTTTGGTTGTGGCCGGCGGGGTGGCCGAGTAGACCAGCGACGGGTTCGTGTCGTGACCGGGGTTCGGCGTCTTGGCCGTGTCGAAGATCGGGTCGGTCCAGTAGGCGAACGATCCGGCTGGATCGGTGCTGCCGTCCGTGTTGTAGGACTGGTAGCTGTTGGAGATCGGCATCCCGTGCCGGTCCCCGTACAGGCCGGTGAACGTGGTCAGCAGGTCGTCGCCGGTGTGCGCGATCAGCGGCGTGTGGTTGTTGGACAGGAACGCGCCGCTGTTTTCGAAGAAATTGAGCAGGTTCGGCATCATCTGCAGGTCGGACGGGACGTTGGGGTTGTCCCGGAAGAAGTGCACATTGTCGAACGTCAGCTCGACCACGTGCTTGACGCCGTTCCCGAGCCGACAGCCGGTGGGGGCCGTGGCCGTCGTGCGGGCGCCGCCTGCGGCGTGCGTGGCAGCGGCGGTGCTGGCGAGCGCCGGGCCGGTGCCCGCGGCGGTGACGCCGCCCAGCAGGGCCACAGTGCCGGCCAGGGCGGCCATGCGGTTCGTTCCGGCCCTTCGGACGTGCTTACGGACCCTGATCCAGGACAGCAGACCCATGGTTGCTCCTCTTCCCCCCGGCCCGCAGTGGCCGGGCAATCCCCAGGCGGTTAGTGCAGAACCTTACGGGCAACGCGGTAACCAGGGACACCACCAGGAGGAAACGCCAAGCCCAATTATCGGCGCGCGTTCGCACACCGGTGGGGCGTCAACTGTTGGTTTGCGTTGAGGGATTACGCGGGTCCGGCCTGGCCGGTCTCGAAGCGGCTGATCATGCCGTCGCGCAGGGTGAAGTGCCAGAACGTGCGCATGGTGCCATAGGTGTCGTTGGTGTTCTCGGCGATCAGCGACCGGCCACCGTCGGTGGCCGATTCGACCTCCATCCGGCCGGGGCCGGAGAACAGCTCCCGGTCCGCCCACTGCCGCAGGTCACGTTCGCGGCCGTCGTCGGACATGGTGGCGTCCGGGGTCAGCGCGGCGAAGAAACCATCCCGATCCCCGGCGTTGATCGCGTCGACCAGGTCCCGGATGGCGGGTTCGGTGACATCAGCGGTCATGGTGGTCTCCTCTGGTCCAGGCGGCGTGGGCGGTGGCCTGCTCGGCCTGGGCACGCAGGGCCTGCACGGCCCGGGCCGGGTCATCGGCCGAGTAGACCGCCGAGCCGGCCACGAACACGTCGGCGCCGGCCTCCGCGCACCGCTCGATGGTTTCCTCGCTGACGCCGCCGTCGACCTGGAGCCAGACCGAGCCGCCGTGCCGGGTCACCAGGGCCCGGGCCCGGCGCAGCTTGGGCATCACCAGGTCCAGGAACCGCTGGCCGCCGAAGCCCGGCTCCACGGTCATCAGCAGCAGCATGTCGATCTCGCCCAGCAGGTCCTCGTACGGCTCGACCGCGGTGCCGGGGTTGATGGCCAGCCCGGCCCGGGCCCCGGCATGCCGGATCTCGCGCAGCGTCCGCACCGGCGCCTTCACCGCCTCGGCGTGGATGGTGACGTTGCGCGCGCCGGCCTCGGCGTAACCGGGTGCCCACTGGTCGGGGTCTTCGATCATCAGGTGGCAGTCGACCGGCAGGCTGGTGTGTTTCAGCAACGATTGAACGACGGGCAGCCCGAGCGTCAGGTTCGGTACGAAGTGATTGTCCATGACGTCCACGTGCAGCCAGTCGGCGGCCGGGGTCACGGCCGCGGCCTCGTCGGCGAGCCGGGCGAAGTCCGCGGACAAGATGCTGGGCGAGATCTGAACGGCCATAGCAGTCATTGTGCCGGCCCGCCCCGGCTGTCGCTCCCTCTGGGTAGCGTTTGAGGCGTGGAAAAGCCTGAGCCGGCCCGGCCGGAGCCCAACCTGCTGGAACGGGTCAGGAAACTGCTGGCCAAGGCCGAGGACGACAGCGTCACCCCGGCCGAGGCCGAGGCGCTGACCGGGAAGGCCGCCGAGCTGATGGCCCGGTACGGGATCGACCGGGCTCTGCTGGCCGCGGCCCGGCCGGAGACCGACCGTCCCGCCGACCGGATCATCGACGTACCCAACCCGTGGGCCGACGTGCGGGCGCACCTGCTGGCCGGCCTGGTCATCGCCATGCGCTGCCAGTGTGTGCTGCTCCCGGTGCCGACCGGCAAGCGGGTGCACGTGTTCGGCTACGCGTCGGACCTGGAACGGGCCGAGCTGCTGTACACGTCGCTGCTGGTGCAGATGGCGCACGGGCTGGCCGCGGCCCGGGTGCCGCCCACCGCGCGCAGCGCCCGCGCCTGGCGTCGCAGCTGGCTGCTGGGCTACTCCAGCGCGGTCACCTCCCGGGTCCGGGCGGCCGAGGAGCGGGCCGCCAGCCGGGCCAGCGACGGGGACACCGCCGCGGGCGGGACGTCGGCCGCGCTGGTGCTGGCCGACCGGTCCCTGGTGGTGCGAAGGCATGTGCAAGCGGCCTACCCGCGGACCCGGCGGACCCGGATCACCTACACCGGCAACGGCTACCGGTCCGGCTACGCCGAGGGCGAGCGGGCCGACATCGGCGGGCACCGGGTCCGGCCCGGTGCCGGGCGGGCGCTCACGCCCTGACCGGAATGCTTACACGCAGGTTAAACATGATCAATTCGCGCTGATCCGGGTAGAGAGCCGTGCGTAAACTGCGACGCACGCCCACCCGATCCAGCGAAGGCGACAGATGCGAGAGCCGAACGAGATCATCACCCTGGCCCGGCAGGGTTCGGCTCGCCCGGACTGGCAGGTGTTCACGAGGAAACGGGGCTCGATCGGGGCGTTCTTCCGCGGCACGTCCCGCGACCCGAACCCGATACTGGTCGTCACCCCGGACGGCGTGGTCGAGTACGAGGACCAGAAGAAGCCGCTGATCGCGATCGACTTCGCCGAGCTGGAGTCGATCGAGCTGAAGGGCAACGCCTCCACCCAGTCCGACACCGCCCACGCGTCCCTGCACGCCTGGCTCGACCTGCACTACCAGGACGGCCGCACCGCCACCTGGGAGCCATCGTCATTCAAGGACGACCTGCGGATCCTGCAGTCCTTCATCGAGGTCTTCGCCATCTACCGGGTGTGGCTGCTGCAGCGCTGATCAAGACTTTCGCAGCAGGGCCAGGAACAGCGCGTCGGTGCCGTGCCGGTGCGGCCAGAGCTGCACGTAGCGGCCACCGGGGCCGCGGCTCACGTCCGGGACCGGCCGTCCCAGGGCATCGGCCAGGATGGCGGGCGCGTCCAGCACGGTCACGTCATCGCGGGCAGCCAGCACCGCGTCGACCACGCCCTCGGTCTCGTCCTGGTGCGGGGTGCAGGTCACGTAGCCGACCACGCCGCCGGGGCGGGCGGCATCGATGGCGGCGGTCAGCAGGTCACGCTGCAACGGGACCAGGCCCTCGACGTCCTCGGGTGACTTGCGCCAGCGGGCTTCGGGGCGGCGCCGCAGCGCGCCCAGGCCCGAACAGGGCACGTCGGCCAGCACGCTGATGAAGGTCCCGGGACGCCAGGGCCCGTGCCGCCCGTCGGCGGCGATCGCGGCCGCGCCGGGCAGGCGGCGCAGGTGGTCCCGGGTCAGCCCGGCCCGGTGCGGCCGCAGGTCGGAGGCGACCAGGTGAGTGCCGGGCTGGGCTGCTTCCGCCAGCCCGGCCAGGAGCGCCGCCTTGCCGCCGGGCCCGGCGCAAAGGTCGAGCCAGGGACCGGTCGTTTCGGCGGTCGCGTGGGCCAGGGCCAGCGCGACCAGCTGGCTGGCCTCGTCCTGAACGAAGGCGCGGCCGTCAGCCAGGGCCGGGATGGCGGCCGGATCCCCACCGGGCAGGATCACCGCGAACGGGGACCAGGGCGCCGGGGACGGCTCGCCGTCCCCGGCGACCAGCTCGGCGGGCTCGCTGATCCCGGGGATGGCCACCAGCGTGGTCTGCGGCCTCGCGTTGCCCGCCCGCAGGGTCTGCTCGGTCTCGGCCAGGTCGCCGCCGGGGGCCTCGCCCAGGGCGTCGCGGAACGCGGCCACGATCCAGCGCGGGTAGCTGTACATCGCGGCCAGGTGACCCTCGGGGTCGCTGGCCCGGTCCGGGGCCACGATGGCCAGCCAGCCGTCCAGGTCGCGGGTGCCGATGCGGCGCAGGACCGCGTTGACGAACCCGGCCGGGCGCATGCCCACCACGTCCTTGGCCAGATCCACCGACGTGGCTACGGCGGCGTGGCTGGCCACCCGGGTGGCCAGCAGCTGGTGCGCGCCCAGCCGCAGCACCTCCCGCACCGGCGGGTCGATGTCCCGGGCGGGCCGGTCACTGCACAGGTCCAGCACGGCGTCGTAGGTCTGCAGGCCGCGCAGGGTGCCGTAGGTCAGCTCGGTGGCCAGGGCGGCGTCGCGGCCCTCGATGCCCCGTTCCCGCAGCAGGGCCGGCAGCAGCAGGTTGGCGTAGGCGTCCCGCTCGTCCACGGCGGCCAGCACGTCGTAGGCGACCCGGCGCACCGGGTCGGCCCGGCCCGGGCGGCGCGGGCCGGGCCGCTGGCCGCCGGACCGGGGGCGGGGACGGCCGCCGGGGCCCGGGCGGCCGCGCTGCGCTCGCTGGGCCATGGTCAGCCCAGCTTGGGGACGGCCGGGCCGTCCTGGTGCAGGCCGCGGGCCCAGTCGGCGGCGGGCATGAGGCGCTTGCCGGGCGGCTGGACCAGGCCCAGCGCAACCGGTCCGGTGGCCGTACCGGCCAGCACCGAACGGCGGCCGACCTGCAGCTCCCCCGGGGCCAGGGCCGGCGCGGGGCCGTCCGGAGCCAGCTCGACCGGGCCCAGCTTGAGCCGGGCCCCGGCGAACTCGGTCCACGCGCCCGGCTCCGGCGTGCAGGCCCGGATCAGCCGGTCGATGGCCACCGCCGGCTGGCCCCAGTCGACCCGGCCGTCCTCGGGATTGATCTTCGGCGCGTAGCTGATGCCCTCTTCGGGCTGGGGCACGGCTCGCAGCTGACCGGACTCGATGCCGTCCAGGGTGTCGATCAGCAGCCGGGCCCCGGAGACCGCCAGCCGGGCCAGCAGGTCGCCGGCGGTGTCCCGCGGGCCCACCGGCTCGGTCAGCACCCCGAACACCGGGCCCGCGTCCAGTTCCTTGACGATCCGGAACGTGGTCGCTCCGGTCACGTCGTCGCCGTGCAGCAGCGCGTGCTGCACCGGGGCCGCCCCCCGCCAGGCCGGGAGCACCGAGAAGTGCAGGTTGACCCAGCCCTCGGGCGGGATGTCCAGCGCCACCTGCGGCAGCAGCGCCCCGTAGGCGGTCACCGGGCAGCAGTCGGGGCCGATCGCGCGCAGCCGGTCCAGGAACTCGGGGTCCCGGACCTTGGCCGGCTTCAGCACCTCCAGGCCCGCGGCCTCGGCCACCTTGGCCACCGGGCTCGGCTCGGTGTGCCGGCCCCGGCCCGCCGGGGCGTCCGGCCGCGTGACCACGGCCGCGACCTCGTGGCCGGAGGCCAGCAAGGCCTCCAGCGCCACCACGGCCGGGTCCGGCGTCCCGGCGAAGACCAGCCGCATCAGCCGATCAGAGCGCCTTGCCGAAGGTGGGGTGCGGCGACTGCCGCAGCTCAGGCACGCCCATGCCGGACCACTCGGCCTCCCGGATGGCCCGCATGGCCAGCTTCTTCTGCTCCGGGTCGAGCCGGTCGATGAACAGCACCCCGTCCAGGTGGTCGGTCTCGTGCTGGAAACAGCGGGCCATCCGCGCCGTGCCCTCCAGCGTGACCGGGTCCCCGTACATGTTGAAGCCCTTGGCCACCGTGCCGTAGGCCCGCTTGGTCGGGAAGGCCAGACCGGGGAAGGACAGGCAGCCCTCGTCGTCGGTGTCGGTTTCCTCGGACAGGTCGAGGACCGGGTTGATCAGGTGCCCCAGCTCCTCGTCGACGAAGTAGGTGAACACCCGCAGCCCGACGCCGAGCTGCGGCGCGGCCAGCCCCGCCCCGGGCGCGTCCATCATGGTGTCGGTGAGGTCCTTGACCAGCTTGCGCAGCTCGGCATCGAAATCGCGGACCGGCTCCGCAGAGGTGCGCAGCACCGGGTCACCGAACAGCCGGATCGGCTTGACGCTCACAAAACTTCCTCTCAGCCCAGCACGGGCGTAACCCCGAGTCCGCGTCCAGTTTAGGCGGCAGCGTCAGGCGTAAGCGCGGGTTGGGCGGCCGCCTCGGGCACCAGTGCGGGCTAGAAGTTCGATCGCGCCTTGAACGCGGCCTTCCGCGCCGCCTTGGCCACATCCGGCTCGGGATGGTGGTCGCTGAGCGTGGTCAGCAGCTCGGTGACGGCCGGATGCTCGACCCGCCACAGGCCCGCGACCAGGTCGGCCTGGGCGTGCGGGGGCAGGTCCGGCAGGAGCTCGGCCACCACGTCCTCGGGCGCGGCCTCCTCCAGCAGCCCGGCGCCCAGGTCGACCAGCAGCCAGGCGCTGTCCTCGCGGCTGAGCGGGGCCTGCTCGCCGTGCTCGCGCAGCCACACCGCGGCGTGCGGGCGCAGCACCGGGTGGCCCAGGGCACCCCGGACCGTGGGCACCGCGGCCGCGCCGACCCGGTCCATGACCGCGAACGCGGCCCCGCGCAGGCCCGGCGATCCCTGGCTGGCCGCCTCGGTCAGCTCCTCGGCGGCCCGCTCGGGGGTGCGCCGGGCCAGCCAGGCCGCGATCTCGGCCTCGCCGTCCTCGGCGTCGTAGTCGGCCAGCACGGCCAGTACCCCGGTCGCGCCGCCGTCGGCGCTGCCGCCCAGCACCGGCACCCGCCAGCCGCGCTCGGCCAGCCGGTCCCGGACTGCCCACAGCCCGATCGGCGACAGCGTGACGGTCAGCCCGGTCTCGTCATCTTCGTCCTCGTCCGCGTCCAGCTCGACCGCGCCCAGGTCGGCCAGCAGCTCCAGGCCGGGTTCGAGGCCCGGCTCCGGGCCGGAGGCCGCGGTGTCGGCGGCCTCGCCCTCGTCCGGCGGCTGGCCGGTCATCGCGCCGACCGCGGCCGCGTACGCCTCGAACAATGCGTCCAGCCGCACCGGCCGGCCCGCGGTGTACAGCGCGGTGGTCAGGCCGTCCAGGTTCTCCAGCCCCAGCACGGTGGTCAGCGCCGCGCACCACAGGTTCAGGGCCTCGTCCTGCGTGCCATCGCCGAGCACGCCGAACCGCTCCCCCGGGCCGGCCTGGTCGGCGGAGAGCGCCACCATCCCGGTGGCGGTGGCGATAGCCCAGGCGGCGTGCACCTCGTCCAGGGACAGGTCGAGCGCGGTCACCGCGTCGGCCGCGTCGACGGTGGTGAGGTCGCCGCCCACGGTGACCGGGCGATCCTTGCCCGCCCAGGCGGCCAGGTCCTGCGCCACCCGCAGCAGGGGCGCCACCCGGGCCGCCGCGGTCAGCTCCTCACGGGAAGGCAGGCGGACCGGGGGCATCCGGGTGAGGCTGCCCGGGCCCCGCAGCCGGGACGGCAGGCTCTCATGCGAGGTTGCCACACAGGCACCTTACGGCCTCGGTCCGCATGCTCGGGATAACCGCGCGGCGCCGGCCGGCTCCGCACCCGGACAAATGGGATGGATCAGATCAGTTCGGCCGGATCGAGCTGGACCCGGGCCAGGCCGCCGTCCTTACGCGGGCTGCGGGCCGCCTGAGCCGCCTGCAGCGCCCGGGCCAGCGCCGACCCCTCGGACCGCGGGGTCCGGACCAGCGCCCGCACCGGAACGTCCGGGCCCTCCGCACCGGGCTCCGCGTCCGGATCGTTCTCGGCCGCCCGCTCGTCGGGAACCGGGCCGAGAACCTCGGCCCCGGCGGGCAGGCCGGCCCGGGTCAGCAGTTCTTCCACCGCGGCCGCCGGGCCGGTCACCGCGGCCATCCGCACGGCGGGCGGGAACGCCAGCTGCTCGCGCTCGGCCAGCTCGCGCTCGGCGTAACCGGCCGGGTCCCAGCGGATCAGCGCCTGCACGGCCGGGATCGACGGGTCCGCGTGGACCAGCACGGTCGACCCGGGCCGGGCCAGCGCGGCCGCGTTCAGCCACTTGCGCAGGGCCTCCTCGGCCGCGCGCAGGCTGGGGCGGCCGAGCAGCGCCCAGCCGTCCAGCAGCAGCGCGCCCGCGTAGCCCCCGGCCGGGACCGGTTCCGCGCCCGGCGTGGCCACCACCACCGCCGGGTCCGCGGGCACGCTGGCGATGACCGACTGGCCGCCGGAGAACCGCACCGGCACCGACGGGAACGCCCGGCCCAGTTCCTCCGCGGTCCGGGCGGCCCCGGTCACCATGGCCCGCACGTGGGTGAAACCGCAGCGCGGGCAGCTCCAGCTGGCCGCCACCGCCCCGCACCAGCGGCAGTGCGGGGTCTGCCGGGCGGCGGCGATCTCCAGCTGGCCCGAGCACACCGTGCAGCGGGCCTGGGCCCGGCAGCGGCCGCAGGCGATCGCGGCCAGGTACCCGCGCCGCGGCACCTGGACCAGCACCGGCCCGTGGGCCAGCGCGGCCCGGGCCGTCCGCAGGGCCAGGCTGGGCAGCCGGGCGCTCAGCGCGGCCGCGTCCCGGGCCAGCTCGTCCTCTTCGGCCGCGGCCCGGATCCGGGGCGCGGTGCCGCGCAGCACGCCGTGGTCCGGGGTCAGCGGCCGGGCCCAGCCCGCCGCGACCAGCTGGGTCACCTCGGTGGTGCGGGTGAACCCGCCGATCAGCGCGGCCGCGCCCTGCCGGTGAGCCCGCAGGGCCAGCACCTCGCGAGCGTGCGGGTAGGGCGCGCGGCGTTCGGCGTGCAGGTCATCGCCGTCGTCCCACAGCACGACCAGGCCCAGGTCCGGCACGGGCGCGAACATGGCGGCCCGGGTGCCGGCCGAGATGCGCACCGAACCGCGCAGCACGGCCAGCCAGCGCCGGTAGCGTTCGGCCGGCCCCAGCTCCGCGGTCAGGCACACGTGCTGGTCCGGGCCGAGCCGGGCGGCCAGGGCCGCGTCCACCCGGGCCAGGTCCTTGACGTCGGGCACCACGATCACCGTGCCCCGGCCCGCGGCGGCGGCGGTGGCCGCGGCGATCGCGATCTCGTCCGGCCACTCCGGGCCGGGCAGCGCCGACCAGGCCGCCCGGGGCCCGCGCCCGCCGGCCACCCCGGTCAGGAAGGCCTCCCCGGCCGGATAGCGCGTCCAGGAGCCTGGCGCGGGCCGGTCCGGCGGCGGTGCCGCGGGCGGGGATGGCTTGCCTTCGGTGGCGGCGTGCCGGGGCGGTACGGCCAGCCGCAGCACGTCGGCCAGGGTGCCCGCGTACCGGTCGGCCACCGCCCGGGCCAGCCCGGCCACCTCGGGGGTCAGCACCGGCTCAGCCGACACCACCCGGTCCAGATAGGACAGCCGCCCCTGGTGCTCGCTGCTGGCGGCCCGCTCGAGCACGTACCCGTCGACCAGCTTGCCGGAGAACCGGACCCGGACCCGGCAGCCCGGCACCGCGTCGGCGGCCATCCGCTCCGGGACCAGGTAGTCGAACGGCCGGTCCAGGTGAGCCAGGGGGATGTCCACCGCGACCCTGGCCACCGGGAGTTCCGCGGCCGGGGCGGTGTCGCGGACCTTGCTCCCAGACCGCTTCCCGGCCCGGCGTTTGCCGGTCGCGGGCCGCGAGTCGCTGGTCTGGGTCACGATCCCGTTCCTACCAGATGAAGGGGGGTTACCCGGGCGCCCGACACCGTAGTCTGTGGCCCTCTTCCCCAGGAGCGTCATGACCCAGACGACCGCCCGCTCGGCTCGTTCCGCGGTGGCCCGGGTGCAAGCGGCCGGCACCCTGCTGGTGATCGTGGTCGCCCTCGGGCTGGGCGCGCTGACCGACCTCGGGCAGACCTGGCTGCCGCAGTCGAGCGCGTCGCTGGCCAACTCGGGCGCGTCCTGGGCCGCGGTGGCGTTCGTGCTGGCGCTGTTCGCCACCGGCACCGGCCGCGCCCTGCTGTGGGGCCTGCTGGGGCTGGCCGGCCTGGTCGGCGGCTACTACCTGACCGCGATCAGCCGCCACGTGCCCGAGTCCCCGGCCAGCATCCGGTTCTGGATGCTGGCCGCGGTCATCGTCGGCCCACTGCTCGGCCTGGCCGCGTCCTGGGTCCGCCGCGGCTCACCGGTCACGGCCGCGCTCGGCACCGGGGCCGCGGCCGGCCTGCTGGGCGGCGAGAGCGTCTACGGGCTCACCGCGATCGCGGGCTCCACGTCCACGCTCTACTGGACCATCCAGCTGGCCGTGGCCATCGCGCTGCTGATCGCCCTCGACGCCTGGCGCGTCCGCGAGCCCGCCCCCATCGTCCTCAGCATCGTGACGGCAGGGGTGGTTGGCGCCCTGACCGCCCTGGTCTACCTAAAGGGTTAACGCGAGCCCGTAGCGGGCTGAAGGGCTGGGGTGAGCAGCACAGGCGGGCTACGGCGAGCCGATCTGACCGGACCAGCGAACCGGGCCGAAGGCTCGGTGAGTGGCCGGTACTACGGCGAGGTACCGCAACCCGGGTTCCGGGGGGTCCAGGGGGTCGTCCCCCCGGACGGAACGGACTAAATAGCGAGGGCTTGGGCCCGGCGGTTCACTTCCGTGCCGCGGTGCCGGACGATCGCCTCGATCGGGGTGCCGGGCAGCGTGTCGTCTTCGGTGAACAGCCAGCGGAGGGCTTCCGCGTCGCCGAAACCGCAGTCCAGGAGCAGCGTCAGCGTTCCGTGC
>DASXMW010000273.1:0-15230 GCA_036495425.1 Streptosporangiaceae bacterium | reverse complement strand
AAGGTACGTCGATCATGGCGAGGGCCGTCCTGGCCGCCCCGCCAACCGCCGGCGGGCGGCCGCTGGGAACCCAGTGACAACGATGGCCTCGCCGGGTAGGCAACGGGGCCGGGTGGGGTGCGGCGGGTGAGGTGGGCGGGGCGGCCGGGCAGGGAGTTTCTTTGGCCCTATTGACAGCGGTTCGTGACCCGGACATCATGCAGTAATCGATTACTCGGCTGATCACCAGATTGGGCACCAGACCGCAAGCAACGGCGCGAGCGGGAGGAATCAGCAAGATCCATGCGAACCAGCGAGCGGCCGATCACGCGCGGCCCAGGTCTGGGCAGCTCAGGTCCGAGCCATCCGAGACCGACCGGCCCAGCACGGGGCCGCATGACCCTAGGCCGCCCGGGATCGACCGGGTCGGCCCCGGGCCTCCTGATGACCGGGACGGTCCGGGCCGTGAGCGTTCGCTGGGTCCCGCTCGGCTCCTTTCCTCGTCCAGCACCACCTCACCCCGATATCGGACTTACTCAGCCGCCGACTCGCGGGCCAGCGGCAGCGTTGGGCGGTTACGCCAGGAAGGAAGGCACGGCATGAGCGACGAGCGAGCACGTGCGCGCGGGCAGGAAAGATCCGGATCGGAGCCGTGGGCACGGCGGACGATCAGCCGGCGGTCGCTGCTGTCCGGCAGCCTCAAGGCCGGGGCCGCGGCCGCGCTGGCCGGCCCGGTGCTGGCGGCCTGCGGGTCGTCGGGCGGCAGCGGCGGCTCCTCCGGGGACGACGTGCTGACCATCGGGCTGCCGGTGACGCCGAAGGACCTCGGCCAGACCACCAAGTACCTGCAGGCCTTCGAGAAGAAGACCGGCATCCACGTCAACTCGTTCACCACCAACACCGCGACCAACACGTGGGTTTCGGTGTTCCAGGAGGTGTCCACCCGGCTGGCGGGCGGGCAGCCGATCGACAGCGCCTACATCGCCACCGAGGGCATGCGGCTGTTCGAGGAGAAGAACGTGCTCGAGCCGCTGGACAGCTACATCGCCAGCGACAAGGCCGAGATCAACAACTTCTACGCCGACGTCAACCCGACCCTGCTGTCGAACTTCCGGCAGCTGGACAACCTGCATGGGCACACCTACTTCATCCCGATCGGCTACAACGTCATGTCGATCTGGTACAACCGCAAGCTGTTCTCCTCGCTCGGCATCAAGGAGCCGGCCCCCGGCTGGACCTGGGACGACTTCCAGACCGCGTGCAGCAAGATCGCCGGCTCGAGCGCCAACCGGCTGGGCTTCGCGATCGGGGCCCCGACCCCGGGGCCGTTCACCGACGTCTATCCCTGGGTGCTGACCAACGGCGGCGGGATCCTCAACGCCGACCAGACCCAGTGCACGGCCGACAGCCCGGAGTGCATCGAGGCGGCCACCTTCGTACACCAGCTGGTCAGCAAGAAGTACACCAACCAGCCCGGCGGCACCTACAACGCCTTCAACTCGGCGGCCGCGGGCAACCTGGGCATGTTCGGGGCCGGCATCTGGCCCAACACCGACATCCCGCTGTCCCAGAGCGAGATCAACAAGCAGTTCGCGATCGTGCCCTGGCCGCAGAAGACCAAGCAGGGCACGCCGGTCGGGGTGGGCGGGTTCCCGATGTTCAAGTCGACCAAGAACAAGAAGGCCCTGTGGGAGTTCATCAAGTACACGATCTCCGAGGAGTTCCAGCACGGGCCGGTGGTCAACTTCGGCGGTGACATGCCGATCCGGCAGTCAGCGGCCCGGAGCGCGTCGTTCCTGAAGGGCTTTCCGCCCGGTACCGAGCACTTCAGCGACGAGCTGTCCTACTCCACCATGATCGTCGGCGTGCCCAACGGCAGCGCGGTGGAGAACGAGATCGGCACCGCCTGGGAGCAGATCCTCACCGGCGCCACCTCGCCGGAAGCCGGCATGAAGTCCATGAAGACCAACGTGGCCTCACTCATGACGCAGCAGGTCTGACCCAGAGGAGACGACGTGCGGGTCCGTCCAGACAAGACCCTGACACAAGCGGGCGCCGTGGCCGCCGGCACCACGTCGGCGGCCCAGGCGACCCGGGCGGCCGGGACCGCGAGGAGGGCCGGAGGCCGCCGCACCGGCGGCGCGGCGGCTTCCTCGCCGCCCGTGCGCCGGCGACGGCGCCGGGGCATCGGGCGGCGGCAGCCCCTGGCGGCCTACCTGCTGCTCAGCCCGGCCCTGACGCTGTACATCGCGTTCATCGGCATCCCGCTGGTGGGGATCGTGCTGATCTCCTTCGTGCAGTGGGACCTGATCTCCCCGCCGCACTTCGTGGGGCTGAACAACTACCGGGCCATCGGCCACGACCACCAGCTCGGGCAGACGCTGTCCAACACGTTCTTCTTCACCATCATGACCACCGCCCTGCACATCGTGCTCGGGCTGGCCCTGGCCCTGGCCGTGACCACGGTGCGGTCGCGGGCGGTCCGCTTCTGGGCCCGGACCGCGATCGTGACCCCGTTCCTGATGTCGGCGGGCGTGGTCGCGCTGATGTGGTCGTACATCATGGCCGACACCACCGGGCCGCTGAACTACTACCTGCGCAAAATCGGCCTGCACCCGCCCAACTGGCTGGCCTCGGGGACCTGGTCGCTGCCGTCGCTGGTCATCATCGACCTCTGGGCCACGCTCGGGTTCACGTTCATCATCTTCCTGGTCGGCCTGCAGTCGATCCCGAACGAGCTGTACGAGGCGGCGTCGATCGACGGGGGCGGGGCCTGGACGCGGTTCCGGCGGATCACGCTGCCGATGCTGTCCCCGGCCACGTTCATCGCCTCGGCCACCGCGTTCATCGGGGCGTTCGAGATCTTCACCTGGCCGCTGATCGACACCAACGGCGGGCCCGGGGTGAACACCCAGACGATCCTGCTCTACATCTACCGGGACGCCTTCCAGAACTACCAGTTCGGCTACACCGCGGTGGTGTCGCTGATCAACGTGGCCATCCTCGTCAGCTTCGTGGTCGTGATGGGCCTGCTGGCGCGGCGCTGGGTCCACTACGAGCGGGTCTAGGAGGCCAGCCGACATGAGCCAGTCCCAAGCCCTGCGCCCGGCCGTACCGCCGCCCGTTCGACCGCATTGGCGGCGGCGGTTCGAGCCGGGGCAGTGGATCCTGTCCGCCGTCCTCATCGTCGTCGGGGCGGCCATGCTGGTCCCGGTGCTGTGGGTGGTGCTGCAGTCGTTCGAGACGCCCAGCGAGCAGACCTCGATCGCCCCGATCTGGATCCCGACCTCGGTCACGCTGCACAGCTACCAGACCCTGTTCAGCTCGGCGCCGTTCGGCTGGAACCTGCTCAACTCGGTCGTGGTCACGGTGGCGGTGGTGGTCGGGGCGGCCGCGGTCAGCGTGCTGGCCGCCTACGTGTTCGCCCGGATCGAGTTCCGCGGCCGCGAGATCCTGTTCACGCTGTTCCTGGCCGCGCTGACCCTGCCCAGCCAGGTGTCGGCGGTGCCCAGCTTCGTGGTCATCAAGTACCTGCACCTGCTGAACAACCAGCTGTCCCTGATCATCCCGGCCCTGATCCAGGTGGTCGGGGTGTTCCTGCTGCGGCAGCACTTCCGCACCATCCCCACCGACCTGGACGACGCGGCCCGGATCGACGGGGCCGGGCACCTGACCATCATCCGGCGGGTCATGGTGCCGCTGTCCTGGCCCGCGATCTCGGCGGTCATGGTCATCACCGGCCAGTACATCTGGAACGACTTCTTCTGGCCCAACCTGTACATCAACAGCACCAACCGGATGACCGCCCCGCTGGCCCTGTACAACCTGGAGTCGGTGGCCGGGGGCGGGCCCATCGGCGCCATCTTCGCGGGCCTGTCGGTGCTGTGCGTGCCGTGCGTGATCGGGTTCGTGTTCCTGCAGCGCCGCCTGATGGAAGGCATCGGCTACCGCGGCATTTCACGATGACTGAGTTTGAAGAGGCCAATGTGACGAATGAGGTTGATGTGACGCAGGAGGCGCGCGTGGGGCAAGGCTGGGATGAGGCTGAGTCGTGGCCGGTGGCGCGGAGTTATTCGGGACGGGACCTCAACCGGATCTCGCTGCCGCTGGGGGGGATCGGGACCGGGACGGTGGGGTTCGGGGGGCGGGGGCAGTTCCGGGACTGGGAGCTGGAGAACCACCCGTCCAAGGGGCTGACCTCGGCGCTGACCTTCTTCGCCTGCCGGGTCGCGCCAATAGGCGGCACTGCGGACGGGGCGCCGGCTCAGGCCCGGACCTGCGAGGGGGCCCTGTTCGACGAGGAGGTCGAGGGCTGGCAGGGGTCACCGGCGCCGCTGGCCGGGCTGCCCCGGTTCGGGCGGTGCGAGTTCCAGGCCGGGTACCCGTTCGGCCGGGTGGTGCTGTCCGACCCGGAGTTCCCGGTCGAGGTGGCGGTGACCGCGTTCAACCCGCTGGTGCCCGGGGACGCCGAGGCCAGCGGCCTGCCGCTGGCACTGTTCCGGGTCACGCTGACCTCACGGGCCAGCGAGCCGCTCGAGGCCGACGTGATGTTCTCGGCCGAGACCATGCCCGGGCACACCCTGCGGGCGGCCGGGCAGCCCAGCCGGCCCGACGTGGCCGCCCGGTCCGGTCCCGGGCTGGCCGGCGTGCTCCTGTCCGACCAGGCCATGGACCCCGGGCACGAGGAGTGGGGCACGATCGCGGCCGCCGCGGTGGGTGAGGACACCTGGACCGGGCCGGCCTGGGGCATGGGCAAGTGGAACCAGGGCCTGTTCGCGATGTGGGAGGGCTTCCTGGCCAGCGGGCAGCCCGCGCCGGGCACGTTCGGGCTGGGCAGCCACGGGCCGACGGTCGAGGCCGCGGTGGCCGGGACGGTCGGGGCCCACCGGGTGCTGCCGCCGGGGGGCCGGGCCGAGGCGGTGTTCCTGCTCGGCTGGCACTTCCCCAACCGCCGGGCCTGGGTGGGCGGGTCCCAGGGCCCGCGCGGCCTGGCCGGTGAGGAGATCGTCGGCAACCACTACGCCACCGGGAGCGCCGACGCCTGGGACGCGCTGACCCGGCACGCGCCGCGGCTGCCCGAGCTGGAGGCGGCCAGCCAGCGGTTCGTGTCCGCGTTCTGGTCCAGCGACCTGAGCGCCCCGGTCAAGGAAGCCGCCCTGTTCAACCTGAGCACGCTGCGCAGCCAGACCTACTTCCGCACCGCCGACGGGCACCCGTTCGGCTGGGAGGGCTGCCTGGACGACGCCGGCTCCTGCCTGGGCTCGTGCACCCACGTGTGGAACTACGACCTGGCCACCGGGTACCTGTTCGGCGGCCTGGCCCGGCAGATGCGGGAGCTGGAGTACTCCTGCGCCACGGCCGACGACGGCGGCATGAGCTTCCGGATCCTGCTCCCGCTGGACAAGGCCAGGGACTACCCGCTGACCGCGGCCGACGGGCAGTTCGGCTGCGTGGTCAAGCTGTACCGGGAGTGGCAGCTGAGCGGCGACGACGACTGGCTGCGGGCGCTGTGGCCGGCCTGCCGGCGCTCGATCGAGTTCGCCTGGATCGAGGGCGGCTGGGACGCCGACCGGGATGGGCTGGCCGAAGGTACCCAGCACAACACCATGGACGTGGAGTACTTCGGGCCCACGCCGGTCATCCAGAGCTGGTACCTGGCCGCGCTGGCCGCGGGCGCGCTGATGGCCGAGGCGGCCGGTGACCCGGAGTTCGCCGCGACCTGCCGGTCGGTGCTGGCCAGCGGGCAGCGGCTGACCGAGGACCAGCTGTTCAACGGCCGCTACTACGAGCAGAAGATCATCCCGCCCGGGGACTTCGCCACGGTGGCGCCGCGGCTGCGGTCGGACAGCATGGGCGCCGAGCAGGCCGACCAGCCCGAGTTCCAGATCGGCGACGGCTGCCTCACCGACCAGCTGCTCGGGGACACCTGGGCCCGGGTGACCGGGATCGGGCCGGTGTTCGACCCCGAGCATGCCCGGACCACGCTGGAGTCGATCCACCGGCTGAACTACGTGCCCGACTTCGGCGCCTGGACCAACTACATGCGCACCTACGCCGTGCACGGCGAGCGCGGGCACATCGTGATGTCGTACCCGGACGGGCTGCCCGAGCACCCGATGCCGTACTGGCCCGAGGTGTGGACCGGGCTGGAGTACGTCTACGCCATCGGGCTCATCCAGCAGGGCCGGGCCGAGCTGGCCGAAGACGTGGTGGCGGCGGCCCGGGAACGGTTCACCGGGCGGCGGCGCAACCCGTTCGACGAGGCCGAGTGCGGCCACCACTACGCGCGGGCCATGGCCAGCTGGGGCCTGGTGGTGGCGCTGACCGGGTTCCGCTACGACGCTCGCCAGGGGCGGATGACGTTCGCCGAGGCGACCCGGCCCGTCCGCTGGTTCTGGTCCACCGGCTCGGCCTGGGGCACGATCCAGCAGACGCCGGGCGGCCCGGACGGCCCCCGGGTCGAGCTGGAGGTGCTGTCCGGCTCGGTCCGGATCGAGCGGCTGACCGTTGGCGCTCAGGACTTCCGGCCCAAGGGCGGGCCAGTGCTGGAGGCCGGGACCGTCGGCGAGCTTGAGCCCCTTCCTTGATCGAAGGTCTGGTCCTCGTGGGAACGCGAGGACCAGACCTTCGATATATATAGGTTTCTAGAGGTCCCCGATGATGTCGACGTCGATGTCGAGGTAACCGCAGACCGCCCGCAGCTCGGCGGTGATGTCACCGGGCACGGCGTGGATGTGGTTGGCGCTGAACCGGGTCAGGAACTCCTCGGCGCTGGCGTTGAAGCGGGCGAACGCGTGCGGCCACTCGAACGTGGACTGGCGGGCCAGCCGGTCGGCGGTGGCCGGGTCGAACTCGCGGAACTCCCCGCGCAGCAGGTGCATGCGGTAGCGGCCGGACTTGCGGGTCAGCCGGGCGAAACTCATCTGGCCCGGGGCCGCGATGTGGTGCACCGAGGCCCCGCCGGCCGGGAAGTACAGCACCTCCGGGTACAGGTGGACCCGGGCCAGGTTCTCGGCCGGGTCGTCGCTGCGGCCGGCGAACCAGGTGGCGTGCTGGCCGGAGTTGCACAGGTCCCAGACGTCGAACTCGGCCTGGTAGTGGCGCACGTCGGCGAACAGCACCGGCGTCCCGGCCAGGCCCTTCATGATCTGCATGGTCAGGGCGGCGTCCATGTCGGACTCGGTCGAGCAGACCAGGGTCTCCTTGGGGCCGTCCCAGTCGTAGGGGTCGTTGAGGAAGGCCTCGGCCACGTCCATCGTGCACCAGTTGTTGGTCATCTCCGGCTGGCCCTTGATGCCGCAGAAGTCCAGGTGCCACTCGGCGGCCAGCTCGCGGACCGCGTAGTACACCCCGATCTGGCGTTCGAGCAGGTCGGGAGTGAGCTTGGCCCCGTCGTAGTGCACCCCGGCGGCGTGCTTCTCCAGCCACAGCCGGGCCGCCTTGGTCACGGCCGGGTCGACCGCCGAGCCCCGCCGGACCAGCTCGTACTGGTCGATGTCCTCGATGTCGATGCCGAACTTTTCCATCCACTGATCGGTGTTGGCCACCGTGGTGTACATGCCCATGGGCCGGCCGCCGATCCGGCCGAAGGTGCGGCCGCGCAGGCCCTGGGCGACCCCGGCCGCCCGGGCCAGCTGGCTGAGCCTGCCTCCCACCGCCGGGTCGGCCGGGTCGCCCCAGACCCGGCTGTGCGCGCGGCCGATCTGGTCCAGGCCGCCGCCCGCGGCCAGCATGCCGACCATGCCGGGGTAGACCGGGTCGATGTTGGAGAACAGCGCCAGCGGGCCCCGGACCTGGTCCGCGAACAGCATCGAGAAGTGCGGGAAGGCCCACACCGGATAGTTGATGACGGTCAGGTCGGGCCGGGCCGCGGCCAGCTCGCGGCCGAGCCGGACACTGTCGGTGTTCGAGCTCAGGTCGCCCTGGCCGGTGAAGACCTCGTGGCCCTGATCGCGCAGCGCGGCCGCCAGCCGGTCCTGGACCTCGAGCCCGAACGGCCCGACCTCCTCATGGACGAAATCTCGGCCGTCGGACGCGGTGGCGATGGCGATGCGAGCCATGAGGAGACTTCCTTCCGGGGGGAGCTAGTGCCGGGCGGTCCCGCACGAGCTACGGATGATCAGTTCCAGCGGGTAGACCTGGTGAACCGGCTCGAACTCCTCCCCCGCGGCCCGCCGGATCAGCAGCTCGGCGGCCTGCGTGGCCATCGGCCGGATCGGCTGGGCCAGCACGGTCAGGGGCGGGTCGAGCAGCTCGGCCCAGTCGGGGTTGTCGACGGCGATGACCGAGATGTCGCCGGGCACGCGCAGCCCGCAGTCGCGGATGGCCTGCAGGGCGCCCAGGGCCATCAGGTTGTTGGCCACGACCAGGGCGCTGGGCGGGTCGGGCCGGCCGAGCAGTTCCCGTACGGCCGCGCGGGCCGCGTCGCGCCGGAACCCGCCGCTGACCACGATCCGGTCCAGGCCGGCCTGCTCGACCGCGGCCAGGTAGCCCTCCTGCCGCTCGCTGCCGGTCTCGACCTCGGACCGGCCGCCGACGAACGCGATGCGCTGGTGCCCGGCGTCGATCAGCCGCTGGGTCGCGGTCCGCACCGCGGGCACGTTGTCGGCCACGATCAGGTCGGTGGTGGCCCGCTCGAGCGCGCGGTCGATGGTGACGACCGGGATGCCCAGCTCCCGCAGTTCGTCGATGCTGCCGTCGGGGTCGGACGGGGACAAGATGATGCCGGTGACCCGCTCGTCGGCCAGCATGGAAAGGTAGGCCGCCTGGCGGGCGGCGTCCTCGTCGGTGTTGCAGACCAGGACCCGGTACCCCTTGGCCAGGGCGATGACCTCGATGACCCGGACCACTTCGGCGAAGTGCGGGTTCTCGATGTCCGGGACCACGATGCCGATCGCTTCCATGTGCTGGCGGCGCAGGTTCCGGGCCAGCCGGTTCGGCCGGTACCCCAGCTCGCCCACTGCCGCGCGGACCCGGCGGCCCAGCTCGGGGTCGACCTTCGGGTCCCCGTTGAGCACCCGGGACACGGTGGCCACGGACACCTGGGCCCGTTCGGCCACGTCTTTGATCCGTACTGAGCGAGAGCGTTCCGGCACTGGCATGGCTAGATAATCTCCAGTCCGTCCGCGTCCGGCAACGCGGGGAACGGACCGGCGGGCAGCGTCTGGTACCAGTAGGCCACGCTGGCGATGTCGTCCTGCAGGGGCAGGTACCGGCCACCCGACCGCCAGCCGAGGGCCTGCATGGTGACGCGCAGGTCGGAGCCGAACCGGATCGGGTCGGTCAGGTGCCAGCGGTACATGCTGAACCGGCTCTGGGTCAGGTTGGGGTCGGACCCGTCCGGGATGCAGGCCAGCGGCAGCCCCGCGTACGGGGTGGTGAACGTCCGGTAGGCCCGGTCGGCCCAGAAGTTGTAGGAGCCCAGGAAGTAGTCCTCGGTGCCGGTGCTGGCGATGGTCGGCCAGTCCCGGTCGCCGTCCAGGAAGAACTTCAGCTCACCCTCGCCCCACCAGCCACCGCTGTTCGACCCCCACGCGACCGAGGTGCCGACGTAATGCCCGTGCCCGCGGACCTGGTCGAGGATGGTGTGCTCGGACCCGTAGGCCAGCGGGTTGCTGCGGCGGAACTGGGCGTGGAAGTAGGCGGCGTCGGCCGGGACCTCGGTCAGCTCGTAGTTGATCTGGTAGTAGATCGTGGCCCTTTCGGCCGCCTGGTTCTCCATGGTCACCCGGCACCGGCGCTGGAACGGCATCTCCCAGAAGCAGTTCAGCGCGCTGCCCGGGTTCACGCAGACCGGCAGGGAGGAGATCTGGGCGTGCCCGCTCCAGGGCAGGCCGCCCCAGCCGGAGGCGAAGAAGTCACCCAGCGGGCATTCGACCGACGGCTGGTCCTGGCCGTCCCAGTAGAACCGCAGGATGAGGGAGCGCCAGGGGACCCCGGCCGGGGTCAGCCACATCTGGCGGATCACCCCGGGGCCCTCGACGTCGGCCAGGTCCAGGGTCTCGCCCGCCTCGATGTGGACGTAGGGCGAGACCTTCCACCCCCGGCCGAGGTCCCGGGCGGCCGCGCTGGCCACCCCCTCCTGGTCTTGCGCCGCCGCGCCCTTGGCCCCGGTCCGGTTCTCGGGCGAGATGGCCCGGGACTGCGCGCCGGTCAGCCGGGACAGCCCGTTGGTTCCAGCGGTCATTCAGCACCAGCCCACATGCGCGGTTCAGCTCCCCGAGTAATCGATTACTGCATGGTAGCGACGGGATGATCACGGCGTCAACAGACGGCTTGCGGGCGCGCTGAGGGGGGCCGGGGGCGGACGGCGGCGGGCCCGCCGGCACGGTGGACGTGGCGGCGGGCCCGGCGGGAGTGGTGGTGCTACGTCGTCTGGCCGGGCGGGGCCATGGAACCGCTGGCCGGGACACCCTGCTTGACCACGGACAGTGGGCTGGCCACGTCCTCCAGGGACTTACCTTCGGCGGCGACGCCGAGGAAGATCTCGACCAGGCCACCGATGATCATCGCGCCCGCTCCGATGAGATAGCCGACGAAGAGCTTGTTCGGGTCGTTGCCGGTACCGATCAGGCTGGTGTACAGCTTGGTGCCGAACCAGCCGAAGAACTGGGCGATGGCGAAGAACACGGCAATGGCCTTGGCCCGGACCTCGAGCGGGAAGACCTCGCTGGCGGTCAGGTACCCGGCGCTGGCCCCGGCCGAGGCGAAGAAGAAGATCACTGCCCAGGCGATCGTCTGGGTGGTGGCGTTGAACGCGCCCTGCTTGAACAGGACGGCGGTAATCACCAGCAGGATCCCGGAGAGGATGTAGGTGCCGGCGATCATCTTCTTCCGGCCCAGGGTGTCGAACAGCCGGCCGATGGTGAGCGGCCCGAGCAGGTTGCCGGCCGCGAACGCGAAGTAGTAGTAGGGCACGCTGCCGGACGGGATGTGGAAGAAGAACTTCAGCACCAGGCCGTAGGTGAAGAAGATCGCGTTGTAGAGGAAGGACTGCGTGATCATCAGCGCCGCCACCAGCGTGGACCGCCCGGGGTAGTGCCGGAACAGTTGCAGGAACAGGGCCCAGTAGCCGATCTGAGTCGTGGGCTTGATCTCGATGGCCGACTCGTCCTCGTCCACCGGCGCCACCGGGCCCTGGCTCTCCGCCACGTCGCGTTCGATCTCGGCGATGCTGCCCTCGGCCGCTTCCTCGTGGCCGTGCATGATCTGCCAGCGCGGGCTCTCCGGCAGGTTGCGCCGGACGTAGATGATGGACAGGGCCAGCAGCGGGCCGACCAGGAACGCGGTCCGCCAGCCCCAGTCGGCGGGCAGGTGGTTGAGCAGCAGCAGCGTGGCCGCCGTGCCGAGGAGGGCACCACCCCAGTAGGTCCCGTTGACCGCGATGTCGACCCGGCCCCGGTGGCGGGCCGGGATCATCTCGTCGATGGCCGAGTTGATCGCGGCGTACTCACCGCCGATACCCATGCCGGCCAGGATCCGGGTGGCGTAGAGGAAGACCAGCCACCCGGTGCCGGCGCCCAGGGTGGCGGCGGTCAGGCCGCTGCCGACCAGGTAGACGCCGAGCGTGACCATGAACAGGTTGCGGCGGCCCAGTTTGTCCGACAGCCGGCCGAAGAACAGGGCGCCGATGATCTCGCCGATCAGGTACCAGGACGCGATGCTGCCGGACTGAGAGGTGGTCAGGTGCAGGGTGTTCTTGTCGGTCAGGTTGGGGACCACGTTGGCGGCGATGGTGATCTCCAGGCCGTCCAGCACCCAGGCGACACCGAGCGCCGTCACCAGCCGGGTATGGAACCGGGACCACGGCAACCGGTCGATTCTGGCCGGGATCGCACTGCGGATGCCCGGGCTCTCGGTTGTGCCGGCCACTGACGCCATCGTCCACCTCCGTTGCGCATGCCTGGAGCGCTCATTACCCCAGTTAATGGACTCCACACCGGCGGTCCGACCTGGATTGCAAGGGATTTCCCGGGTCTGGGAACCGTTGCCCTGGCTCACGATATAGTTAGCTCTGTGAAAGATGTGGATGGCGAAGCAGGGGGACCGGGCCACGCAGCGCCGGCCGGGGGGCCAGGGGGCGCGGCCGGAGCCTCAGCGGCCGCGGTGCTGGCCGAGCGGCCGGACAGTGGGCCGCTGGCCGCGCAGCTGCTGAGCGCGGTCAGCGCGGTGCGGCGGACCACCCGGCGCGCGGCCCGCAACGCCTCCCCCACCGAGCCGCTGCCGCCGGCCCGGTCCGAGCTGCTGCGGCTGGCCGCCCGCCAGCCCGGCATCACGGTGGCCGACGCCGCCCGCGAGCTCCGGCTGGCCCCGAACACGGTCAGCACGATGGTCGGCCGCCTGGCCGACCAGGGCCTGCTGTCCCGGGGCCGGTCCAGCAGCGACGGGCGGACCGTGCGGCTGAACGTCACGGCCGCGGCCCGGCACCGGCTGGCCCGCTGGAAGGACCTGCGGGCCGAACTGGCCGGGCAGGCCCTGGCCCGGCTGCCGGCCGAGGACCGGGAGGCCATCGCCGCCGCCGTCCCGGCCCTGGTCCGGCTGGCCGAGCAGATGGAAAACGTGTAGCCCGCGCTCGCCCCTTCACCTCACAGGAGGAAACCCGTGACCGTTCTGGCCCCCGGCGGCGGAGCCGCCGCCCCGCCCGGCCGCCTGGCCGCGGTGGACTGCGACCAGATCACCTACACGTTCGGCTCGCACACCGCCGTCGACCAGCTGGACCTGCGGATCGAGCCGGGCGAGACCTTCGGCCTGCTCGGACCCAACGGGGCCGGCAAGACCACCACCATCCGGATGCTGGTCACCCTGCTCAAGCCGATGTCCGGCCGGGTCAGCGTGTTCGGCATCAACGCCGCGGCCCAGCCCATGCTGGTCCGCCGGCTCATCGGCTACGTCCCGCAGCTGCTGTCGGCGGACGGGACCCTGACCGGCCGGGAGAACGTTGAGCTGTTCGCCCGGCTCTTCGACGTGCCGCGCCGGCAGCGGGCCGGCCGGGTGGCGGGCGCGCTGGCGGCCATGGGCCTGCAGGACGCGGCCAACCGCCGGGCCCGCACCTACTCGGGCGGCATGATCCGCCGTCTCGAACTGGCGCAAGCCCTGGTCAACGCCCCGCGCCTGCTGGTGCTGGACGAGCCGACGGTGGGGCTGGACCCGATCGCCCGCACCGACGTGTGGGACTACATCACCAAGCTGCGCGACGAGTTCGGGATGACCGTGCTGATGACCACGCACTACATGGACGAGGCCGACGCCTACTGCGACCGGATCGCGCTCATGCACCTGGGTCACATCCGGGCCACCGGCACCCCCGACGACCTCAAGTCGTCCCTGGGCGACGACGTGAGCCTCGACGACGTGTTCCGGCACTACACCGGCGGCACCCTCGATCACGGGGAGCCGGAGAAGGGAGGGATCCGCAGTGTCCGTAACACCCGCCGGACCGCCCGTCGCCTCGGTTGACCTGCGCGTGCCCAGCGGCCTGGGCTTCGAGGTCAAGAGCCTGCTCAGCCGGATCGTCACGCTGTGCTGGGTCGAGCTCTGCAAGATCAAGCACGACCGGTCCGAGCTCTACACCCGGGCCATCCAGCCCGCGCTGTGGCTGCTGATCTACGGCGAGACGTTCACCCACATCCACGCCATCCCCACGCCGCACGGCGTCTCCTACCTGGCCTACCTGGCCCCCGGCATCATCGGCCAGTCCGCGCTGTTCGTGGCGATCTTCTACGGCATCCAGATCATCTGGGAACGGGACGCCGGGGTGCTGACCAAGCTGATGGTGACCCCCACGCCCCGGTCCGCGCTGATCACCGGCAAGGCGTTCGCGGCCGGGGTGCGCTCGGTGATCCAGGCCGCCGTGGTGGTGGTGCTGTCGGCCCTTCTCGGCGTCTCGCTGACCGGCAACCCGCTCAAGCTGCTCGGCACCGCGGTCGTGGTCGTGCTCGGCTCGGCGTTCTTCTCCTGCCTGTCCATGACGATCGCCGGGCTCGCGCTGCAGCGTGACCGGCTGATGGGCATCGGCCAGGCCATCACCATGCCGCTGTTCTTCAGCTCCAGCGCGCTCTATCCGGTGGCGGTGATGCCCGGCTGGTTGCAGGCCATCACCCGGTTCAACCCGCTGTCGTATGAGGTCGACGCGCTGCGCGGGCTGCTGATCGGCATCCCCACCAACCTCGCCCTGGACTTCGGCGTCCTGATCGGCGTCACCGTGGCCGGCATCACGGCCGCGGCCCTGCTGCTGCCCCGCCTGGCCAAGGGGTGATCGTTCCCCTACGGTGACGGCATGGACGAGGGGCCGGTCCGCGTCTCGGACGCCGAGCGGGAGCAGGCGATCGTGCTGCTGCGCGAGCACCTGCTGGCCGGAAGGCTGACCCTGGAGGAGTTCACCACCCGGGTCGAAGCCGCGCTCGGCGCCCGGGTCGGCACCGACCTGGCCCGGGTCCAGGCCGGCCTGCCCCGGCTGGCCGCCGGGGCACCCGGGTCCGGCCGCCGGTCGGCCCGGCTGACCGCCGGGCTGTTCGGTCACACCGCCCGGCGCGGACGGCTGCGGCTGCGCGGCTGGACCACCGCCGTCACCGCGTTCGCCGACGTCGACCTGGACCTGCGCGAGGCCACCATTGACCAGCCGCGGACGACCCTGTCGGTGCTGGCGTTCTGCGGCAATCTGGACGTCTACGTCCCCGAGGGGGTGAACGTGGACGTGAGCGGGCTGGCGGTGTTCGGCCACCGCCGGGACTGGGGCAACGAGGTGACCGCCCCCGACGCCCCCACCATCACGGTCCGGGTGGCCGGCCTGTGCGGCACCGTCGACGTCTGGCGCGTTCCCCGGGCCCTGCGCGACGCCTCCTGGACCGACATCACCCGCCACCTGGAGGGCAAGCCCCCTCGCCCCCCGCTCACCTGAGGAGACCCGCCGGTGCGGCCCGTAGCCCCCGAGTGGCCGGTGGGGCGAGAGGGGCTCTTCGTGCGTGGGAGACCGGGCCGCGGGCAGGGCGGGGGTTTAGGGGTAAATGCGCATTCGCCCCCATAAGAGCGGGGGTGAATGCGCATTTGCCCCCAGTCGGCGTTGTGACTCCCGGGACCACGGTGGGCGCCGGGGCGGATGCGCCACGAGGGCGGTCGGCTGGGGCCCCTGGGCCCCCTCATTGGGCGCGCGGAATTCACGCTCCCCACGCAGCCCGGGGAGCGCAAGCATCCCGTCATCTCGATGTCTGTCGGCCCGCCGGATCGCACGGCCCCGGGCCGCAACCTCACCCCGG
>DASXMW010000272.1:0-20348 GCA_036495425.1 Streptosporangiaceae bacterium | reverse complement strand
TGGAGTACCCGGCCATCCGGCACGCCAACAATCTGGAGGCCGTACTCACCTACGAGGGGACCGAAGAGATCCACATGCTGGCCATCGGGCAGGCCATCACCGGGATCTCGGCTTACCGCTGACCGGCTGGGCGGGGCCGGTGCTGGGCGCGCTGGGGGCCTTGGGTAGCGGCCTGGGGTGGGGCCGGTCCCGGGCGCCGGGACCTTGGGCCGCTGCGTTCACCCGAGATCGTCGGTAGTCTGCTTGGTGGCGCACCAGTGCGCCAACGGGGCGTTAGCTCAATGGCAGAGCAGCGGGCTTTTAACCCGTGGGTTCAGGGTTCGACCCCCTGGCGCCCCACCAGCACAAACGCTCTGCTTACGTAGTGGGCGTGGACCGGATGTCGGCTCTGCGGTGTACCGTCGCGGCAGGGCGAGGGGTTCGAGCGGACACATAGAGCAACTCGGAAACATCGGAGACGCGCTCAATTTGGCCGGAACGACTCGAAGATCTATTCAAGGCTAAGCGGAACACTATAGTTCGCTTTAAAGAACCATCTCGGTACTCACGGACCCTCATACTTCCTGGTCAGCGGCTTTGAGGCTGCCCCATCGGTCCGATTCCCAAGCTGACAGTGCGGGTTCGATTCCCGTCACTCGCTTCTGAGTAAAGGCCCATCGCGCCCTGCGCGCCGATTCAGGCGATAAACCAGGCGATGGCAATGAACTGGCAGACCGCGGCGGCACAAACATAGACGTGGAAGACCTCGTGAAAGCCGAACACCGAAGGGAACGGGTCCGGCCAGCGATGGTGGAACGAAAGCGCTCCGGCTGTGTAGAGCAGGCCGCCGATGAGCATCAGGACCGCGGGGGCGACGCCGCCGTGGATCCACACCCAGGGGAGCGCCAGTCCGGCGGCCCAGCCCAATCCGATGAACGCCCCGCCGACCAGAAGCTCTGGTGCGTTCATCCACGTCAAGTGGATCACAGCCGCGGCGGTCGTCAGGGTCCACATGACGATCAGGCAGACCAGGCCGAAGGTCCCAGGTGCCGTGAGCGCGAAGGCGGGAGTCGCCGTGCCGGCGATGAGGAAGAAGATCATTACGTGGTCCAGCCGCTGCAGGCGCTGCCGCCAGACCTCCGGCCAGGTGCCGCGGTGATACAGCGCGCTGACCCCAAACAGGCCGCTGACGCTGGCTGAGTAGACGGCAGCCCCCGCGATCTGCGCAGCTCCATGCGCACGCACCAGCAGGAACGGGCCGGACACGAGGGACGCCGCGAACCAGAGCAGATGCATCCAGCCGCGAAGCACCGGCTTGGCATAGTAGATACCGCGCCGGGAGTCGTAAAACTGCCCCGCCGTTTGGGAGCCCGTGGCCACCATCGGCCTCCATCTCGTGCCGGTCTCCCGGCCCGCCAGGCCGGTTCCGATAACTGCGTTTTCCCGGGGGCGCGGACCCGGACACTAGAAAACCCTGGGTCCTCTGCTGTTCCGGCCGTCTTGCCGGGGCGCAGCTGCCGAGGTCCAGGGCAGCACCCTGACATTACGTGAGTCCCGGCCAGCAAGGAAGACGCACGACAGCACGTTCATCGGAGGGCCTGCTACTACTGCCCCATCTGTATTCCGGGACCTCGTACCAGCCGATCTCGCCGCTTCACGGCCGACGTTCAGCGTTGGCCGGCTGTGCAGGCTACCATGTCCGCTACCTGGGACGAGAACGGAGACGCGGACCTTGACGGTGCCCGCAAGCGCGAGAACACGGAACCTTCTGGCTAGCTTCTTGGCGATCTCCGTCGGCGCGGTGCTGGTCGCGCTATCCCCCTCGCTGATCCGGGCCTGGGCAGGCCATAGGCAGGCTTCGGCGCCCGCGCAGCGGATTACCTTGGACGGGCAGGGCAAAGGACGTGTGTTCGACGGTGTTGGCGGGATCAGCAGTAGCACGTCGCGGCTGCTTTACGACTACCCAGAAGTACAACGCCGGCAGATCCTCGATTATCTTTTCAGACCCGACTACGGGGCATCTCTGCAGATCCTCAAAGTTGAAATCGGCAGCGACACGAATTCAACTATTACGGCCGAGCCGAGCCACATGCGGACCCCGGATGACCTGAACTGTCACCGCGGTTTGGAGTGGTGGCTGATGCGGCAAGCCAAGGCCCGTAATCCGCAGATGAAGTTCTACGGCCTGATGTGGAGTGCGCCCGGCTGGTTCAAGGGTGGCATGTGGTCGCAGGACATGGTTCGTTACATCATGGCGTGGATCGGCTGCGCAAAACAAAATGGTGTTCCGGTGAGCTACATCGGCGGAGTCAACGAGTGGTACGGCCCCACGCAGGACGAGGCACCGTTCTACATCAGCCTCAAAAGGGCGCTACGGACGGCATTTCCCAACGTGCAGGTCGTGGCCACCGACGAGCATTACCCACCGCACTACTGGGCCGCGGCGACAACGATGCGCACCGACGCCGCCTACCGGAACGCCGTGGACATCCTCGGCGAGCACGACGTATGCGTGTGGAAATCCAGATACACCCATTGCCATGCGACCCAGGCGGCGTTGCACAGCGGGAAACCACTCTGGGTCAGCGAGCAGGGTACCCAGAGCGCCACGGCCGGCGCCGGGCCGCTGGCCCGGGCGATGAACCGCGGCTACATCGACGCGCGGCTGACAGCCAATATCCAAGCGCCGCTCATCGCCTCTTACTACGGCGACACCGAGATCGGTGGATACGGGCTTGCGCTGGCCGAATGGCCATGGTCCGGCTACTACCAGGTGACGGCGAGCACCTGGGTCGATGCCCAGACAAACCAGTTCGTCCGGCCGGGGTGGCGCTACATCAACAGCGCGAGCGGCTACCTCCGGGGCGGCGGAAGCTACGTCACGTTGCGCTCGCCGAGCACCGGCGATTACAGCGTCATCGTCGAGACCATGGATTCCGCATCCGCCACGACAGTAACGCTAGCGCCCACCGGGGGGTTGTCGACCGGGAAGGCGCAGCTGTGGTCCACGAATGTCCACTCGGCCTCCCCAAGCGACTGGTTCGTACACCGTGGGGCACTCACGCCAACGAACGGGAAAGTGAGTTTCGTCGCCAGGCCAGGTCACGTGTACACGATCAGCACGACGACCGGCCAGCACCGGGGCGGGGCGGTGCCCCCCAAAGGAACGGGCCCGTCCATGACCCTCCCGGTGCCTTATTACCAGGGCTTTGAGCACGTCGGGCCGACGCTCATGGCGCCGTACTTTGAAGATCTCGAAGGCGCGTTCGAGGCGAGGCCGTGTGCGGCAGGCCGCGCGGGAACCTGCTACCAGCAGGTGCTCACGCAGCAGCCGATCCCGTGGCACGCGGCGCCGCGGCCGGTCCCAGGGCAGAGCGGGCAGCTCCGCCCCACAACGATCGTCGGTGACCCGATGTGGTGGGGTGATTACGAGGTCAGCGTCGATGCCATGCTGGAGCAGGCAAGCGATGTGGAACTGCTGGGCCGGGTGGACAAGTACGACCAGTACCTGGTGTCGGGCTATCACTTCCGCATCACGAGTTCCGGCGCCTGGAGCTTCTACACGGTGGACGCCAGCGGCAACAGCGCCACGCTGGCCGCTGGCCACGCCAGTTTCGGTATCGGCGTGTGGCACCGGCTGGCACTGGCGTTCAGGGGCGGCCGGGCCACGGTCAAGCTTGACGGGCAGCCACTCGCCACGGTCGCGGCCACGGCCCACACCACAGGGCAGGTCGGTATGTCGGTGGGCGGGTGGACGACCGCTCAGTTCGACAGCCTCTCGGTCCGGCCGACCGATGCCTGGCCGCAATTCGCCGCCAGCCCAACGGTCAAGGCCACCGCCACGAGCGAGCAGAATTTGATGTACAACCAGGCCAGTTATCCTGCGAGCGGCGCCGTTGACGGAAGGGTGGAAAGCTGCTGGTGGTCCAGGCAGAAGCCAGGTCCCGCAGCCGCACTGCCGCAGGCCATCACTCTGCATCTCTCCCAGGCCCGGACCGTATACGGGCTCGCCTACCGGCCGCCGATCAACCAGCAGGGCAATATAACCACCTACGCCGTCTACCTGAGCAACGACGGCAGGCGTTTCTCGAAGGTCGCGGCAGGAAACTGGCCAGAACAGTCGGCCACGCAGATCGCCAGTTGGCATCCACAGCGAGCCCGTTTCGTGCGGCTGCAGGCACTTCGCACGAGAAATTCCGGTGCAGCGGCATGTGAGGTGCAGGTAGCACTGAGCCCGCTGAACCCCGCTGACGGGAAACAATAGCGTCAATGGCCGCGAGCAAAACCAAATTCCGCCCGATCTACACGCGTCGGTTCAGGGTTCGACCGCCTGGCGCCCCACCAGTTGCGGCAGACCACCCGGCCGTGGTCACCTCCCGTTAGCGGCCGTGGGCGCCGCTTGCGGGGCATGAGCCCACCGGGTCAGGTCCTCGGTGCGGAATGACGTGGCGGAATACATGCCGGCGGCGGCCAGGTCACGCAGCAGCCGGGTGAGGTCCTTCTCCACCGCGGCATGAAGTGCGCTGATCGAATCGACTCCCACTGTGACCAGCAGATTGAGCTGGCCTGGTTCCGGCCCGCGGGGCAGGGTGGCCAGTCCCGCGATGTTACGCCAGCGCTCGGCCACGAGTTCCGGGACGCCGACGGCCTGGGCGAACAGCTTCAGCTTGGCGTCGTCACAGGTCAGGGCGTTCAGGTCGACGGCGTTGTGCACGCCAATGTCGTTCAGCTGCTTCGTGTACCTGGCCATGGGCCCGACTTCGGTGAAAGTGGCGGGCGGCCGGACTCCGACGATCGCGAGAAACTCCCGCGGGCGGTTCGCTCGCAGCCTGGTAAAGGACGGATCGCTCTGGGCCCACGTGCGCAGGCCATCGTCGACCTCGACAGCTTGGCGCAAGCTACGCAGCGCGGCCGCGTATTGTTCTCGCACCGCCTGGTAGCACGCCTGAGCGTAGGAGATGGCGGACGTTTGCGGCCCGGTAGGTTGCCAGCCGCTGACCGTGGCCCGGATCTTCGCCTGATCGACCGCGCCGAATCCACCGGGCGGAGGACAGGCGTCGAATCCGCCCAGCGCCGTCCACAGGATGTACGCCTGCGGCCGGAAGCGCTGAGCCAGCGACTGCACGGCTTTCCCGCGGCTGAATCGCCGGGTCTCGGTGAGGTCGTACAACTCGCCGATGAACCGCGCCGTCCAGTCGCGCGCCCGGCACCAGGTCTGGGCGGACTGGTCATCGAGGTAGACGTTGGACCAGCCCGCCGCCGAGCTGTACAGGACGCGCAGTCGCAGGGCCTCGTAGCCGGGTTCCCGCAACGCGGGCACCTCGGCCAGGTCACCGATCCGGGTGGCGAAATCCCGCCGGCTCGCGGCGTCGCTGGCCCGGCGGCCGTCCATGTTGACCCGGGCCACGCGGGCCGACAGGTTTCCCGGATCGATGTCCACCGCCCGTTCCAGGAGCGCCTTGCCGAAATCTTCGTTGCCGCTGAGTCCCTGCCCGGTGGCCAGCACCTGGCCGGCCACGCTCCTCCAGTCCGTCGCGCCGTTGAGCCCCCTGCGCAGCGGCGAGCGATCATCGGCCATGGCCATGCTGACCAAGATGACCGCGGCGGCGATGGTCAGCAGGTCGCACCGGTCGATGAGCTCGGCGTAGGCGGCGGCAGCAGGCGGCGAATCCTGTCCGGAGACCAGGTTGGGGAAGAACAGCGCTTCCCGGTCGGCGAGCACGGTGTCCAGCAATCGCCCGTTGCGGTGCAGCGTCACCAGAAATCGTTCTTTATCCACGAGCGTCACGACGGCGCGCCACGGCGCCGTGGGCACCCTGGCCTGCAGCAGGCCGGCCAGGGCCGAGAGCATTCCCCCACCGGGCAGCAACGTCAGCACGTTGGTGAGGGAGGTGACATCGGTGCCCTCGGGCAGGTCGAAGCCGCGTGGCGGTTTGGCGCCCAGCGCCTGGAGGCGGCCGGCCAGGAAGGCGCACGCCGTATTGTCGGCGTTGCCGGATTCATTGGTCACGCTGAATTGCACAACCGATCCGGAGCGCAGGTACCAGGCCGACAGCAGGCAGCCGATGATGACCAGCGTCCCGTTCGCGACCAGCAGCACGAGCCACCAGTCGCCAGCCGCCGACCCGGACTGATGTCCAGATACTCCCAGGTAAGCGGTGCCGCCAATCGCCGCCGCGGCCAGGCCGAAGCAGAAAAGGGCAAAACCCTTGATCCTTCCTTGCCAGGCGGGTCTGGGGGGCATGGCTTTGATCCACATCCACCGGGCGGCAACACGGGTCAGCAGGTAGAGGATGTACATCCCGGCGAACACGGCCAGGAACCACAGGAAGAATTGACCGATCGGCACGAGCGTGTTGGCGATAATTTGATTCCAGTGGTCACGCGCCTGGCGAATGCTGTCCGGCTGCTGCTGATCCAGCTTCTCCAGCCCGGCCAGCGCGGCCTGGTTTCCGCGGTCCTGGGCGAGGGCCCGGGTGTAATAGGAATTCGCGTCGGACATGGCCCCCGCGGCCGCGGCCGCATCGCCGTCGGCTTCCAGTCCGGCCGCCGCTTCACCGCGCTCGGCCGTGAGCTTCAGCCCGGTGACCGCGCAATCCGGGGGGACTTTCTGGCTCAGCAACGATACGTAACGGTCGTGCGCCTCGGTCAGCAGCCCGGCCTTACGGAGTGCGTCGGCGGTGGCGCATTGGCTCGGCTTTGGCGTGACGAATGCGGCCGGCCGGATAGTCGCCGCCGAGGCGGGATAGGACCATTGCCAGGTTAAAGTTGCGATAGGGACAAACAGCAACAAAACTACTGAAATTGAACAGAGTGAAATCCAGCGTCGGCACATAGCCCCCCCAGGCCTGAGCTTTTCGACTCGAACACCGGCACACCGGCAGATGGGACGACATCGCCAGGTACCGTACGTTTGTCACCCTGCTCCTGAAATTTGAATTACGCAAGACCTGGATTGCTGACCAACTGTCAGCACAGATCAGGTAAACGCGTCCAGTTGCGTGCGGAACGTTTAGTCAAGCCCCAGATCAGCCGCGGGAGCCTTCGGCCGGGGCCGGTTCCATGGTGGCGGGGGCGGTCTGGGTGAGGAGGACGACGCCGGCGCACATGACGGCGAAGGCGGCCGCGGCCACCGCCACGGTGGTCGTGTCGTGGTCGAAGTGCTCGCCGAAGAGCCAGATGCTGAGGACGATGCTGACCAGCGGGTCGACGATGACCAGGAACGGCTGCGACACCCGCAGCGGGCCGGCTTGCAGGGCCCACTGCTCGAGCAGGACTCCGGCCAGGCCGGTGATGGCCAGAGCGTAGACGGGCCAGTGGGTGAACATCCCGCCCACGCCGAACTGGGCGATGACGTCGGTGGTGGTTTTGATGAAGACGGCCACCAGGGCCCAGGTGGTGGCGGCCGCGGCGCCCCACAACGCGGCCCGCGAGCCGGGTCCGCCGAGACGGCCCAGCGCCATCAGCACGGCGATCGCGGCCGCGCAGGCGACGATGGCCACGGCCCAGTGGCTACTGGCCGGGGTGAGCTGACCGCCCTGCGGCTCGCTGACCCCCAGGAACACAGCCAGGCCCACGCAGGCCAGGGCGCCGCCGCTCCAGGCGGCCGGGCGGACCGTCTGGCGGATCCAGACCCGGCGCAGGACCAGGGTGATGACCAGCTCGATGACCAGCAGCGGCTGCACCACCGAGACCTCGCCATTGTGCAGGGCCAGCGCCTGGAACACGAACGCGCCCGCCTGGGCGGCCCAGCCCAGCAGCCACATCGGGTTGCGCAGCAGGTAGATGATCAGCCGCCAGCCGGCCGACCGGTGCGGGTCGGCCGTGCTGGCCACATGCCGGGTCGTCACGCTGACCGCGTTGCACAGCGCGGCCAGCAGCGCAAAGACGATCACCACGGAGCTAAGTTAACGCGGCGCTGGCAGGCGTGGCGGCCAGCGCCGCGAGTGCCGGGAGATTAGGCCGGCACCACATACGGGAAGGTGCTGCTGCGCTGGCCCCCGGCCACCGACGGCTTCAGCCCGGACGGCACCGCGCCGTTGGTGACCAGGGACAGCATCGCTTCGGGGGCGTTGTCGGCCATGGTCCGGCCGTTGAACCCGGTGAAGCCGTAGACGGCCGGGGTGCCGACCACATACGGCAGCACGTCCGGGAACAGCTTCCCGGCCACGGCCCGGCCGTAGCCGGTGGGGTCACCGGCCGTCCCGCTGGCCGCCACCACGGCGGCGATCTGCTCGCCGATGTACTTGGCGGCGGCCTCGACGTCCTCGGCGGGGTGGCGGGTGTTGGCCGGGTTGGTGAAGTCGGTGTCGTCGGGCCAGAAGATCGGCCACATCATCGGGTGCCCGGCCCGGTTGATCGGCCGCCAGCCGCCCGCGTCGGTGGCGAGCTTGGTCGCGGCCCACACGCCGGTCCGGGCCCCGGGACGCAGCCGGGGGTCACTGTGCGGGATCTCCAGCACGATCGAATCCACGAAGGTGCCGGCGAAGCTGTTCGTGGCCTGGTCCGGCCGCCATCCGGACAGGTCCGGTGCGGTCCCGGCGGCTACCGCCCCGTTGATGATGGCCAGCAGCGACAGGTCGATGTAGAACGCGTCGGCGATCCGCCCGGCCCACAGCCGGGTCCCAGCCGCGGCGCCGGTCCCGGTGGCGGTCTCGCCGGTCCGGCCCGCCAGCACCAGGTCGCCGTCGGCGGCGTCCTGCCGGGCCTGTTCCCCGGTCAGCACGTGCAGTTGGAAAGCCTGCCCGCCGTCGCCGCCGGCCGGGCTGAACGAGGTCCGGTAGGTCAGGGTCTCGACGTCGGCGCCGTCGAAGTGCACCTTGAACTCGTAGCGCGCCTCGGGGTGGAAGCCCGGCTCGGAGTGCAGGCCGTTGACGTTGGAGTTGACGTCCATGACGAAGACCGTGCTGTCCTCGCCGGAGGAGCCCGGGAACACGTACAGGTCGTCGAGGTAGAGCTGCCCGTTCTGGGCCGCCAGCGGGGTGTCCAGGTGATGCGACATGAGAGGAGTCCTTCTTTCTGGCCGGTGGATGGCTACCTCCCAATGTCGCCGCAGTGCGATCCGGCCAGTAGGGCCCAATTGGCGATGAACCCATAACCAAAATTTATTGCTCAGGAGCTCATGCCTCCGCGCTGGTGCGGCGGTAGACCTCGAGATAGGCGGTGGCGACGTCCTCGTCGATGGCGCGGGGCACGGGTACCACCGCCTGCTCCGGGCCGGCCGTGCCGCGGGCCACCGCTTCCAGGCAGCGGGACTGTAGCGCGAACCCGAGGTCCATGGATTCGATCGAATTCCCCAGTGGCCGGGGTCCGGACAGGTTCACCATGTGGCCCTCGGTGAGCAGGTGGATCCGGCGGCCGTCGGTGAGCCGGAACGTGGTGATGCCCTCGCCCGCCTCCTCCCGCGCCGCCACCTGGGCCGAGGCGGCGATGGCCCCCACCGTGATCTCGCGGGGGAAGTGACCCGCGTTGAGCAGCACCACGTCGTCCCGCAGCAGGTCCAGGTCGGCCTCGGTGACCACCGACGCGGCCCCGGTCACGGTGATCACCACGTCGGCCCCCCGCAGGGCCGCGGCCCGGTCCGGGACCGCGAACCCGTCCAGGCTGGCCCGGAGCCGGGTCACCGGGTCGACCTCGACCACCGAGACCAGTGCGTGCGCGGCCCGGAAGTTGGCCGCCACCCCCTGACCGCAGGCCCCGTAGCCGAACACCGTGACCTGACGGCCGTTGGTCATCCGGTTGGTGATCCGCAGGTAGGACTCGAGCACGCTCTGCCCGACCGCGTGCTCGTTCTCGGCGAACTGCTTGATCGGGCTGTCGTTGATGACCAGCACCGGCCGGGCCAGCTGGCCGGCCAGCGGCCGCAGCCGCATCCGCCCGGACGTGGTCTCCTCGGTGCCGCCGAGCAGACCCGGGTACGGCGCCACCAGATAACGGGCGAACAGGTCACCGCCGTTGTCCAGCAGCAGATCCGGCCGCCGGGCCAGGACCTCGCGCAGGTACCGGTCGTGCTGGGCCGGGTCGGTGGTCCGCTCCCCGATCACCTCGACACCGTGATCCCGCAGGTAGGCGACGGCTTCGGGCTGGGTACTGGACAGGTTGCCGGTCGACACCAGGGCGGCGCCGCCCTGGGTCAGGGTCAGCAGCAGGGCCACGGTCTTCGGCTCCAGGTGGATGCTGGTGCCGATGGTCAGCCCGGCGAAGGGCCGGGTGCGGCCGAACTCGGCGGCGATGGCGCCCAGCAACCGGCAGCTGTCCCGCACCCACTCGATACGCCCGGTCATGACGCGGCCTGCTCGGGCCGGCGGGTGTTGGCCGCGGCCAGCCAGCCGAGAAGGTAGTCGCTGACGGTGTGGCGGCTGCTCATGAGTTCAATTTCCCACGTCAGCCCGTCAGCCCGTCAGCCGCGCAGGCCGGGCAGGACTTCGCGGGCCAGGGCCGCGTTGGTCGCATCGAGCAGCGCCGGGTCGCTGTCGCGGGAACCGGGCACGACCACGATGCGGTCCAGGCCCAGGGCGATCAGCTCCCGGAGCCGGTCGGCGCACCGCTGGCCCGGGCCGATGACCGCGAACCGGTCCAGGAAGGCGTCGTCGAGCACTCCGGCGCTGGCCGCGCTGGCCAGGCCGTGCCGCCCCTGGTCGTAGCCCGCGCCGGCTTCGGTCACCACTCCCCGGTCGTGGCGGGCCAGCCGGGCTCCGGCGGCGGCGCTCATGGCCGAGAAGCGCGCGAAGATTGCCGCGCTGCCGCGCACCAGGTCCCGCGCGGTGGCCAGGTCCGGGTGGCAGCAGACGTTGAGGTAGGCCCCGACCCGCAGCCGGTCCGGGGCCAGTCCCGCGGCCGCGTGGGCGGTGCGGGCCAGCTCGATGGCGCCGGCGATCCGGTCCGGGTCAGCGCCGAGCGTGAGCATGACCCGATCGCTGCCCGTCGCGGCCAGCGCGATGGTCCGGGGTCCGGTGGCGGCCAGCTCGACCGGAGGGGGCGCCCAGCCGGCCTGGGCGATCCAGCCGATCCGGCTGGGGCGGCCGTCCAGGTCGACCTCCTCGCCCCGCAGGTAGCCGCGCACCTGGCCGACGAAGGCGGCCAGGTGCCCGGTGGTGGGAGGCTTGACGCCGAGCTGGCCCAGGGAGGAGTCACCGCGCCCCAGGCCGAGCGCGGCCCGGCCGCCCGATTCGATCTGCAGGCTGGCCATGGCCGAAGCCACCACGGCCGGATGACGGGTCACCGGGTTGACGATGCCGGTGCCCAGGCCGAGCCGGGACGTCACGCGGGTGAGCAACCCCAGTTCCACGAACGGGTCACCGACCAGGTTCTGGCTGTCGGCCAGCAGGAGCCCGTCGAAGCCGAGCTCCTCAAAGCGCACGGCGAGCTGCTCGGTCCGGCCGGGCCGCGGAAAGCCGTGCACCCAGAACTGGCACCGGCCGGCGCCGGCGCTGTCCTGGTTCAGTGCATCAGGTCGTGCCACGAATTCTCGGTCAGGTCCACGTCGAAGTGGGACGCGGCCGCCTTGATGTTGGCGAAGGCCTGGGCCCGGTCGTCGTCGCTGACGTCCTTGACCTGGTCGAAGCGGGCGATGGCGTTGCGCACGTGGCTGGCCGAGTTCAGCGGCTCCTTGCGCTGCTCCGGGAACGCGTAGGCCGCGGCGGGCAGCTCGTTGCGCTTGCCCGCGTCCAGGTCGCCGCCCTCCTGCTCGCTCTGAGACGGCGGCTTCCAGGTCGCCGCCGGTTGTGAAGCCATGATCGTTTCCTCCCGTTGAGCCGACCAAGTGGATCTTCCCGGCCGTTCCCGGCCGAACCCGCGGATACCGGGCGTGTCACCGTGACCCAGGCGGCCGCTTTGTTCACAATGACAGTCGCTTCTCTTCCACCGCCGCCCGGGGGGTCATCGGTCATGCTGGGTCACGACCACGCGCTGACCGGGGCGGTCGCCTTCGTCGCGGTGGCGCCGCTGCTGCACGTCACCGGGCCGGGCCTGCTGGCCGGGCTGGTGCTGACCGCGGGCGCGGGGGTGCTGCCCGACATCGACGAGCCGGGCTCGACCATTGCCCGCTCCTACGGCTTCCTGACCGAGACGTTCGCCTGGATCGTGCACCACCTGAGCGGCGGGCACCGCAAGGGCACGCACAGCGTCCTCGGGGTCCTGGTCTTCACGGCCGGGGCCTGGGCCGCGGTGCACTTCGACCACACGCTGGCGGGCAAGATCGCGCTCGGGGTGTTCCTGTCCCTGCTGCTGTCGGCCGCGCTAGCCGCGCTGCACGTGGGCGGGCACCACGGCGACGCGCTGGGGGTGGGCGCGGCCGCGGCCACCATCTACTTCCACGTCGGCCTGGCCCTGGCCCCGCTGTGCATCGCGCTGGGCGCGGCCGCGCACATCGCCGGGGACATGCTCACCCACGGCGGCTGCCCGATCGTGTACCCGGCCAGCCGGGAGGAGTTCCACCTGCTCCCGGAGGGCTTGCAGTTCACCACGGGCAAGTTCGCCGAGCACTGGATCGTCACCCCGCTGCTGACCGCGGCCCTGCTCTTCCTGGCCTGGCGGGACACCGGGCTCGCGCCTCTCACCCACTACCTGGACAATCTGATCAGGTAACGCGGTCACAGTTAGGACCGGTGGCCGCGGGGAAGTTGCACGTCCCACCAGCGTGAGGAGCCCGGCCACGTCCAGCATCTTTGATATATCGAAGGTAGCGGCCGAAGTCTTCGGTTACCGGAAGCTCCGGCCGGGCCAGCAGGACGCCGTGGCGGCGCTGGCCGCCGGGCGCGACTGCCTGGCCGTCATGCCCAGTGGCGCCGGCAAGTCCGCCGTCTATCAGCTGGCCACGATCGCGCTGGGCGGCGCGGCGGTGGTGGTGTCGCCGCTGATCTCGCTGCAGCGGGACCAGAGCGAGCACCTGACCGCGCACGGGCTGACCGCGGCCACCGTGAACGGCAGCACCTCGGAAAGCCAGCGGACGGCCGCCTACGACCTGCTGCGGGCGGGGAAGACCGCGTTCGTGTTCCTGGCCCCGGAGCAGCTGGCCCGCGCGGACGTCCGCGCGATCCTGGCCGAGGCCCCGCCCCGGCTGCTGGCGGTGGACGAGGCGCACTGCGTGAGCGCCTGGGGTCACGACTTCCGGCCCGACTACCTGCGGATCATCGACGTGATCGAGGTGCTGAAGCCCCGGCCGGTGGTGGCCGCGCTGACCGCCACGGCCGCGCCCCCGGTCCGGGAGGAGATCGTCCGGCGGCTCGGCCTGCAGAACCCGGCCCAGGTCGTGCGGGGGTTTGACCGGCCCGAGATCCACCTGGCGGTCCGGATGTTCCACCAGGCCGGCGACAAGGAAGCCGCGGTGCTGGAGACGGCCGCGAAACTGGACGGCACCGGCATCGTCTACGCCGCCACCCGGGCGGAGACCGAACGGTACGCGGAGGAGCTGAGCCTGCGCCCCTACCACGCCGGGCTCAGCCGGGCCCACCGGGACGAGACCCAGGAGATCTTCTCGGCGGGCGCGTCGATCGTCGCGACCAGCGCGTTCGGGATGGGCATCGACCGGCCCGACGTGCGGTTCGTGCTGCACGCCTCGGTCCCGGGGTCGCTGGACGAGTACTACCAGGAGGTCGGCCGGGCCGGACGGGACGGCCAGCCCGCCGAGGCCGTCCTGTTCTACCGGCCGGAAGACCTCGGCCTGCACCAGTTCTTCACCGGCGGCCTGCCCGACGAGACCCTGCTGGCCGAGGTGGCGGCGGTCACCCAGACCCCGATCACCCTGCACGAGTTGTCCGAGCGGTCGGGCCTGTCCGAGCGGCGGCTGACCGGCCTGGTCAACCTGCTCGAGGCGGCGGGAGCGGTGCGGATGAACGGCGAGATCGAGCCGGTCCCGGACGGCCCGGGGCCGGCCGAGGCCGCGACCCGGGCCATTGAGATCGCGGGGCAGTACCGGTCGGTCGAACGCTCCCGGGTGGAGATGATGCGCCGCTACGCCGAGATGACCGACTGCCGGCGCCGGTTCCTGCTGCGCTACTTCGGCCAGGGCGCGGACGACCGGTGCTTCCGCTGCGACAACTGCGACGCCGGCCGGTCCACCCCGGCGGGCGGCCACGGCGCGTTCGGGGCCGGCCTGCGGGTCGAACACCACGAGTGGGGCCGCGGGGTGGTGCTGGCCGACGAGGGCGACCGGATCACGGTGTTCTTCGACGAGGTCGGCTACCGGGAACTGCTGACCAGCGCGGTCCTCGAGCACCACATCCTGACTCCGGTGGATTCCGGGACCCCGTCATGACGACGACCGCCGACATCGTCGCCGGGCTGATCCGCAGCGACCTCACCTCGGACGGCATCCGGCGCCGCCGCTGCGGCAAGGGCTTCTGCTACTACGCCGCCGACGGCACGCGGCTGACCGACCCGGTGACCCTGAACCGGGTCCGGGCCCTGGTCATCCCGCCGGCCTGGGAGGACGTGTGGATCTCCCCGCAGGCCGACGGGCACATCCAGGCCGTGGGCACGGACGCCGCGGGCCGGCGCCAGTACCGCTACCACGACCTGTGGCGGGCCGAACGGGACAAGGCCAAGCACGACCGGGTGCTGGACTTCGGCCGGGTCCTGCCCAAGGTCCGGGCGGTGGTGGAGCGCGACCTGGCCGGGGACAAGCTGTCCCGGGACCGGGTCCTGGCCGCTGCCGTCCGCTTGATCGACCTGGGCTTCTTCCGTCCCGGCGGCGAAGAGTACGCGGCCGAGAACGGCACGTTCGGGCTGGCCACCATCCGCAAGGAGCACGTCACCTGCCGCCGGGGGCAACTGGTGTTCGACTACACCGGCAAATCGTCCAAGCATCGCGAGCAGTACGTGGCCGACCCCGAGGTCTGCACGGTGGTGACCAGGCTGAAGCGCCGCCGCGGTAGTCCCGAGGACGAACTGCTGGCCTTCCGCAGCGGCCGGCGCTGGCACGACGTCAGCGCCGCCGACATCAACGACTACCTGCGCGAGGTCGCCGACGGGGACTTCTCGGCCAAGGATTTCCGTACCTGGCACGCCACCGTGCTGGCCGCCGTGGGGCTGGCCGTGTCCGAGCCCACGGCCACGTCGTCGGAGCCGGCCCGCAAGCGGGCGGTGGCCCGGGTGGTGCAGGAGGTCGCGTCCTACCTGGGCAACACGCCGGCCGTGGCCCGCGCCTCGTACATCGACCCGCGGATCATCTCGCTGTACGAGCGGGACATCACGATCGCGCCGTCGCTGACCGAGCTGGGTGAGGGCCAGGAGTTCGGCGACGTGGCCACCAACGGCCAGGCCGAGGAAGCGGTGCTCAAGCTGCTCACCGAGCACCCCGGGCCCGCCGTTGACCAGACCTAGGTGGGATCGGAGCCTGGACGGGTAGGGGTGGGGCATGAACGCCAGCTCCCCCGAAGACCCGGCTGACGAAACCCGGGTCGACGACGCAACCCCCGGCATGGACGACGCGACGCCCGGCATGGACGACGCGACCCGTGCGGACGACGTGGCCATCGTGGACGACGTGGCCAGCGTCGTCGGTGAGGTCAGCGAATCCGCCGAGCAGGAGTCACCCAGCCGGCCGGTGACCGACGTCGCGCGGTCGGCCCTGGCCCGCGTCCGCCGCGGCGGTGCCGCCGTCGGGCGCGGCGGCGCCGCGGTCGGGCGCGGTGGTGCCGCCGTCGGCCAGCGCGGGACCAGCCTGGCCCGGCGCGCACCCGGCGCGGGCCTGGCCCGGCGTGGTGCGGAGACCGGCAAGCGGCTGGCCGGACGCGGCTCCGGAGCGGCCGGACGCGGGTCCGGGGTGGTCGCCCGGGCCCCGCGGGCAGCCGGGCACGGCATGCGGTTCGGCGGGCGGTGGCTGGCCCACGAGGTGGTCATGCTGGCCCCGCGGCTGCCGGTCCGCGACCGGGACAAGCTGCAGGCCCAGTTCCCCGGCAAGACCTCCGACGAGGTGGCCGAGGCTCTCATCGAGGGCGCGTCCCGGGCGTCGGCCGCGGTCGGCGCGACCATAGGGGTCTGGGCGGTGCTGCCGATCGCGCCCGCCTTCCCGGCCGAGATCGTCACCGAGACGCTGACCCTGGTCGGCATCGAGATCAAGCTCATCGCCGAGCTGCACGAGGTGTACGACATGCGCCCGGCCGGCGACCTACCGGGCCGGATGAGCGCCTATGTGGGCGCCTGGGCCAACCGCCGCGGGGTCTCGCTCACGCCGGGCGGCGTGGTGCTGGCCCTGGGCTCCCCACTGGCCCGGCGCCTGCAGCGCAGGCTCGCGGGCCGGGCCGGCCGCAGCGCGGTGTCGCTGGGCCCGCTGCTGACCGGCGCCGCCGCCGGGGCTCTGCTCAACCGCCGGGAGACCCGGCGGCTGGGCCACGAGATCCGGGACGACCTGCGCAAGCGGTTTTCCGGTGAATCAGGGTGGCTCCGCGAGTTCCCGCCTGGACCGGCTGACCCGCCCGGCTGGACCGGCTGACCTCAGCCACGGTAATTTCTTTGTTCCGTCCGATGATCGTTCCGGCGGTCTTCCCATCCTGAGGGGTAGCTGATCCATGAGGGTCACGATGATGCTGGCGGACCACGCCCAGGTCGCCGACGGCAAACTGTTCATCTCCGGTGGCGGCTGGTCGGTCTGCGGGCCGGGCCCGGTCGCGTGCGGAGTGGCGGTCCTGTTCCACATTCCGTGGCAGCACACCAACGAGAAGATCGCCTTCACACTCAAGCTGCTCGACGAGGACGGCTCGGCCGTCATCCAGCCCGGCCCGAACGGCGCCCAGGAGGTCCGGGCCGGCGGCCAGTTCGAGGCCGGACGGCCCGCGGGCCTGGCCCCGGGCACCGAGATCAACGTGCCGGTGGCCTTCAACACCGTGCTCCAGTTGTCGGCGGGCGGCCGCTACACCTGGGTCCTGGAGATCGACGGCCAGGGCGACGAGGAAGGGCGGCTGTCGTTCGCCACCCGCGAGCCCGCCCCGGCCGGCGCGCCCGGCGTGGCCTGATCCCGCCGCTGCGGTGCGACCCGCGGCGCGAACCACACAAACACCAAACCGCCCACCGTGTTCAGAACACGGCGGACGGTGGTGTTGCCGGACGGTCTAGGCCGCGCTGGTGGCGGGCAGGTCGACGGTGCAGTACTTGCACTTGGTGGCGGCCACCGGCAGGTCGGCCGACAGGCAGGACGGGCAGGTCTTGACCGGCGGCGGGTCACCGAACACGGTGATGCCGCGGCGCTTCTGGATCGTGCGGTAGGGCACCACGATGACGAAGTAGACCACGGCCATGAAGATGATGAAGTAGATGATGGCCGAGATCAGTGCGCCGAAGTTGACCAGCGTGGCCTTGTTGTTGGCGCTGCCGAGCTGAACGCCCAGACCGATTGAGTGGCCGCCCTGGGCCCGGGTGACGAGCGGGTTGATGATGTTGGTGGTGAACGCGCTGACCAGCGTGCTGAACGCGAGGGCGATGACCAG
This sequence comes from Streptosporangiaceae bacterium, assembly GCA_036495425.1. Lineage (GTDB taxonomy): Bacteria > Actinomycetota > Actinomycetes > Streptosporangiales > Streptosporangiaceae > Bog-532. The sequence continues at coordinate 2,946 of DASXMW010000272.1, read as the reverse complement.
GCCCAACGCCACCACAACGACGTCCCCGCGCATCAGGAAGTTCTTGAACCCCTGGATCATGCGAACCGTCCTTCAGAGGAAGCCCAGGGCTTCCCCGGAGTCACAAAACGATGATCGGCGGTCACAAATGCCGGACGACGACCATATAAGGTTCAGATCACGCGAGCCAAGGACCAACAGGGCACAACCTGCAACATTGCGTCCCGTGGACATCAGAAATCTACCGGGATTCCCTGGTGTCTGGGCCCGGCCCGGGGCCTGGCCGTGCCGGGCCCAGACGTCTTGGGGAGAAGAGGGCTTGCCCTCTGGTAACCAGGCTGGCCGCCGTACCTGACACCAGCCTGAGGCAAACCTGTGAAACCTCTCAAGGAAGGGTTTCGCTGGCCGGGTGACACCAGTGGACCGGCGCCGGTCACCCGTGGTCAGCTCAGGGCGGCCCGGTTCAGCGCGCGAAGCGCGGCCGCTTAAGTGCCCGGCCGCCAGGCGCGTCGGCACTGGCCCAGCTGGCCAGCTGCTCCGACGCCTGCCCCGGCAGTTCGCCGGACGCCCACCCGGCCAGTTCGGCCGCGATGACGTCCGGCGGCTCCGACCCGGCCAGCGGGTCGACCGCTCCCCACGGCTCACCCGGACCCGGCTCGCCCGCGAGCCCGGCGGGCCCGGTCTCCCCGATCGGGGTGAACGTCGGGACCGGGGCCGGGAAGGCCGGGGGGACCGGCGGGACCGGCGCCTGTGGCCCGGTGATCGGCCGCTCGGCCGCGGCCGCGGCCGCGGGCCGCGCATGGGGATCGGTGTCGTCCACCAGGCGGACCATCGGCTCCGACGGCACGTCGCGCGGGGCCGGGGCGGAACCGGCGCCGCCGCCGTTGGCCACACCGGCCCCACCACCGGGACCGGCGGTCATTCCGTCACGGGACGGCATGCCGATCGGCCCGGCCGGGCCCGGGCCACGGGACGCCGCGCTGGCCTGGCCCGGGTGCGGTGAGCCGTTCGCCATCACCGGCTGCGGCCCGCTGACCGGCGGGTACAGGGCGCCGCTGTCCGACGGGCGCAGGGCACCGTTGTCCGGCGGGCGCGCCGCGCCGTTGACCGGCAGGTGGCCCGAGCCGCTCACCGACCTGGTGTCAACCGGCAGGCCCGCGGCCGACGCGGCGCTGGCGTCCCCGCTCAGGCCCGCGGCGGCGCAGTCGTGGCCTTCCAGGAAGTCGGCGAAGTACTCGGCTTCGGCCGCGTCCACGCCGATCACGACCCGGGGCTGCCCCATGGGCTCCTGGTGCGAATAACCTACGTAGCTGGCCAGCGGATCGGCCGACCCGCTCAGCCCGTGGAGCGCCCGCCAGCGCTCCCATGCCTGTTCCAGCCGCGCTGCGGCGTAAGCGGCACGAGCGACCATCTCTGGATCACGCATCGTGCGATCCCTCCCCATGGACGCGACGTACGCCGCGTTCCTGACCGAGGATCGCCGACGGTGCGCTACGTCCGTTCGCTTGGACGCGAACCAGTATGTCGGACACCGCCGCTCAGCAGGCATGATTACAGATTTTAACTCTATCGCTACGATCTGTAACTGCCGAAGGCAGCGGTGTTCCCCGGTTGTTTCCAAGGTGCTTGGTGGTGTTGCTACTGAAACTGCTTACTGGATCGGCCCCGGCAGCGCGCGCCCGCGGGACGCGGCGCCTGATACGCCTGCCGGTGAAACACGGCCCTGGGTGGCGCTCAGACCACCGGGGCCGACCCCCCTAGCTGCTGGAAGACTGCCGCCGCGTGCGGTGCGCCCGGCAGTCGTCTGCCCCCCTGGCGCAAGGCATAGCCACGCGATTGCGGCCGCCGTCACTCGGAACGCTGCTGCGGAATGCCGGCCAGCAGGGCGCGGACTTCCGTCTCCCGGTACCGACGGTGACCACCCAGCGTACGGATGGACGTGAGCTTGCCGGCCTTGGCCCAGCGAGTCACGGTCTTCGGGTCGACGCGGAACATCGTCGCGACCTCCGCCGGCGTCAGCAGCGGCTCTGCTTCGGGTGTACGTGCAGCCATTTGCGGCCTCTCCTCCTGGACCGAAACCTACGATCCTGCGTTTCTGCCTTGCGTGGAGCTCCATCCCGGAGCCTGTCGTTGATGTCCCTTATGGTGTACAGAGACCATATTGCCATCACCAGGGGTAACAAGTCGACCACCCGGCGCAAAGTTTTCTACCTCATCCCTGCGCGACCGTCGTCTCTCTGTCACTGAGTGTAAGTGTAGCGATACTTAGAGTTGCATCATGGCAGATTCGGAAATACTGCGACCGGAGCCGCCAGGGGGCCGAGCATGACAGTTGCCGCAACCCTCGTCAGACGGCTAAACCGGTCACCTGGCTGACAGCATATAGTGACCTAAGTTCACCCATGTGTTACGAACTTACCTCACGATGACGCCGTTGGGTAGGCACTCAACCACGTTCCGCCGGCAAAGTTTCCTCAGCCCCTGAATTACCCTCCGTAACCAATGACCGGAATCGGGTCGATCATTTTGTTACGATCCGCAGTCTCGGCGGTCCGTAACGTCACTTGCCCCGGGCGCCCGCGGGCCGCGGGACCGCCGCGAACCGGTCGCCTCGCCTCAGCAGCCCCACAGGTTGCCTGAGCCCCGCCAGCACCAGGCCCAATGTACGCAGCGGGACGATTACCGCCACTAGAGGGTCGGCAAGGGGACCATTACGTACATAGCGATGCACGGGCGGGAGGGCGCCAGGGCGGACCGAGGGTGGCGACGCCGGGAGCCGCGCGGCCCGGGGGCCGGGCGGGGATGGCGCGGCGGGGGAAGAGGAGCCTCGGTCAGTTGGCGGACCCGGCGGCGCGGCGGGCGCGCCAGCGGTCCGAAGCCCGCCGGTACATGGCGATGGCCAGTTCGGGCTCGTCACGGTTCAGGCCGCTGATCGCGGCGCGGATCTCGGCCACCGACTGATCACTG
>DASXMW010000271.1:0-6592 GCA_036495425.1 Streptosporangiaceae bacterium | reverse complement strand
CGCCGCCGGCGGGCAGCGCGGATTTGCCGCCAAGCGATTCGGGTACCACTGTGGGAACCAGGCGCTGCGCCGTGCGCGCAGCCCCGGCGGGCGCGGAAGGAGGTGCCCGGTGACAAGCACACTGATGCCGGTGGAGCGGCTGGAACTGGTCACTCCGGACCCCGATGAAATCGCCGACCTGGTCAACCGCCTGTACGTCGAGCACACGGCCCGGTTCCGCCGGGACGGCCCGGTCCAGATCGACTCCGGCCTGCGCGCGGCGTCGGCGGGCCCGCTGAACGCCAGCCTCATGCACTGGACCAGCTTCGACTACGACGCCGACTGCAGCCCGACCGGCGAACTGGTCGGGACCCTCTGCCACGCGGGAACGGCCACCGCGACCACGGCCGGGGAGGACGTGCGCTTCGGCCCCGGCGACGGGTTCATGCCGCCGCCGGAACGGCCCTACCGGGTCAACATGCGGCAGAACATGCTGACGCTGGTCCGCGTGCCGCGCTCCATCGCCGGTGAGCTGGCCGAACAGCACACCGGGCTGCCGGCCGCGAAACTGCGGTTCGAGGCCATGGCCCCGGTTTCCGGGTCGGCCCAGGCTTTCTGGTCCCGGACCATGACGCTCATCTGCCGCCAGCTGATCGGCTCGGGCGCCACCCGGCTCACTCCGCTCATGGCGCAGGAGATGACCCGGATCGGTGCCGCCGCCCTGCTGGAAACGTTCCCCAACACCGCGATGATCCACGACACCGGCGGCCCGGGCCGGTTCCCGCCGGCCGCGGCCCGCCGGGCCGCCGAGTTCATCGAGGCCTGCGCGGACCAGCCCCTGACCGCGGCCGACATCGCGGCTCAGGCCGGGGTCACCCTGCGGGCCCTGCAGTACGCGTTCCGGCGCCACTACGGGACCACCCCCACGGGCTATCTGCGCCGGGTCCGGCTGGAACGGGCGCACACCGAACTGCGCGAGGCCGACCCGGCCTCGGGCCTGACCGTGGCCGAGGTCGCCCGCAAGTGGGGCTGGCTCAGCGCCAGCCACTTCACCGCGGTCTACCGCCGCCAGTACGGGCAGCTCCCCAGCCGCGCCCTGCAGGGCTGACCGGGCCCGGCCGAGCCCCGTCCGGGGCGGATGACCCTGAGGGATTTTTGAGGGGTTTTGGCGCTTGCCCGGTGCGGGCCGGGCTGATCATGATCAAGCAATGGGACTGTTGCAGGATCGGGTCGTACTGGTCAGCGGGGGCACCCAGGGGGTAGGGGCGGCGGTCGCCCGCGCCGCCGCCCGCGAGGGGGCGGCCGTGGTGGTGTCCGGCCGCCGCGCCGAGCCGGGCCAGAAGCTCGCGGCCGGGCTGCGGGCGGGCGGCGCCGAGGCCCACTTCGTCCCGGCCGACGTGGCCGACGTGGCCAGCGCGCGGGCGTCGGTAGCGGCCACCGTCGAGCGCTTCGGCCGGATCGACAGCCTGGTCAGCGCGGCCGGGCTGACCACCCGGGGCACGCTGCTGGGGCGCGCACGCTTCTTGCTGTTATCAGTCCGGGGCGATGAGCATCGGCGGGACGTTGAACGGGGTGATGATCTGGACGCCGGAGGGGCGGGCCACGATCGGGCCCGGCAGCGCGCGCTGGGCCTGCATGATGACCTGGCAGGCGCGGCGCAGGTCGTGGCGCAGGTCGTGCTGGAGCACGGCGCTCAGGCGGCGCCGCTGCAGGAGCAGTTCGTTCTCCCCGTCCAGGTCGTGGGCGACGTAGGCGTCGCAGGGGCGGCCCAGCGGTGGCCTCGGACAGCCCGGCCTGGGCCGCGATCTCGCGGACCCGGAATGTGCGCCACCCTCCGAGCATGAGGGGAAATTGAGGGATTTTCAACGTTGGCATTCATCGTCGGCGGCCTAGATTCAAAGCCATGAACGTGTCAGCGAAGACAGCAACCCGCGGCTGGTACACCCCCGATGACTGCCGCCTCAGTGACTTCCGGGCCGTGGTCGAGCAGACCACGGACCTGGCCGACTACCCCTCGGCCGACGATGTTCGATCCAATGTGCCGGTGTACGGACGGAAGCTGCCCGAGCGGACGGCCACCACCGCGGGCCGGCGGGAGGTGCAGGCCGAGCTGGCCCGGGCGTTGCTGGACGGGCCGGGCATCGTGGTGTTCGCCGGCGCGTTCGACCCGGCCGTGGTCGACCGGGCCAGCGAGGTGTTCCGGGCCATCATCGACGAGCAGAAGGCAGCCGGCCGGGCCGCCGGCGACCACTTCGCCCCGCCCGGCAACAACGACCGGATCTGGGGCGCGGTCGACAAGTTCGCGCAGCGGGCTCCGGAGGCGTTCGCCGACTACTACGCCAGCGACGTGATCGCGCTGATCAGCGAGGCCTGGCTGGGGCCGGCCTACCAGGTCACCTCGCAGCCGAACGTGGTCAACCCGGGCGGCCAGGCGCAGACCGCGCACCGCGACTACCACCTGGGGTTCATGGACCGCGAGCAGGCCATGGCCTACCCGGCCCACGCGCACCGGCTGACCCCCGCCCTCACCCTGCAGGGGGCGGTGGCGCACGGCGACATGCCGGTCGAGACCGGGCCCACCATGTACCTGCCGTACTCGCAGCAGTACGCGCCGGGCTACGTGGCCTTCCACTCCCCCGAGTTCACCGGGTACTTCGACGAGCACTACGTGCAGCTGCCGCTGGCCAAGGGCGACGCCGCGTTCTTCAACCCGGCCCTGTTCCACGGCGCGGGTACCAACCGGTCCGCGGATGTGAAGCGGATGGCCAACCTGCTCCAGGTGTCGTCGGCGTTCGGCCGGGCCATGGACGCGGTCGACACCACCGCGACCAGCGCGGCCCTGTTCGGGACGCTCAAGCAGCGCTGGGCGGCCGGGCGCGAGCAGGAGGTGCGCAACCTGATCACGGTGGCCGCCGAGGGCTACGCCTTCCCCACCAACCTGGACCGGGACCAGCCGGTGGGCCGGATGACCCCGGTGACCCAGGCCGAGCTGCTGGCCCAGGCCGTGCGCGAAGGCTGGGACGAGGCCCGGTTCGCCGGTGAGCTGGCCGCCCAGCAGTGGCGCCGCACCCCCGAGGCGGGGCCGCGATGACGGCGAAGATCGCGGGCGCGCCGATCTCGTGGGGCGTGTGCGAGGTCCCGGGCTGGGGCTACCAGCTCAGCCCGGACCGGGTGCTGGCCGAGATGCAGCAGGTCGGGCTGCCCGCCACCGAGCTGGGGCCGCTGGGGTTCCTGCCGTCGGACCCGGACCGGGCCGCGCGGCTGCTGGGCCGCCACCACCTGTCCTCGGTGGGCGGGTTCACTCCGGTGGTGCTGCACGTACCCGGCCATGACCCGCTGCCGGAGATCGAGCGGATCCTGGCCGGGTACGCCGAGACCGGCTCGTCGGTGCTGGTGCTGTCGGCCGACAGTGGCCGGACCGGGTACGACACCCGGCCGGTGCTGGACGAGGCCGGCTGGGCCATCCTGCTGGTCAACGTCGACCGGATCCGGGTCGCGGCCGCCGACCACGGCGTGCTGGCCGTGCTGCACCCGCACGTGGGAACGATGGTGGAGAGCGGGCCCGAGGTGCAGCGGGTGCTGGAGGGCTCCTCGATCGCGCTGTGCCTGGACACCGGGCACCTGCTGATCGGCGGCACCGACCCGGCCGATCTGGCCCGTCAGGTCCCGGACCGGATCGCGCACGCGCACCTCAAGGACGTGAACGGCGCCATCGCGGCCCGGGTCCGCGCCGGCCGGCTCAGCTACACCGAGGCGGTGCGGGACGGCATGTACCGCCCGCTCGGCACCGGCGACGTGGACGTGGAGGCGATCGTCACCGCCCTGGGCCAACACGGTTACGACGGCTGGTACGTGCTGGAGCAGGACACCATCCTGACCGGGGAACCCGCCGGCGATGGACCCGTGACCGACGTGCGGGCCAGCGCGGACTACGTCCGGTCGGCCCTGCGGGCCTGGCCCTCGTAGGTGTAGCTGCTGGCGCGCAGGCCGGGCCGGTAGTACTGCTTCAGCCCGGTCAGGTCCAGCCCGCTGGCCGTGATGAGCTGGTCGATGGGCCGGGTGAGCTTACAGCCGCCGAACACCAGCGACTGGACCGGCTCCACCCGCCGCTGGCTGCGGGCCACGGCGGGGTCGGGCGACCGGCCGTGCTCGACGAAGGACAGCGTGCCGCCGGGGCGGAGCACCCGGCGGACCTCGGCCAGGGCCTGGCCCACGTCCGGGATCGTGCACAGGGTCCAGGTGGTGAGCACACTGTCCACGCTCCCGTCCGGGAGCGGGATCCGCTGCGCGTCCAGCCCGATGTACTCGATGGGCACCGGGCTGGCCGCGACCCGGGCCGCGGCCAGCTTCCGCCCCACCGTGGCCGGGTCCAGCGCCCACACCCGGGTCACGCCGGACGGGTAGAACGGCACGTTCAGGCCGGAGCCGAAGCCGATCTCCAGCACGTCACCGGTGAGCTTCGACGCGACCTGGGCCCGCAGTTCATCCAGGTCGTGGGCGCGCATGATCCGGTCGATCAGGCGGGGCAGGACATGATCGGCGTAGAAACTCATTTGGCCAGTTTGACATTAGGGGCCACTCTCTAACCGTGAGCTGGCCCGGCCTGAGCACGCTCCCGCGGGCCAGCCGGCATCAGCAAACGTTCGCACTTGAGATATGTCTTGACTGGACCGGCGGTTGTGCCCCATAGTGCAGCCAGTAGAGCAGCCCGACCAGTGACCTGACGGGGGATCACCATGAGCCGAGCTCGCGCCATCATCACCTTTGCCAGTGGACGACGGGCCAAGTGGGGCGTCGTCGTCTTCTGGCTGCTCATCGTGGCTCTGGCCGGGCCGTTGTCCGGCAAGCTGACCGGGGCCGAGAAGAACGACTCGTCGTCCTGGCTGCCGGCCAAGGCCGAGTCGACCCAGGTGCTGGACCTGCAGTCGAAGATCCAGTCCCCCAACGTGTTCACCGCGGTCGTGGTCTACGACCGGCCGTCCGGGCTGACCAGCGCGGACAAGGCCAAGGCAGCGGCGGACCGGGCCCGGTTCGCGACCGTGGCCGGCGTGGTGAGCGGGAAGGTGACCGGGCCGATCGTCTCTCAGGACGGTAAGGCCATCGAGACCCTGGTCCCGGTCAATCTGGGCTCCCAGGGCTGGAACAAGGCCTCAGACGCCGCCACCAGCCTGCGCAATATCGCCCGCGACGGCCCGGCCGGGCTGTCCGTGCACATCGCGGGCCCGCTGGGCAGCGCCGCGGACTCGGCCAACTCGTTCAAGGGCATCGACGGCACCCTGCTGATCGCCACCCTGGCCGTGGTGATCGTGCTGCTGCTGATCACCTACCGCAGCCCGACGCTGTGGTTGTTCCCGGTGATCTCCGCAGGCATCGCCCTGGTTAGCGCGGAGGCGCTGATCTACCTGCTGGCCCGGGCCGGCCTGACCGTCAACGCCCAGAGTGCCGGCATCCTCTACGTGCTGGTGTTCGGCGCAGGGACGGACTACGCACTGCTGCTGACCGCGCGGTACCGGGAGGAACTGCGCCGCCACGAGGACCGGCACGAGGCCATGGCGCTGGCCATGCGGCGGGCCGGGCCCGCCATCATCGCCAGCGCGGGCACCGTGATCCTGAGCCTGCTCACGCTGTCGTTCGCCGAGCTGAACTCGACCAAGAGCCTCGGGCCGGTGCTGGCCATCGGCGTGGCGGTGGCGCTGCTGTCGATGATGACGCTGCTGCCCGCGCTGCTGCTGATCTTCGGCCGCCGGATCTTCTGGCCGGTCAAGCCCGCGTTCGGCTCGGCCGAGCCCACCACCCGCGGATTCTGGGCCGGGGTGGGGCGGCGCATCGCGGTCCGGCCGCGGGCGGTCTGGATCGTCACCGCGCTGGTGCTGGGCGTCATGGCTCTCGGGCTGACCGGGCTCAGGGCCAGCGGGCTGACCGCGGCCGAATCCTTTGTCGGGCACCACCCGGAGTCGGTGGTCGGGCAGACGATCATTTCCGAGCACTTCCCGGCGGGCGCCGGGCAGCCGGTGGTCGTGGTGTCCAACCCGGCCCAGGCGGCCCAGGTGGAGACGGCGTTCAAGGGCACTCCGGGCATCACCGGCGTGACCGGCCCGGTGACCAGGGGAGGCCACGCCTTCCTGGAGGGCACGCTCACCTCGGCACCGGACAGCCAGGCCGCGTACGGCACCATCGACAAGGTCCGGGACGCCGTGCACGCGGTGCCGGGAGCGGACGCGATGGTCGGCGGCAACACCGCCGTCACCCTCGACATCGCCCGCGCCGCGGACCACGACCGGAACGTGATCATCCCGATCATCCTGGTGCTGGTGTTCGTGATCCTGGGCCTGCTGCTGCGGGCGATCATCGCACCGATCATGCTGATCGCCACGGTGGCCCTGTCGTTCGGCGCCGCGCTCGGCGTGAGCTCGCTGTTCTTCAACCATGTGTTCAGCTACGGGAACGCGGACAACTCGTTCCCGCTGTTCGTGTTCGTGTTCCTGGTCGCCCTGGGCATCGACTACAACATCTTCCTGATGACCCGGGTGCGGGAGGAGGCGCAGCGGGTCGGGCCGCGTCGCGGAGCGCTGATCGGGCTGTCGGCCACCGGCGGGGTCATCACCTCCGCGGG
>DASXMW010000270.1:0-5454 GCA_036495425.1 Streptosporangiaceae bacterium | reverse complement strand
AGCCGGTCCCGGCCAGGCGGGCCGCGATGGCCGCGCCGATGTTGACCGATCGCCCGACCCCCGTGACTAGGGCCAGCGGCCGGCCTGATGTCGTTGTCATCGCCCCCATGATGTCAGCGGCGGGCCAGCGGCAGGGCGAACCAGAGCAGACCGAACATGACCAGGACCAGGCCCGCGATCACGCCGCCGGTGGTGTAGCCGGCCACGAAGCCGGCCACCAGTAGCAGGGAGCAGGACACGGCCAGGCCCACGGTGATCAGGCCCAGGATGGCCATGACGTTGGCCGCCTGGACCAGCCTTTCCTTCTCACCCTGGCGGAAGACCAGACGATGGTAGGCGACCGGGCCGAGCAGGAGCGCGGTGGCCATGGCGGCCAGGATCAGGCAGGCCAGGTACAGGTTGCGGTCGGCGCCGTCGAGCTGCTTGAACTGGCTGGTGAACGGCAGCGACAGCAGGAAACCGAACAGGACCTGGACCCCCAGGCCGGCCACGCGCAGTTCCTGCAGCAGCTCGATCAGGTTACGGTCGTCCCGTTCGGCCTGGGTTTCGTCCCGCCCGTCATTCGGTGGTCCCATCGCCGCCTCCTACCCGGCCCCCGTTGCCCTTACGCGGCCTCAGCCCAGGCTGATCAGGTTAGCCCGGGGGCGGGCTACAGTGACCGGGTGGCCGATGGGGAAACCGGGCGGGTGGACAGCTGGATCTGGTCGGTCCGTCTGGCCAAGACCCGTTCGTCCGCGTCCAGTGCCTGCCGGGCCGGGCACGTCCGGGTGAACGGGACCCGGGTCAAGCCCGCGCACACGGTCCGGCCCGGGGACGAGGTCCGGGTCCGGCAGGAGAACTGGGACCGGGTCGTCAAGGTGGTCAAGGTCATCAGCAAGCGGGTCAGCGCCCCGGTGGCGGCCGAATGCTACGTGGACCACAGCCCACCGCCGCCGCCCCGCGACCGGGCGGTGCCGGTGGCCACCCGCGACCGCGGCGCGGGCCGCCCCACCAAGCGGGACCGGCGCACGATGGAGAAGTGGCTCCGCGGCGTGCCGCGCTAGGGTCCAGCCGCCAGCTTCGCGGTTCAGGGGCCGGCCACCGCGGCGACGGCTTCGATCTCGACCAATTGGTCGCGGTAACCGAGCACGGTGACCCCCATCAGCGTGCTGGGCGCGTCATGATCACCGAACGCGTCCCGCACCACCGTCCAGGCCGTGACCAGGTCCGGCTGCCGGGTGGTGGCGACCAGGACCCGGGTGCTGATCACGTCGGTCAGGCGCGCCCCGGCCGCCGCCAGGGCTTCGCGCAGGTTGGCCACGGCCTGGGCGGCCTGGGCGGCGTAGTCACCCACGGCCGCGGTCGTCCCGTCTTCGTTCAGCGGGCAGGCCCCGGCCAGGAAGATCAGCCGCGCCCCGGCGGGGGCGGTGGCCGCGTAGGCGTATTCGGCGACGTCGGACAGCCCGGGGGCGCGGATCAGCCGGACAGCGGTCACTGGGCCGGAACCACCGGGGGCGGGTCGTTCAGTACGCCCGGGTCCTTCAGCCGGAGCCGGGTCACCACGATGACTGCCATGGGTTCGCTTTCTGCCGTTGGCTCAGACCGCGCCGTGGATGGCCTGGCCGAGCAGGTAGAGGTTGAGGCCGGTGATGATCACGGTAGTCGCCACCATCAGCGCGGTGGTCAGGCGCCGGTTGACCATGTCGGTCATGGTGAGCCGGTCCCGGGTGACGAGCAGCAGCGGCACCAGCGCGAACGGGATGCCGAACGACAGCACGATCTGGGACAGCACCAGCGCCTGGCTGGGGTTCACGGCCAGGCCCAGCACCAGCAGGGACGGGGCCATGGTCAGGAGCCGGCGCAGCAGGAGCGGGATCCGCCAGTTCATGAAGCCGGCCATCACCACCTGCCCGGCGTAGGTGCCAACGCTGGAGGAGGACAGCCCGGACGCCATCAGGGCCACGCCGAAGGCCAGCGCGGCCCCGCCGCCGACCAGCGAGCCGAGCCGGGTGTGGACCATGCCCAGGTCGACCACGCCGGAGGTGCTGGCCCCGTGGAACAGGGCCGCGGCCACGCACAGCATGGCCAGGTTGACCAGCCCGGCCAGGCCGAGACCGGTCACGCAGTCCCACCGGTTGGCGGTGAGCAGCGTCTGCCGCTCCCGGGGGCCGCGGGCCCCGACCCGGTTCTGCTGCAGGGCCGAGTGCAGGTAGACCACGTGCGGCATGACGGTGGCACCGATGATGCCGACGGCCAGGCCGAGGGCGCCGGTGCCGGCCAGCCGGGGCACCAGTCCCCCGGCCAGCTGAGCGTACTGCTGGCCGCCGGTGGCCAGCAGCAGGTACAGGAAGGCCGCCCCGACCAGGGCCAGCAGGGCGATGATGGCCAGCTCGAACCGGCGGTAACCGCGCTGCTGCAGGCCCAGGATCACGAACGCCACCACCGCCGTCATCAGGCCGGCCACGAACAACGGCACACCGAAGATCAGGTTGATGCCGACCGAGGCGCCCACGAACTCGGCCAGGTCGGTGGCCATGGCCACCACCTCGGCCTGCAGCCACAGCACGACGTTGGCCCGCCGGCCGAACCGGTCCCGGCACAGCTCGGGCAGGCTGCGGCCGGTGGCCAGGGCCGCCTTGGACGTGAGGTACTGGACCAGCACCGCCATCAGGTTGGCCATCACGATGACCCAGGCCAGCTGGTAGCCGTGGGCGGCGCCGGCGGTGAAGTTGGTGGCGAAGTTGCCGGGGTCGATGTAGGCCACGGCGGCCACGAAGGCCGGGCCGAGCAGCCCGAGCACGGCCCGGACCCGGCCCCGGGCCCGCAGCTGGCCCAGCGTGACCTCGGGGGCGGTGGTCTGGACCGGTGACGTGGCTTCGGCGGTCACGCGGTCACCACCCCGTGCACGAGCTGGGTGAGCGGGACGCCCAGGGCGCGGCGCCGGCCGCCGACCTCGACCCACAGCGGACCGCCGAACGGCTCGCGTTCCAGCACCTGGAGCACCACGCCGGGCCGGACCCCCAGTCCGGCCAGGTACTGCAGGGCGGTGCTGTCCTCGTCGCTGATCCGGTCCACCCGGAACGACTGGCCCGCGGGCACGCCGGTCAGCGAGGGTGACCAGTCCTCGGTGTAACCGTCGGCGGGCCCGTCGGCCGGCTGCGGAATCGGGTCGCCGTGCGGGTCGCGGTGCGGGTGGCCGAGCGCGGCGTCGATCCGGTCGACCAGCCGGTCGCTGACCGCGTCCTGAAGGGTTTCGGCCTCGTCGTGGACCTCGTCCCAGCTCATCCCGGCCGCCTGGACCAGGAACGTCTCGATCAGCCGGTGGCGGCGGACCACGTCGCGGGCGTGCCGCTCGGCGTGCTCGCTGAGCACGATGCCGCCGGCCCCGGACGCGGTGATCAGGCCCGCGGCGTCCAGGCGGCGCAGCATGGCCGACACCGACGGGGCCGCGACCCCGAGCCGGGCCGCCACCTCCGAGGTGGTGACGCAGGGGGCCCTGAAGCTGAGCAGGTAGATGACGCGCAGGTACTTGCCCATGGCCGTGGACGCGGCCGCCGCGCAGCATGATGCTTCGCGCCTGGTCACCGCGGTCTCCATACCGCCATTGAAACAGGTCAGTGAGCCATTGTTAATCTCACAATTAGACGGGTCTCATCCTCGGGCGCGCAGGTCACGGGGTGGCTGGGGATCGACTGGCCCGAGCGTCCGCCCTGGTGGGTGCCGGGTACGGCAGACTGGGCCGGTGACTGTGAACGCTGCGCAGGTGGAATCGGCGGCCGAACGGCTCGCGGGGGTGGTGGCGACCACGCCGCTGGAGCGGAACGGGCGGCTGTCCGCGCTGCTGGGCTGTGACGTCTGGCTCAAGCGCGAGGACCTGCAGACCGTCCGCTCCTACAAGGCGCGCGGGGCCTACAACCTCATCGCCCAGCTGGACGAGCAGGCCCGGGTGGCCGGGGTGGTCGGGGCCAGCGCCGGCAACCACGCCCAGGGCCTGGCCTACGCCTGCTCGGCCCTGGGGGTGCGCGGCCGGGTCTACCTGCCGCGGATCACGCCCCGGCAGAAGCGGGACCGCATCGCCATGCTGGGTGGGGACATGGTGGAGATCGTGCTGGGCGGCGACACCTACGACGAGGCGTCGGCCGCGGCCTCCCGCGACTCCTCTGCCTCGGGGGCCACGCTGGTGCCGGCGTTCGACGACCCGCGCACGATCGCCGGGCAGGGCACGGTGGCCCGGGAGATCGTGGCCCAGCTCGGCCGGGCGCCCGACGTGATGGTGATCCCGGTCGGCGGGGGCGGGCTGCTGGCCGGGGCGGTGGCCTGGCTGGGCGAGCGCCATCCCGGGGTCCGGGTCATGGGGGCCGAGCCGGCCGGGGCGGCCTGTGTCACCGCCGCGCTGGCCGCGGGCGGCCCGGTCACGCTGCCCGAGGTCGATACGTTCGTGGACGGCGCCGCGGTGCGCCGGGCCGGGACACGCACCTACCCGCTGATCGCCGCCTCCGGAGCCCGGGTGCTGACCGTCGACGAGGGGCGGGTGTGCCGGGAGATGCTGGCCCTGTACCAGGTCGACGGGATCATCGCCGAGCCCGCGGGCGCGCTGGCCACCGGGCTGCTGAACGACCTGGCCAGCGAGGGTGTGGCCGGGGCGGCGGCGATCGCGCCCGGCGCCACCGTGGTGGCGGTGGTGTCCGGGGGCAACAACGACGTCAGCCGGTACGCCGAGGTGGTCGAGCGGGCCCTGATCCACGAGGGCCGCAAGCACTACTTTCTGGTCGACTTCCCGCAGGAGCCCGGGGCCCTGCGCCGGTTCCTGGACGAGGTGCTGGGGCCGGACGACGACATCACGCTGTTCGAATACATCAAGCGCAGCAACCGCGAGACCGGGCCGGCCCTGGTCGGCATCGAGCTATCCCGGCCCGAGGATCTGCCCGCGCTGCTGGACCGGATGAAGGCGGCCCCGCCGTCGATCGAGAAGATCGACTCGTCCAGTCCGCTGTTCCGCTTCCTGCTCTAGCTCGGGCGGAGCCCGGGCCCCCGGGGCGCGGCCCGGCCCCGGGCCGACGGGCTGTGAGGTGCCGGGCTGGTGGGACTGAGGGTGACGGTGGGGTTGGGGCCCCGGCTGGCGGGGCTGGGCGGCGGCGGGCTGGCGGGGCTGCGCCCAGTTTTGTGCAAATGCTGCATAAAACTGGGCTCAGCCTCAGAGGCACGGAGGCCACCGGGACTGGTGGGGCTGGGTGGGTGGGGAGCCGGAGGCTGGGCAGGCTTTTCCGCAGGTGCTGCGGAAAAGCCTGCCCAGCTCTCGATGGCCACGAATTGCTGATGCAGCCGTGATGGGTGTGACGGCCGAGGGGCACCGGCTGGCGGGCACTGGGGATGCGATGGTGCCGGGTGGGGCTGACGGACGGCGGGGCGGAGGCTTCTTGCTGTTATCAGAGAGGGTCCGGGCGAGGGCCGGGGGCCCGGGGCGGGGGCCGGGGC
>DASXMW010000269.1:0-7272 GCA_036495425.1 Streptosporangiaceae bacterium | reverse complement strand
CGACCACCGACAAGCCGGACCTGACGCAGGCCGTCCAGGCCGCGCAGCAGGGCGATGAGCAGGCGTTCCGTGTGCTCTACCGGGACGTGCAGCCCCGGCTGCTGCGGTACCTGCGGACCATGGTCGCGGACGACGCCGAGGACGTGGCCTCGGAAGCCTGGCTGCACATCGCCCGGGACCTGCCCGGCTTCAGCGGTGACTCGGACGGCTTCCGGGGCTGGGCCGCCACCATC
The DNA here is from genome assembly GCA_036495425.1 of Streptosporangiaceae bacterium. GTDB lineage: Bacteria > Actinomycetota > Actinomycetes > Streptosporangiales > Streptosporangiaceae > Bog-532. The sequence continues at coordinate 7,039 of DASXMW010000269.1, read as the reverse complement.
GCCCGGCACCGGGCCATGGACCATCAGCGCCGCCACCGCCGCCGGCCGCAGACGGCCCCGACCCCGGTCGAGGACCTGGGGGCCGACCTGGCCGCGGGCGACGACACGGCCCAGAGCGCGATGGACACGGTCTCCACCCAGGCCGCGGTGGCGATGATCGCTGACCTGCCCCCGGACCAGGCCGAAGCGGTGATGCTGCGGGTGGTCATGGGGCTGGACGCGGAGAGCGCCGGCCGGGTCCTGGGCAAGAAGGCGGGGGCGGTGCGGACCGCGGCCTACCGGGGGCTGCGCAAGCTGGCCACCCGCCTGGAACAGGCGGATCCTCATGACGCGTGAACAGGCAAGGAGTGATCGGCGGGACCTAGTGACATCGGCGCAGCCGCCGGCGCTGAAGGACGTGAGATGAACACCAGTCAGCCCCGTCACATCGACCGCGAGGCCGCCGAGCAGTTGCTCGACCGCGCCGCGGCCGGTTCCGCGCGGGCCGACGACCCGCTGGCCCACCTGCTGACCGCGGCGGCCGCGCCCGGCGACGACCGCGAACTGTCCCGCGAGGACCTGGCCGTGGCCGCGTTCACGGCCCACCTGGCCGGGTCCACCGCTTCTTCCCCGGCCCCCGGGCACGCCCGGCCGGCCGCGTCCCGGCTGGCCCGGCACCTCACCCTCAAGGTCGCGGGGGTCGCGGCCGCGCTGGCCGGGATGGGCGTGGCCCTGGCCGCCGCCACCGGGGTGTTCAGCGGCACCACCCCGCCGCACGCGGGCGCGCCGCACGCGGGCGCACCCTCCGCCGCCACCAGCCAGGGCCAGCCTTCGCCGCGGCACACCGGCGCCTCCGCGCCCGGCCGGAGCGCCTCCCCGGGGGCGTCCGGGTCGGCCACCGCCGGTGGCACGCCGGTCGCGCCGGTGACCCAGCTGTCCGGGCTGTGCACCGAGGTGGCCGGGCATGTCGCCAAGCTGGAGGGCACGGCCACCGAGGCCAGTGGCCGGACGCTCAGCGCCACCGGGCTGGAGCAGGCCCTGGCCAGTCCCACGGTCGGCACCGTCCTGACCGGCCCGGTGTTCGGCACGCTGACCACGGCGGCCGGCGCCGCCACCAACGTCCCGGACTACTGCGCCCTGGTGCTGGGCCTGCCGTCGCTGCCCCAGCCGGGCCTGGTCGCCAGCCTGCCCCGCACGACGCTGGCCGCGCTGCCGGTCAGCCTGCTGGTCAAGCTCCCGGCCTCGGTGCTGGCCACCCTGCCCACGGCCACGCTGGTCACGCTGCCGGCCTCGGCTCTGGCCGGCCTGCCCACCTCGGTACTGACCCGGCTGCCGGCCACGACGCTGGCCAAGCTGCCCTCGTCGGCCCTGGCCCGGCTGCCGGTGCCGGTGCTGGCCAAGCTGCCGCCGTCGGTGCTGGCCACGCTGCCGGTCTCGGTGGTGGAGAAGCTGCCCACGTCGGTGCTGGCCCAGCTGCCGATCTCGGTCCTGGAGAAGCTGCCCACGTCGGTGCTGGCCAAGCTCCCGATCTCCGTCCTGGAAAAGCTGCCGCCGTCGGTGCTGGCCACCCTGCCCACCTCGGTCCTGCAAAAGCTCCCGCCGTCGGTGCTGAACGAGCTGCCCACGTCGGTGCTGAACAAGCTGCCGCCAGCGATACAGTCCGAGCTGGGCCTCTAGCAGCTGACCTCCTTCCGCTGGTAGCCGGCCCGGAGGAGGCGGATTCATGCGGATACCGGGCCGCGACGGCGGGCAGCGGCTGACCGCCGAGCACAACGGCGACGTCTCGTACTGGTGGCGGGCCCGGGGTGGCTTCCCGCCGCGGCGGCCGTCGCTGCCGGGCCCGCTCACGGCCGACGTGTGCATCGTCGGGGGCGGGTTCACCGGGCTGTGGACGGCCTACTACCTGAAGCAGGCCGCGCCCGCGCTGCGGGTGGTGGTGCTGGAGGCCGCGTTCGCGGGCTTCGGCGCGTCCGGCCGCAACGGCGGCTGGCTGACCAGCGCCCTGCCCGGGTCGCGGGAGCGGTACGCACGCGGCCCCGGCGGCCGCGACGCCGTGCTGGATCTGCAGTGCCAGCTGCGGGAGACCGTGGACGAGGTGTCCCGGGTCTGCGCAGCCGAGAACATCGACGCCGACCTGGTCAAGGGGGGCGAGCTGGCCGTGGCCACCACACCGGCCCAGCTCGGCCGGCTCCAGGAGGAGCTGCTAGGAGACCGCGAGTGGGGCCTGGGCGAGCAGCAGGCCCAGTTCCTCGGCGCGGCCGAGCTGGCCGGCCGGGTGCGGATCGACGGCGCCCTCGGCGCCATCTACTCGCCGGACTGCGCCCGGATCCAGCCGGCCAAGCTGGTCACCGGCCTGGCTGACGCGGTACAGCGGGCCGGAGTCGAGATCTACGAGGCCACCCCGGTGACCCGGATCCTGCCTGGCCGGGCCGGGTCCGGCGGCGGCGCCCGGGCCTGCACGGTGTTCGGCGACGTCAGCGCCGAGTACGTCCTCCGCGCCACCGAGGGCTTCACCGCCCGGCTGCCGGGCCAGCGCCGGGCCCTGCTGCCTATGAACAGCTCGATGATCGTCACCGAGCCGCTCGGGGAGGCCGCCTGGCAGGAGATCGGCTGGGACGGCTGTGAGGCGATCGGCGACAGCGCCCACGTGTACATGTACGCCCAGCGCACCGCGGATGGGCGGATCGCCATCGGCGGCCGCGGCGTCCCGTACCGGTTCGGGTCCACGCTGGACCACCGGGGCGCGACCCAGCCCGAGACCGTCGACGTGCTGAGCCAGATCCTGCACCGGCTGTTCCCGGCGACCCGCCCGGCCCGCATCGACCACGCCTGGTGCGGGGTGCTGGGTGTCCCACGCGACTGGTGTGCCACGGTCACCCTGGACCGCGCGTCCGGGCTGGGCGCGGCGGGCGGCTACACCGGCCACGGGGTGGCCGCGTCCTGCCTGGCCGGGCACACCCTGGCCGACCTGGTGGCGGGCGAGAAGACGCCGCGCACGGCACTCCCCTGGGTCGGGCACCGGGCCCGGTCCTGGGAGCCGGAGCCGCTGCGGTGGACCGGCGTGCACGGCCTGTACGCGCTGTACCGGGCGGCCGACCACACCGAGGACCAGGGCTCGGACCGCACGTCCCCCCTGGCCCGCCTGGGCGATCGCATCTCCGGCATCCCCCACTGACCAGCCGGCCATGCCACCGGCTTGTGAAACCTTTCACATGCCGTTCGCAGGTCGGGTGTGCTTCGTGAGGGGTTCGGGCCGGGCGGCCCTGGCCTGCGGCTGCGGTGCCGGTGGCGGTGACGGTGGCGGCTGGGCTGGGCCGGGCCGGGCCGGCGGGCTTTGTGTGCAAAACCTGTCGCTATCACAGCAGAAAATGACCACTTTTCGACGTTCAGCCTTCAGGCACCGTCGCCGGGCCGAACTGCCGGCAAGGTTCCCCAGACGCTTCTAGAACGCGCCTTAGTCGGCGGCGTAGCGGGCGGGTGGCTCGCCGATGGTGGCGGTGAAGTCCCGGGTCAGGTGGGCCTGGTCGCTGTAGCCCAGGTCAGCGGCTAGCGCACCCCAGTCGACCGGGCCGCCCTGCTCGGCGCGCAGGGCGGCGTCGTGCAGCCGGGCCCGGCGCATGACCCACTTGGGGCTGACCCCCACGTAGTCCGCGAACAGCCGCTGCAGCCGCCGCACCGGCAGTTCGAAGGCGGCCGCGAGCTGGTCGACCCGGCGCAGCTCCGGGTCCTCGACGATCCGGGCCACCATGGACGCCACCCGCTCGGCCACCGGATCCCGGGCGGGCCGGATCGATTCCAGCAGGCCCTGGATCGTGGCCACCAGCACGGCGTCGTCGGGATCGGTCACCACCACCTGCCGGGCCGGCTCGGCCCGCGGTCCCAGCAACCGGTCCGCGGGCACGACCCGGCCGGTGAGCTGGTTGATCGGGTCCGGCCAGAACGGGCGGAAGCCCCCGGGCCAGAACCGGACGCCCAGCGTGACCCCCCGGCCCTCCAGTTTGCGCAGGTACAGCCGGGTGACCACGCCGTAGATCGCGGCCAGCTCCGGCTCGAAGGTCAGGTGCACGTTGGGGTGCGGCAGCACCGCCTGTTCGTGGGCGGGCTCGCCGCGCAGGTCCCAGCGGACGACCCAGTAGTAGTCCACGAACGGGGCCAGCGCCGGGGAGGGCGGATACTTGCGCAGCTGGAACCGGGACGCCACCGCCCGCTGATACAGCACCCCGCGGCCCAGCCCCTCCGCCTCCGCCATCCGGCCAGCATAGGCGTCGCGTTTGTTCAAGACCGCCCGCTCCCGCCCTGGCTAGTGTGGCCTTGCGACGAGGGGAGACGACGATGGATCTGCACCAGGAGATGGCGGCCGCGGCCGCCGAGGACGCCCGGGTGGTGGCCGGGGCCGAGGGCCACGAGCTCACCGCGGGTACGCCGTGCACCGACTGGGACCTGCGCACCCTGCTCAACCACACGATCCTGTGGACCGCGTACTCGGCCGAACGCCGGGCCCGGGACGAGCCGCTGCCGGACGGGCTGACCGAGACCGACTTCGTGGCCGAGCCCGGCTACGCCCAGGCTTACGCGGCCCAGCTGGACAAGGCCGTGGCGGCCTGGTCCGACCCGGGGGCCTGGACCCGTGAGCTGAACGTGATGGGCTCGCCCACTCCGTCGGACGGGGTGGGGGCGTTGCTGCTGGCCGAGATGGTGCTGCACGGCTGGGATGTCGCCCGGGCCACCGGGCAGGACTTCCACTGCGACGGCCCGGCGCTGGCCGCGGCCGCGCAGGCCGTGGACGACAACGCGGAGCTGTTCCGGCAGTACCAGGGGTTCGCGGCCCCGGTGCCGCTGCCGGACGGGGCGTCCGCGTTCGACCAGCTGCTGGCCGCCTCCGGGCGCGACCCGGCCTGGAAGCCCAGCTAGAGCCCCGCTCACGGGTGGCCGGCCGGGCCCGGGATCAGCTCCGGGCGCGGACCGCGTCCGCGATGGCCCGCAGCTCGGACCGCCCGGCCAGGTCCTCCAGCAGCACCGGCCGCCCGTCGCCGTCGGCCAGCGGGATCCGCCAGTTCGGGTACTCATCGGTGGTGCCCGGGATGTTCTGCGGCTGCCGCTGGCCCACGGCGTCCGGCAGCGACACCCCGATCAGCGCGGACGGGGTCCGGGCCAGGTAGGCGTACAGCGCCACCACCTGGTCGGCCAGGCCGGCCGTCCCGTCGGCGGGCAGCAGGCCCTCCCGGGTCAGCGTCTCCCGCCAGGCGGCCAGGTCCTGCTCGGTGCTGGCCCGCTCGTCTGCTTCCGAGCGGGCCAGCACCCCCAGCCCGGCCCGCAGCGTCACGTGATCACCGGCGAGGAAGGCCGCCGCGGGCGGCATGTCGTGGGTGCCCACCGTGGCCAGCGTGTCGGCCCGCCACCGCCCGGGCGGCAGCGGCGCGCCGTCCTGGTCCCGCTCGAACCACAGCATCGACGTACCCAGCACGCCGTGCGCGGACAGGTACTCCCGGATCCACGGCTCGACCGTGCCCAGGTCCTCGCCGATGACCAGGAAGCGGCGGTCGGCCGCGGCCCGGGCCAGCACGCCGACCATGGCCACGTGGTCGTAGCTGACGTAGGTGCCGTGGTCCGGGGTGAGGCCGGGCGGCACCCACCACAGGCGGAACAGGCCCATCACGTGGTCCATCCGCAGCGCGCCGGAACTGCGGGTGGCCGCGCCGACCAGGTCGGCCAGGGCCTGATAGTCCTGCCCGGCCAGGCGTTCGGGATGCCAGGGCTGGGAGCCCCAGTCCTGGCCCCGCTGGTTGAACTCGTCCGGCGGCGCGCCCACCGAGACGCCGGGCACGAACAGGCCCTGGTGTGACCAGGCGTCGGATCCGGCCGGGCTGGCCCCGACCGCGAGGTCCTGGATCACGCCGATGTCCATCCCGGCCGCCCGCGCGGCGTCCTGGGCCGCGGCCAGCTGACCGCTGGCCAGCCACTGCAGCCAGGCGTGGAAGTCCGCCTCCCGGCTCAGCCGGCTGCGCTCGGCCTCGACCGCGTCCAGGCCGGGGCGGGCCAGCCCGGCCGGCCACTGCCGCCAGTCCGGGCCGTGCGCCTCGGCCAGCACGCACCAGGTGGCCCAGTCCCGCAGCGCGTCCCCGCCCTGGGCCTGGAAGCGCTCGTAGTCGGCTTGCCGGTCGGCGCTCATCGGCACCTGGTGCAAGATCTTCAGGGCGGTCCGCTTGGCCGCCCACACGGCGTCCCGGTCGATCAGCTCACCGGCCGCGGCGGCCGCCTGCAGCGGCCGGGCCAGCGCGCCGAGGTGACCGCGCTCCCGCTCGTCCAGGTCGGCGTACTCGGGAACGTCCTCGATGCGCAGGTACAGCGGGCTGATGAACTGCCGGCTCATCGGCAGGTACGGGGACGTGCTGATCGGGGCCACCGGCTCGGCGGCGTGCAGCGGGTTGATGAGCACGAACCCGGCACCCAGCTCGCGCGCGCTCCACGCGGCCAGGGCGGCCAGGTCGCGGAAGTCGCCGTGGCCCCAGGACGCGGCCGACCGGACCGCGTACAGCTGGATGGTCAGGCCCCAGGACCGGCGTTGCGGCCCGGGGGCGACCGCCTCGGTCCAGGCCGCGGTGTCCGCGTCGGCCGGGCCCGGGCCGTCCTGGCCGGGGGCGGGCGGGTCACCGAGGGCGGCCAGCGCCGCCTCGATCGTCGCGGGCGCCACCGTGACCTCCCGGCCTCCCGACGCGTGATACGACGTGGCCACTCCGCGGGCCTGCGCGGCGCGCGTCAGTTCCGGCGAATTCATTCGCCCATCGTTTCAGGCCAGGCCGTTGCGGCCGGCCAGGCAGGGCCGATCAACGCATACCCGGCGGCTCAGGGGGTAAGCGCCGGGATATGGGTCCCGCTGAGTCAGAACGCCTTCTTGCCGGGCGTTACCGGCTTCGCACCATAATCGGCCGGGGCGGGATGGGCGTGGTCTGGCAGGCCCGCGACGAGCTGCTGGGCCGGGACGTGGCGGTCAAGGAGATCATCTGGCCGCCGCACCTGGACCCGGCCGAGCGCGACGTGGCCCGCCAGCGGGCCATGCGGG
>DASXMW010000268.1:0-2393 GCA_036495425.1 Streptosporangiaceae bacterium | reverse complement strand
GCAGCATGATGCCCGCGGCCCCGCTGTCCAGCACCCGTCCCATCCGGATCCGGGCACCGGACTCCACCCGGACCACGGTCGGGACGCCGTAGCTCCCGGCGGCGGGCACGACGTCGCGGACCTGCTCCTCCCCGCCCGCCCGGTGCTCGAGGTCGAGCAGGACCCAGTCCACGCCAGCCGCGGCGCAGACCTCCGCGGCCATCGGCGACGCGGAGCCGATGAAGGTGCCGAGCGTGGGCGTGCCGGCCCGGACCGCCGCGGCCAGGGCCCCGTGGTTGAGGGGGCCGTGGCTGAGGGGGCCGCTCATCCGAACCACCGCTGCCCGGCCAGGTCGGCCTCGTAGTCGGCCCGCAGGCCTTGTGTGGCCTCCGTGGCCGACACCTCGGCCGGGGCGACGTCCCACCAGACGCCCGCCCCGGGCAGGTCGGCGTGCGGGATGACCGGCACCACGATCACGACCGGGCCGGGGTGGCCGCGGGTCTCCGACAGGGCCTCGCGCAGCTCAGCCGCGGTGGCGGCGCGGCACGCGAGAGCGCCGAGACCGGCCGCGACCTGCACCAGGTCCACGCTGAGGTAGTCGCCCTCCAGCCGGGGCGCCTTGCCAGTCTCGGGGCCGGCCAGCTGCAAAGGCCCGGCCCGGTAGCGGAACTCGTTGCCGAACTCCCGCCCGCTGCGCAGCATCTGCAGCCGGTGGATGACCTGGTAACCCTGGTTCTCCGGGACGACGAGCGTGACGGCCAGGCCCTCCTGGGCGGCGGTGACCAGTTCGGTCGGGGCCATCAGGAAGGTCCCGTCGCCGAGAAACGAGACGACCCGCGTGCCCGGATCGGCGTCGGCCAGCCGCACCCCGAGCGCGGCCGGGATCTCGTAGCCCATGCAGGAAAAGCCGAACTCCAGGTGGCAATGGCGGCCGCCGGTCGCGTCCCAGACCTTGAGCAGGTCGCCAGGCGGCCCTCCGGCCGCGGCGATCACGACGTCGCCGTCCCGGGCCTGCTCCTGCAGGATTCCGATGACCTGGCCCTGGGTGAGGTTCGCGCCGGTGGTGGTGACCACGTCCGGGCCTGCCTGGGCCGGGTCGAACGCCCGCTCGGGGTCGAGCGCGTCGGCGCGAGCCGCGGCCCACTCGCCGTTCACTCGTTCGGCCCGGTCTTTCCAGTCGGCGGGCGCGCGCAGGCCGGTCCGGGCCGCGCCGTCGGCCAGCGCGGCCAGGGCCGGGCGGGCGTCGGCGACGATGCCGGTGGCGCCGAGCCGGCCGGCGTCGCGCGGGTTGACGTTGACGCTCGCGAACCGCACCGCCGGGTTGGCGAACAGCGAATGCGAGGCGGTGGCGAAATCGGTCAGCCGCGCCCCGACCGTCAGCACCAGATCGGCCTGCCGGGCCAGGGCATTGGCCGCGGGGGTGCCCTCCAGGCCGATGCCGCCGAGCTGCCACCAGGCCCGCTGCTGCACGGCGCCCTTGCCGGCGAAGGTCTCGGCCACCGGCACGCCGACGGCCCCGGCCAGCCGCTCGAGCTCGGCGGTGGCGCCGGAGTAGATGACCCCGCCGCCCGCGATGATCAGCGGCCGTTCCGCGGCGGCCAGCAGGGCCAGTACCGCGTCGACCTCGGCCGGGTCGGGCTGCGGGCGGCGGATGAGCCAGTCCCGTTCGGCCAGGAAACCGGCCGGATAATCGTAGGCGTGCGCCTGGATGTCCTGCGGCAGCGAGAGCACCACGGCGCCGGCGTCCACCGGGTCGGTGAGCACCCGCATGGCCGCGGGCAGCGCGGTGAGCAGCTGCTCGGGCCGGGTGATGCGGTCGAAGAAGCGGCAGACCGGCCGGAACGCGTCGTTGACGGTAACGTCGGCCTCGATGGGGTGCTGCAGCTGCTGCAGCACCGGGCCCTGGTGCCTGGTCGCGTACGTGTCACCGGGCAGCAGCAGGACCGGCAGCCGGTTGACGGTGGCCAGCGCCGCCCCGGTGACCATGTTCAGCGCGCCCGGGCCGATCGAGGCGGTCACGGCCAGGGTGGCGTGCCGCCGGCTGTGCTTGGCGAACGCGGTGGCCGCGTGCACCAGGGCCTGCTCGTGGCGGCCCTGGATGAACGGCATGGCGTCGCTGAGCTGGTCCAGGGCCTGGCCCAGGCCGGCCACGTTGCCGTGGCCGAAGATGCCCAGGGTGGCGGGGATCAGCCGGCGGCGCTGGCCGTCGGCGACGGAATACTGCCGGGACAGGTACGTCACGACGGCCTGGGCGGTAGTCAGCCGTACGGTCTTGGTGGTGGTCAACGTTGATCTCCTTACCAGGGCCTGCCGTGCAGGATGACGGTCTTGACGTCGGTCATCTCGGCCACCGCCGAGCGGGGGCCCTCCTTGCCGATGCCGCTTGCCTTCAGTCCCCCGTAGGGCATGAGGTC
>DASXMW010000267.1:0-9828 GCA_036495425.1 Streptosporangiaceae bacterium | reverse complement strand
CGCTGGGTGCAGATGGTGGTCCTGGACAAGACCGGGACCGTGACCACCGGCAGCATGCGGCTGGTGGCGGTCACCACCGCGCCCGGGGTCGGCGAGGACGAGGCGCTGCGCCGGGCGGGGGCGGTCGAGGACAGCTCCGAGCACCCGATCGGGCTGGCCATCGCCCGCGAGGCGGCGGCCCGGCTGGGCGGGTTGCACCCGGCCACCGGCTTCGAGTCCCGGCCGGGCTCGGGGGTGCGCGGCATCGTCGATGACCGGGCCGTCATCGTCGGCAGCCTCGACTTTTTTGATCGAAGGTCACTTCCCGTGCTCCCGGCGCTGCGCCGGGCCGTCACCGCGGCCGAGACCGAAGGCCAGACCGCGGTGCTGGCCGGCTGGGATGACGGCGCCGTCCAGGGCGGTGCTGGCCAGAGCGGTGCCGGCCAGGAGCGGGCCCAGGCCGTGCTGGTGCTGGCGGACACGCTGCGGCCGGGCGCGGCCGAGGCGGTGGCGCGGATCCAGCGGATGGGCATCCGGGTCGCGCTGCTGACCGGGGACAGCGAGCGGGCCGCCCGGGCGGTCGCGGCCCAGCTCCGGATCGCCCCCGAATACGTGCTGGCCCGGGTCCGGCCCGAGGAAAAGGCGAACGTCATCCGGGGCCTGCAGGGCGACGGCCTGCAGGTGGCCATGGTCGGCGACGGGGTCAACGACGCGGCCGCGCTGGCCCAGGCCGACCTGGGCATGGCCACCGGCACCGGCACCGACGCCGCCATCGGCGCGGCCGACCTGACCCTGGTCAGCAGCGACCCGCACGCCATCGCCGACGCGCTGGTGCTGGCCCGGGTGACGCTGTCGGTGATCCGGGCCAACCTGGCCTGGGCCTTCGGCTACAACGTGATCGCGATCCCGATGGCCGCCCTCGGCTTCCTGAACCCGCTGATCGCCGGGCTGGCCATGTCGGTCAGCTCGCTGGTGGTCAGCGGCAACAGCCTGCAGATCCGGCGCTTCCGGCCCAAGCGCCCGGTGGTGCCGGAGTGAGCACCGTGATGACGCGGCCCGGTGGGGCCGGGACGAGTTCCTCGTGGCTCGGGGACCTGGTGAAGGCGGCGGCGATCCCGGTGGGGTGCGCGGTGGTGCTGACCGGGCTGCTGGCGGCCTGGGTGGCCACCGGCGGGGCCGGCACCATCCACCGGGTCCGCATGCAGGTCAGCCAGGCGGCCATCCCGGCCCGCGGCTACACCGCGTCCTCGGCGGCGGCGGTGCACTCGGCGGCCCTGTACCTGACCATCCGCAACCTGACCGGGCAGCCCGACGAGCTGACCGCGGTCAGCAGCCCGGCCAGCCCGCGGGTGGTGCTGACCCGGCGCCAGACCGTGGGCGGCCCGCGCACCGTGGTCCGCGAGCTAACCGTGCCCGCGCACGGGACGCTGCGGCTGACCCCGTTCGGCGACGACGTGATCCTGGAGAACCCGGTCGCCTACGAGGCCCGGGCCAGCGTGCCGCTGGTGCTGACGTTCAGGCACACCGGCCAGCTGTCGGTCGACGCGGCCGTGAGCGCGCCCGGCACGCCCTGACGGGGCGGGCGGCCGGGGTGCCCGTCAGTCGGCTTCGCCGGGCTGGCCGGCGCTGAGGTCCCACTTCTGCTCGAGCCTGCCGAAGTGCCAGATGGCCAGGGCGACGATCCAGGTCAGGATGAAGATGCCGACGATCACGAAGCCGGCCTTGTTGATGTCGAAGGCGTTCATGAACGACCAGAAGCCGCCGGTCAGGTGGTACTCGGAGCCGATCAGGCCCAGGATCTCGATCGTCCCGATGAACACGGCCACGAACACCGACAGGCCGGTGATGGTCAGGTTGTAGTAGACCTTGCGGACCGGGTTGGCGAAGGCCCAGTCGTAGGCGAAGTTCATGAAGCAGCCGTCGGCCGTGTCGAACAGGCACATCCCCGCGGCGAACAGGATCGGCAGCGACAGGATCGCGTAGAACGGCAGCCCCGAGACCACGGCCGTGCCCGCCAGCACCAGCAGCGCGACTTCGGTGGCGGTGTCGAAGCCCAGGCCGAACAGGATGCCGAGCGGGTACATCTTCCACGGGGCGTCGATCCGGCGGCCGAGCGGGCCGAAGAACCGGTTCATCAGGCCCCGCTTGTCCAGCTGGGCCTCGAGCTCCTCGTCGTTGTAGCGTCCGGTGCGCATCTCCCGGAACACCCGGACGATGCCGACCAGGATGATGATGTTCAGCACCGCGATGACGTACAGGAACGTCCCGGACACCCCGGTGCCGATGATGCCGGTGACGTTGTGCAGCCCGGAGCCCGAGTTCCTGACCTGGGAGTCCAGGGCCCGGATGCCGAGGTTCAGCAGCACGGCCAGCACGAACACCACGCTGGAGTGGCCCAGCGAGAAGAAGAACCCCACGCTCAGCGGCCGCTTGCCGTCGTTGACCAGCTTGCGGGTGGTGTTGTCGATGGCGGCGATGTGGTCGGCGTCGAAGGCGTGGCGCAGGCCCAGGGTGTAGGCCAGGGCCCCGGTGCCGAAGCCGAAAACCTCGGTGCCGGTGATGTGGTAGTGCCCGCCGACCGCGGCGGCCAGCATGGCGAATCCGGCCACGTGCAGGCCGATGATCACTGCCACCATGGCCCCGGTCCGGGCCCACTCGCTGGGAGTCAGGCCGTTCCGGATCCGCTGCAGCTGCAGGGCCACCGCCGCCATGTATGCGTCGCCTTCCGTCGGGGACACCGGTCGCTACGGAGAAACTGTAGCAGTTGCGAACTATTCGCAATAAGGGCGCCGGCGGGCTGGCGGGCCGGGCGGGCGGGCCGGCGGCGCCCGTCGATGTGCCGGATCCGTACGGTGACCTCCGGGCCGTGACCGGGGATGGCGGGCGCCCGGCTGGACCCGCAGCCGGCCGCCGGGACCAGGCCGGCCAGGGCGGGCGCGAGGAGCCACGCGCGCGAGTTCACCGGCGCCTCCACCACCTTGCCGTACCGCCCGTTGTACTACGCGTCGTAGCAGTAGGCTGACCGTACCAGAAGCCGACCGGAGGGCGCCCATGCCCGGGATGAACAACGGGCTGAACATCCACGATCCCGTGGTGGTCAGCGCGTTCCGCGCGGCCCTGCTGCACCAGGGCCTGATCGCGCTGGCCATCTTCGCGCTGCTGTCGGTGGTGTGGGTCGGCCTGCGCGGCCCGGCCGGCCCCGAGGGCAGGCCGGCCGCCACGGTGACCCCGGAGCCCCGGGCTCACCGGGTACTCCGCATCGGCTTCGGGCTGCTGTGGCTGCTGGACGGCCTGCTCCAGGCCCAGCCGGGCATGGCCGCGGGCCTGCCGTCCCAGGTCATCGAGCCCGGGGCCACCACCTCCCCGCACTGGGTCCAGGCCCTGGTCAACTGGGCCGGAACCGCCTGGTCCTACCACCCGGTGCAGGCCGGGGCGGCCGCGGTCTGGATCCAGGTCGGCATCGGGCTGTGGCTGCTGGCCGCTCCACGCGGCCTGGTGGCCCGGCTGGCCGGGCTGGCCGGCGTGGCCTGGGGTCTGGTGGTCTGGGTGTTCGGGGAGTCGTTCGGCGGGATCTTCGCCCCCGGGCTGACCTGGCTGTTCGGCGCGCCCGGGGCGGCCCTGCTGTACGTGGTGGCGGGCGCCCTGCTGGCCCTGCCCGCCCGGGCCTGGCTGGCCCCCCGCCTGGGCCGGGCCGTACTCGGCGGCCTGGGGCTGCTGCTGGCCGGGATGACCGTGCTCCAGGCCTGGCCCGGGCGTGGCTTCTGGAACGGCGGCACGCTGGCCGGCATGGTCCAGTCGATGGCGGTGACGTCACAGCCGCCGGCGACCGCGTCGCTGGTGGCCGGGTTCGGCACGCTGACCCGGACCCACGGCCTGGCCGTCAACCTGGTCGCGATCATCGTCATGGGCGCGCTGGCGCTGGCCTTGGCCGCGGCCGGGCTGACCGGCCGGCGGGACCTGGCCCGGCCCGCCGTGGGGGCGTTCCTGGCCGTTTGCTTCGCGGCCTGGGTGCTCGTCGAGGACCTGGGCTTGTTCGGCGGCCTGGGCACCGACCCGAACAGCATGGTCCCGTTCGGCCTGCTCGCGGTGACCGGGTACCTGGCCCTGGCCGCGGCACCGGAGCCGGCCGCGGCATCGGTGGCCGCGGTCCCCGGCGCGGGCGGCCGGGACTGGCGGGCCCGGCTGGGCACGGCCACGTTCGGCGGCATGGTCTCGGCGGGCGCGCTGGGGGTGATCGTGCTGGGCGTGATCCCGATGGCCACCGCCCAGGCCAGCCCGGCCGCCAGCCCGATCCTGGCCCAGTCCCTCGACGGCGGCAGCAGCCCGATCAACATCGAGGCCGGCGACTTCACCCTGACCGACCAGCACGGGCGGCAGGTCTCGCTGTCCAGCCTGCGCGGCCAGGTGGTGCTGATGACGTTCCTGGACCCGGTGTGCGTGTCCGACTGCCCGCTGATCGCGCAGGAATTCCGGCAGGCCGGCCGGATGCTGGGCGAGCACAACCCGCACGTGAAGCTGGTCGCGGTCAACAACAACCCGCTGTATCACCAGCCCGCCTACATTCAGGCCTTCGACCGGCAGGAGGGCCTGGCCTCCACGCCGAACTGGGAGTACCTGTCCGGTGACCCGGCCACCCTGCGCAAGATCTACAAGGAGTACGGCGTGCCCGCCGAGACCCTGCCGGCCGGGGCCATGCTCGGCCACAGCGACATCGCCTACGTGATCGACCAGCAGGGCCGGCTGACCGAGGAACTGGACATGGACCCGGGCCCCGGCACCGCCGCCACCCAGTCCTCGTTCGCCACCGAGCTGGCCGAGGCGGCCAACAAGACCCTGGCCCGGTCATGAGGGGCGCCCGGGGCTTGCGGGACGGACGGGGCGTATGGGGCGCTTGGGTTATGCGGGGCGCGAGAGGCCGGCGCGCCACGGTGGGCGTCCTGGTCGCGGGGCTGGCCGGGCTGACCGCGGCCTGCGGCGGCTCGGCGGCCAAGGCGCACCAGGCGGCTGACGCGGCGGTACCGGCTCCGCTGTCGTTGGTGACCTCGACGGCGACCAGCGACGCGACCTGGGCCACGGTGCCGATGGGAGCGGCGGCGGGGCCGAACCAGTTCTGGGAACTGTTCACCCGCCCCGCGGGCAGCACCCGCTGGACCCTGCACACCCCGCCCGACGTGGCCACCAACGGGGCGCTGATCCTGGCTCCGCGCGGGGCCACGCTGACGGCCGGCATCCGGCCCAGCATCGACCTGACCTTCTCCCCCATCGCCGGCACGGCCGACGGCGGCAAGAGCTGGACGACGAGCACGCCGCAGGCCGGGCTGGCCGGTCACCCGGACGCCCTGGCCGCCGCGCCTGATGGTCACCTCATCGCGGCCGGCCAGGACAACCAGATCAGCGTCCTGGCCCCGCACGGCGTCACCTGGTCCCCGCTGACCTCGAAGAACGCCCTGGCCGCAGCGACCGGGTGCGGGCTGACGGCGGTGACCGCGGTGGCTTACACCCCGGCCGGGACCGCGCTGGCGGGCGGGAACTGCGGGCAGCCGGGCCTGGCCGGGATCTTCGAGCACACCGGCGCGGGCTGGCGCGCGGCCGGGCCCCCGCTGCCGCCCTCGCTCACCGGCGGGCCGGTCCGGGTGATCCGGCTGACCCGGACACCAGCCGGCGACGTGGCCGTGCTCCAGGCCGGACCGAGCCTGATCGCGGCCTGGCGCGGGGCGGACGGATCCTGGACCGAGTCCGCGGTCCTGAAGATCGCGGGCGGTGACCCGAGCTCAGTGACCTTCGATAATAAAAATGGCCTCGCCGTCGTCACGGCGGGCGGGCGGGCACAGACGGTCAGCGGTCCGGGCCGGGCGTGGCGCGCCCTGCCCGCGCTGCCCGCGAGCCGTTCGGTCGCGCTGGCGCTGCCCGCGGGCGCGAGCCCGGAAGCGCTGGCCGCGGCGGGCGGCACGCTGACCGTCTGGCAGCTGACCGGATCACGCTGGGCCAAGGCCCAGACGATCAAGGTGCCGATCCAGTACGGGTCGTCCAGCGGGTCCTGAGCGGTCGCCTCACCAGACCTGGTAGCGGACCGAGGTGGTGTAGGCCTCGGCCGGGCCGAGCGAGACGTTGACGGTCAGCGTCCACAACCCGGGCAGCGGGGCGACCGCGGCCCGGCTGGCCCACTCGGAGCCGTCGCGGGTGACCCTACCCAGGGTGAGGTTGAGCGCGGCCACCTGCGGCGACGACAGCGAGGCACTGACCGACGGGGCCGCGACCGGGGCGCCGGCCTGGTCCAGGACCTCGATCGTGATCGCCTGCGGGCCACGGCGGGTGGGGCTGATGTGCACGCTGACGTGGTCCGGGCCGAGCGGGGCGGCCAGGGTCACGGCCGGGCCGTAGCTGCCGCTGGCGGGCGGCTCGGAGACCAGTACCGCGGTCACCGCCACCACCAGGGCCGCGATCGCGGTCTCGATCCGGACGCTGCGGCGGACGGCCCTGATGACCTCGGGGCCGGCGGGCGCGGGAGTCCCGGGCGGGGCCGGGGTTGCGGGGGTTCCGGCCGGGGCGGGGGTTTCGGCCGGGGCGGGGGTTCCGGCCGGGGCCGGGGTTCCGGCCGGCGGCGGGGCCAGCAGGCGCTGGGCCAGGTAGGCGGTGAGCAGCATCAGCGCGACCAGGGCCGTCTTGATCAGCAGCAGGACGCCGTAGCGGGTCGACCACAGCGCGGCCAGCGGGCTGATCTGCCGCGACGCCTGGTACTCACCGGTGATGGCCAGCACCACCACGCAGCAGTAGGCCGTCACCGACCAGCGCGGCAGGCGGGCCTCGGCCACCGTGGGCGGGCCGGTCTTGAGCGCGGGCAGCACCACCAGCCCCAGCAGCACCAGGCCGCCCAGCCACACGGCCATGGCGGCCAGGTGCAGCACGGCCGACGGCAGGGCCAGCGCCACCCCGGGGCCGGCCGCCTCGTGCCCGGTGACGGCCACGCTGGCCAGGATCGCCACCCCGGCCAGGCCGCGGACCAGGTCACCGGCTGGTCCTTTGCGGGCCTGGTGGGCGCGCCGGGTCAGCAGCGGGACGACCAGGATCAGCAGGGCGGCCCGGGCCAGCAGTTCCTGGCCGAAGGTCGAGGTCAGCGTGGCCCCGGCCCCGTGCAGGCGCAGCACCGCGCCCCAGCCCTGGTCGCCGGCCCGCGGGCCCTGCAGGAAGAACGCGGCCGCGGTCCCGAGCAGGAGGGCGGTCCAGCCGGTCCAGGCCAGCCGGTGCACCCGGCGCCGGGTCAGGGCCCAGGGCCACAGCAGCCGGGCCGCGGCCAGCACCCCGGCCAGCAGCACGACCCCCGCGTAGACCAGGCCCTGGGCCACGTCGGCGGTCACGTCCAGGGGCCGGGTGTGATCGGGGGGCGCGGCCGCCCCCGCCCCCGGGGTCACGCCCAGGCCGAACGTGATCGACCCCGAGACCACGTGGGTGTCGGCCGAGACCACCCGCCAGGTCGCCGAGTAGGTGCCCCGGGGCAGGTGGGGTTTGAGCGGGAGCACGATCGTCCGGCCGCCGTCGGCCTGGCTGACCTGGCCGGTGCTGGCCCGCAATCCGGTGGCGGAGATGACCTGCTCGGCGCCGGAGATGAGACCGACTTCCTCGTCGAAGGTCAGCCGCACCTGGGCCGGTTCGCGGCTGACCCGGGAGCCGTCGACCGGGCTGCTGCTGACCAGCACCGCGTGCGCGCCCGCCGCCGGGGCCAGGACCACGCTGGGCACCAGCACCGTGCCCAGCAGGACCAGCACCCGGGCCAGGACGCGGCGGCCGGGCCGGGTGCCCCGCGTGGTCACGCCGAGGGGGTGGCCTTGGCCCGGGCCCGGGTGCTGATCAGCACGGCGATGCTGACCAGCAGGGCCAGCACCCCGGCGATCAGGCCGACGATGCCCGGCCAGGCGGGAGTGTCATGGGACGACGAGGTGGCCGCCGCGGCCTGGGGCGTGCTGGCCGTGGCGGGCTGGGTGCCGGTGGCCGGGGCCAGCTGCAGGACCGGGGCCGGGTGCTCGGGCTCGGCGCCGTTGGCCGACTGCTCGTCCCAGTTCACCTGCTGGCCGTTGCTGTAGGTCTGCAGGGCCGCGAACGACATGCTCGGCACCTTGGGGAACGTGCCGACCGACAGGTTGAACATGTCGAACTGGCCGGGCGGGATGGCCGACGACTTGTTCTGGGCCTTGAAGTCGACCTGGGCCACGTAGCTGGTGATCGTATCCCCGTCGTCGTCCTTGAGCGGGTGCTTGAGCGGCTTGGTGATCACGGTGGCCTTCCAGCCCGCCTTGGGCTGGGTGTCGACCTCGGTGAACGGGTAACTGGCCGGGAACGTGATCCGCAGTTCGGTGGTGGAGGCGGTGTCGGACTCCGATGGGACCCGGAAGGTGATCACCCCGGAGCCGCCCTGGACCGCGTCGACCCCGGACACCTTGACGTGGGCCGAGGCCGCGGCCGCGAACAGCAGGCCCGCGGCCAGGAACCCGCCGGTGGACGCGGCCGTGACCTTGATCCGGCGGCGCCAGCGCGATCCGCCCGTGGTGCTGGCTGTGCTCATGGGCGCACGTCTCCCCTTGTCGGTGTGAGTTGTCGTTCCGGCGGGCTGACCGGCCCGGGCCGGCTCAGGCCATGGCCAGCAGGGCCACACCCATGCCCGCGGCCATCAGGGCGCCCATGCCGTCGTGCACGGTGGACCCGGTCCGGGGCCGGGCCAGGTCGGGCGTGGCCAGGGCGCGCAGGGCCGCGACCGCGAACCAAGCGCCCGCGGCGAAGAACACCACGCACAGGGCCAGGCACACCGTGCCCACCCAGCCCAGCTGATGGCCCAGGGTGAAGGCGGACAGCGTGGCCGGCGAGGCCGTGGCGCTGGCGGCGCCGGTCGCGCCGGTGGCGGTCCCCATGCTCATGCCGCTCATCCCGGACATGCCGCCGGAGGTGCCCTGGGGCTGGCCCGCCGCCAGCAGCCCGGCGGGGGCGGTGGCCGCGGACATGGCCACCGCCATCCAGACCATGGCGCCCATCATCCCGGCCTGGTACCAGCCCGCGAACCGCCCGGCCGCGTGGCCGAGGCCATGAGCGGCCTCGCGGACCCGGAACAGCGCGATCCCGGCGAACCAGGCGGCCCCGGCCGTGAACACCGTGACCAGGGCGATCACCGGGACCCGGGTGCCCCACGGCCACAGCATGCTGATCATGGCCAGGCACATCAGCACGTGCAGGCCGATGCTGATCACGGCCAGCCTGCGGGACAGCCGGGTCGCCACCCGGCCCAGGATCGCCAGGTACCAGAGGCAGACCGCGGCGAACACGGCCGTCAGCGCCACCCGCACCGCCTCGCTGGTGATCACCTGGGTCCCCTTCTCCGGCGTTCCGGTCGCGGCCCGCCGGTGGCGGCCGACACCCGACCGGCCATTGATTACCTCGTCGATTGAATTAAAGCATTTCCCCGCGCGAGGGCAACCATTAAAGCCGGAAATATGACCTTGCCGTGACCTTGAGCTGCGAAAACAAACCCTCCTGGGGTATGCCGGATACCCGGCGACCGTATTGAAATCCACCGTGGATGGGGTACCCCAGTGCGGTATCGATACCCTGGGGTGGTATTCCAGGGAAATGGATTTACGATACCCGTGGGTGGTATTCACAGCCTTTGCTCGGGCGACAACCAGGGCAATGTTTACTTTGCCCCGGTAATAGCCGGGGCAAAGTGAACATTGCACCGGTAGCGAGCCCGGCTCGCCGGGGCGGCTGGGGCCTGCCGGGGGCGAGAGAGGGCCGAGTGACCCGTGGGACTCCCGGGATGCCGGAACGGGCGGACGCGGAGCGATTCGTGCCCGGCGCCGCCGGCGA
>DASXMW010000266.1:0-19291 GCA_036495425.1 Streptosporangiaceae bacterium | reverse complement strand
GCCGCGTGGGCCGGACCCGCGGCGGAACCTCCACCAAGCCCAGGGCCTCCATCAGCAGCCGCGCGTCCTCGACGTCGCGAGCCCGGGCCGCCAGCGCGCGCAGCGCCCGCTCCCGGACCTCGGGCGGGCACTCGGCGCTGGAGGCGAGCTCCACGACCGTCCCCCCGGAGGGGAAGGCGAAGCTGTCGGTTCCTTTCGTCACGCAGTGACCCTTACCCGCCTTCGGCCCAGTGTGAACGGAACACGCCCGCGACCGGCCCCGCCGATGCCAGGCATCTGGTCTAATCACCCCCGTGAAAGCCGCCCTACTGCGCCTGTCCGACCGCCTCTACGCCGACGGAGCCGCCAAATACGGCGCCCTCCCCGCCGCCCTGATCGCCGCCACCCTGGTCACCGGCACCGTGGACGCCGTCAGCTACCTGGCCCTGGGCCACATCTTCGTGGCCAACATGACCGGCAACGTGGTCTTCCTCGGCTTCGCGCTGGCCGGGGCGCCCGGATTCTCGGTCGGGGCGTCGCTGGTGGCGCTGGCCGCGTTCGCGGCCGGGGCCCTGCTGGGCGGGGTCCTGACCGCCCGCCACGCCGCCCACCGGGCCCGGCTGTTCAGCGTGGTCGTGGCGGTGCAGGCCCTGTTCCTCGCGGCCGGCACGGTGCTGGCCGGGATCAGCGGCAGCCCGGTGGGCGGTGGGTACCGATACGCGCTGATCGTCGCGCTGGGCGTGGCCATGGGCCTGCAGAACGCGGCCGCCCGCAAGCTGGCCGTGCCCGACCTGACCACCACCGTGCTCACGCTGACCATCACCGGGGTGGCGGCCGACAGCGGGCTGGCCGGCGGGGGCGGATCGAAGGCCGGGCGGCGGCTGACCGCGGTGGTCACCATGCTGGCCGGGGCGCTGGTGGGCGCGGTCCTGGTCCGGCACGCGCCGATCTGGCTGCCGCTGGGCCTCGCGGTCGCGGTGACCGTGGCCGCCGCGGTGACCGCCTACCGCAGCGGAAAGACCGACCCGCCGTGGGTGCGGACGCAGCCCTGATCGATGCTTGGTACCGGACCAACCCAGCCCGAAGGCGAGACGGAAGGCAGGCGACCATGACCGACATCACCGGACCGCCATCCGCGGCGCAGCCGCTGTTCATCATGGCGATGGACCAGCGCGACTCGTTCGGCAGCCTGTTCGGGGTGCAGGACGACCAGCCGGCCGAAGACCAGCTCGCGGCCATGCGCGAGGCCAAGATGCTGATCTTCGCCGCGGCCCGGCGGGTGCTGAGCGACACCCCGCTGGTGGCCGGGCGGCTGGGCATCCTGGTCGACGAGCAGCTCGGCGCCGACGTGGCCCGGGCGGCCCAGGAGGCCGGCTTCGTGCTGGCCATGCCGGTGGAAAAGAGCGGGTCCAAGGAATTCAAGTTCGAGTACGGCGACCAGTTCGCCGAGCACATCGAGGCGTTCGACCCGGACTGGGTCAAGGTACTGGTCCGGTTCAACCCCGAGGACCCGGCCGAGCTGCGGGAGGCGCAGACCGCGCGGCTGAAGCGGCTGAACGACTACGCCAGCCACAGCCGGCGGAACTGGATGCTCGAGCTGCTGGTCCCGCCGACCAGCCAGCAGTCGGACAAGTACGAGGACAGCTCGCTCTACGACGAGCTGGCCCGGCCCGGCCTCACCGTCCGGGTCGTCGAGGCGCTGACCGCGGCCGGGGTGCACCCGGGGATCTGGAAGCTGGAAGGCTACGAGAGCGCGGACAGTGCCCGGCAGGTACTGGCCGCGGTGCGCGCGGCCGGGCCGCCGGAGAGCTCGTGCATCGTGCTCGGCCGGAACGCGCCGCAGCGGCAGGTCGACCACTGGCTGACGGTGGCGGCGCCGCTGGAAGGCTACGTGGGCTTCGCCGTGGGCCGCAGCAACTGGCGCCAGCCGCTGGTCGACTACCTGGCCGGAAAGGCCGACCGCGAGCAGACCGAGACCCGGATCGCCCGCCACTACCGTCACTTCGTGCACACCTACCTGCAGGCCGACAACGACCCGGACGAGGCCGAGTTCGCCCGCCGCCCGCGGCTGACCCCCGACCGCGAGGCCGTGATCAGGACCGCGACGGCCGGGGCGGACCCACGGGAGACGCGGCTGCCGGCCTGGATGGCCCAGTCCCTGCTGGCCGAGGTGGACGCGCTGCGCCAGAACAGCTAGCCCCGGGGGGCCAGGCCCCCCTACTGTGGTGCTTCCGTCTCGGAGACCTGCGGCACGGCGGCCGGATAACAGAAATCGGCCGGACGGAAGTTTTTGTTATCCGCACCCCGGCCCCCGGGTCTCCTATCCGGCACGAACGACGTGTGACGGAGGTGAAGCGCGATGCGGACGCTCGGAGAAGACGGCCACGAGCAGCCCGGCGCCGAGACGGTGATGGCCGCGCAGCACGGCGACCGGAAGGCCCTCGACCGCCTGGTGGCCGGGTATTTGCCGCTGCTGTACAACATCGTGGGCCGAGCCATGAACGGCCACGCCGACGTGGACGATGTGGTCCAGGAGACCCTGCTGCGGGCGGTCCGCGGCCTGCCCGACCTGCGGGACCCGTTCGCGTTCCGGTCCTGGCTGGTGGCCATCGCGATCCGGCAGGTGCGCGGGTTCTACGCCGCCCGGGCCATGGCCGGCCCGGGCCCCGACGCGGCCGGGGCGGCCAGCCCGGAAACAGACTTCGCCGACCTGACCATCCTGCGGCTCGGGCTGTCCGGGCAGCGCCGGGAGACCGCCGAGGCCACTCGCTGGCTGGACGAGGACGACCGGGACCTGCTGTCCCTGTGGTGGCAGGAGACCGCGGGCCGCCTGGACCGCCGCGAGGTGGCCGAGGCCCTGGGCCTGCCGCCCCGGCACGCGGCGGTCCGCATCGCCAGGATGAAGGAGCAGCTGACCACCGCCCGCATCGTGGTCCGCGCCCTGCACGAGGTGCCGCCCTGCGCCGACCTGGCCGTGGTCACCGCCAACTGGGACCACCACCCCAGCCCGCTGTGGCGCAAGCGGGTGGGCCGGCACGCCCGCAACTGCGCCCACTGCGGCGCCCAGCGGGAAGCCCTGGTGCCGGCCGAGCGGCTGCTGGCCGGGCTGCCGCTGCTGCCGGTGCCGGCCGTACTCGGCCGCCACCTGCTGGCCCACGGGGCGCGGCTGCTGCGTCACCGGCTGCCCGCGGCCCGGCACGCCCGGGCCCTGGGTAAGACCGCCGCCTACCTCCAGCCCAAGGTCATCGCGGCCTCGGTCGCCGTCGTGGCCTGCGCCAGCGGGGGCACCTTCGCCGCCGTGCACCTGCACCCGGACGCGGCCACCACCGCCGCGGTGACCACCACCCCGGCCCGGCCCACCGTGGCCCGGCCCGCCGCGCTGGCCCCGGTGGCCGGCCCCCAGGTCACGGTCAAGCAGAGGGTCAGCCCGAAGCCCACCCGGTCCCGGCCGCGGGCCACCAGCGCGACGCCCACCCCGGCCGCCACCCAGGTCGTGTCCGGGCCCAAGAAGGGCGTGGCCACCTGGTCGTTCGGGGCCGCCCAGCAGGCCCTGGCCGCCTCCGGCGCCTCCTGGTACTACAACTGGGGCGCCAGCCCGTCCGGGATCAGCAGCCCGGCCGGGGTGTCCTACGTGCCGCAGATCTGGGGTGCGGCCAACGTCACCAGCGCCACCCTGGCCCAGGTCAAGACCGAGGGGAACGTCCTGCTCGGGTTCAACGAGCCCGACCTGAGCAGCCAGTCCAGCATGTCGGTGTCGCAGGCCCTCAGCCTGTGGCCGCAGCTGGAGTCGACCGGGATGACGCTGGGCAGCCCGGCCGTGGCCTCCGGCGGTGACGTGGCCGGCGGCTGGCTGGACCAGTTCATGAGCGGGGCGGCGGCCCGCGGCGACCGGGTCGACTTCATCACCCTGCACTGGTACGGCAGCGACTTCGACCCCACCGACGCGGTCAGCCAGCTGCAGGGCTACGTGCAAGCGGTCTACGACCGCTACCACAAGCCGATCTGGGTGACCGAGTTCGGGCTGGCCAACTTCGGCAACGGCACGTTCCCGACCGGGGCCCAGCAGGCGGCGTTCCTGACCGGCGCGACGGCCATGCTGGACCGGCTGCCGTACGTGCAGCGGTACGCCTGGTTCGCGCTGCCCGCCGACGGCAAGGACGGCACCCTGGGCCTGTTCAGCGCGGACGGAACCGCGACCGAAACCGGCCGGGCCTTCGAGGCGGCCAGGTAACCGCCCGGCCTGCGCCTTCTCCGCCTTCTCCGCCTTCGCCGGGCGGCCCCGCTGTCCGGCCCGTGCAGCCGGCGAGGCAAAATATGTAAAGAGTCCGAAATTCCCGGCAACTTACCGCTTCGCCTGGACGTCATTTTCATAGGAGTGTTTATTCCGGGCCTGGGAATGGTGATCTTCGCTGGCCTCGGAAACCGGGTGGAGTGACAGATGGGGAGTACTATCCCGCCGGAAGAAACCGGCCACGGGGTAGCGTCGGCCGGACCGCCGGCGGGCGAATCGGATTCGGCCACGCCTGAAGAGCCGCCTCCGCCCGGGAAACCGCCGGCGGCCGAGGAGCTGTCCCCGCCGGGCGATGAGCCGCCGGGCGATGAGCCGCCGCTCAGCCCGCCGCGGCCGCGGCGCCGGCGCCGCCGGGTGCTGATCTGGACGGCCAGCATCACCGCGGGAGTGGTGGCCCTGGCCGCGGTCGGGGTGCTCCTGGTCTACCGGCACCTGAACGGCAACATCCAGCAGCGTGACGTCAGCGGGCTGCTCGGCTCGCAGCCGGTCGACCTGCACCCGCAGGCCGAGAACATCCTGGTCATCGGGTCCGACACCCGGTTCGGGCAGGGCAAGGGGTACGGGACCGGCCTGGTCACCGACCAGTCCGACACCACGATGATCATGCACGTCGCGGCCAACCGGCAGTGGGCCGAGGTCATGTCGATCCCGCGCGACTCCTACGTGGCCATCCCGGCCTGCAAGATGGGCAACGGCCAGATGTCCGCGCCACGGACCTTCAAGATCAACGAGGACTACGCGATCGGCAACCTGGATGGGAACCACACCGCGCTCGGGGTGGCCTGCACGATGAAGGCCGTCGAGCACGACACCGGCATCTACCTCGACCACTTCGTGGTGGTCAACTTCACCGGCTTCCAGAACATGGTGTCCGCGCTCGGCGGCGTGGAGGAGTGCAACACCCAGCCGATCAACGACCCCAAGTCCCACCTGCGGCTGACCGCGGGTAAGCACCTGCTGAACCCGAAACAGGCCCTGTCCTACGTGCGGGCCCGGTACACGCTGGGCGACGGCAGCGACCTGGAACGGATCGGCCGCCAGCAGGCCTTCATGTCCTCGCTGATCCAGCGGGTCAAGAGCAAGCTGCTCAACCCGGTGGCCATCTACCGGTTCCTCGACGCGGCCACCAAGTCACTCACCATCGACACCAAGCTGGGCGGGGCCACCGGGCTGTACAACCTGGCCTCCAGCCTGCGCAGCCTGCCGGCCAACAAGGTCGCGTTCTTCACCCTGCCGACCTACCCGCGGTCCGAGGTGGACCCGGCCGACACCGCCAACGTGCTGTGGACGCAGCCCGAGGACAGCAAGATCTTCCAGACCTTCCGCGACGACGTTCCGGCCAGCCGGTCGCTGTTCGCCAAGCCCCCGGCCGGCACGGTGACCCCGTCGGCCACGACGGACACCAGGCCGTACAGCTCCACCGGGACCGGGACCGGGACCGGGACCGGTGCGGCCGGTGGCTCGGGCGGGGCGGCGGCCAGCGGCTCGTCCAGCCCGCAGACGTCGGTCACGCCGTCGCTGCCGATTCCGTCGGCCCGGACCGCAAACCAGAACATCTGCACCGGCTAGGCAGCCGATGCGGGAGATTTCAACATGTGTAAGAACGGTCTTACGCGGCATAGCTAGGACATGGCTTCCCCGCACGCCACCCCGCCCGAGAACGGTCCTCGTGACGTCCCGGGCCCGCTCATCGCCGCCATCGAGGAGGCGGCCAGCTTCCTGGCCGCGATCTGGAACCGGGAAACGGCCGAGCTGCCCACCTCCGCCGCCCAGCTGCACGTGCTGCTGATCGTCGAACGGTATCGCGACATCAACCTGTCCGGGCTGGCCGCCCAGCTCGGCGCGCTGGCGTCGTCGGCCAGCCGGCTGTGTGACCGGCTGGAGGCGGCCGGGTTCCTGCACCGGGTACCCGGGACCAGCCGCCGGGCCGTCATGCTGCGCCTGTCGCCCGAGGGGCGGGAGCTGCTCGACCGGCTGCGCCGGCAGCGCCACGAGGACCTGAGCCGGGTCCTGGCCCGGATGCCACCGGCGGCCCGGACCGCGCTGGCCACCGGGCTGGCCCAGTTCCGGGCGGCCGCCGGCAAGAACTCGCTGACCGCGCTGACCCGGCCGGCGGCCGGGTTGTTCTGGCCCGCCTGAGCCCGGCCGGCTCCGGCCCGGGCCCGCCGCGTTCTGGGCCGGGTACCGGGTGGGGTTCTGGCACGCTCCACGGTGATCCGTCCGGGCCGGATACCTTTGAGCCGTGACACGGAGGCTCTGGCGCTGGGTACTGACCGGCCTGGTCATGCTCGCGGCCGCCCTGGGGACGGTGGGGGCCGGCGCGGGAACGGCCAGCGCCGCTACCGGCACCGGGGCCGGGGCTGGCGGCCGGGCCGTGGCCGGGCCCGTGGTGATCGTCGGTATCTCCGGGCTGCGCTGGACCGACGTGTCCGCCGTCCGCACCCCGGCGTTGTGGCGGGTGACCACGAACGGCTCGCCGGGTTCGCTGGTCGACTACGCCCTCCTGCCGCACACCTGCCCGGCCGACGCCTGGCTGACCATGAACGGGGCCAACCGGGCCCGGCTCGAGCACGGCGAGAAGAGCCCCTGCCCGGCGCTGCCCGCGGTGACGGCCAGCCCGTCAGCCGGAGGCGGGGCCGGGCTGACCTCCTCGGCCCGGATCGCGGCCATGCCCGGGCTGGTCCGGTTCAACCAGCAGTTCCACACCAGCCCGCGGTGGGGCCTGCTGGCCTCGGCGGCGGGCGCCGGACACTGCTCGGCCGCCGTCGGGCCCGGGGCGGCGCTGGCCCTGGCCGACCGGAACGGCCGGGTCAGCGAGTACCGGGCCGCACTGCCCGGCACCGCGGCCGCCGACCGGCAACTGCTGGCCCGCTGCCCGCTGACCGTCATCGACCTCGGCTCGCTGCCCGCCGCGACCGGGCGGGCCCGGACCGCGGCCGTCGAGCGGGCCGACGCCCAGCTGGGCGCGATCACCGCGGCCCTGCCCGCCGGGACCACGCTGATGGTGACCGCGCCGGGGGCCCTGGCCAACCCGCCGCACCTGCAGGTGATCGCGGTCAGCGGGCCCGGCTACCGGTCCGGCCTGCTGGACGCCGAGTCCACCCGGCAGCCCGGCATGGTCGTGCTCACCGACCTGACCCCGACCGTGCTGGGCTGGCGCGGTCAGCGCGCCCCCGCGGACGTGGTGGGGTCGCGTATCACCCGGGCCGGCCGTGGCGCCACCGCTCCCGCCGTGCGCAGCCTGACCGGGCAGGACACCGCGGCCCAGGTATGGACGAGCACGCACACCATCTTCTTCTGGACCTACGCCCTGCTGGACGCGGCCGCCTGCATCGGCATCGGCCTGATCTGGTGGGGGGCCCAGACGGCCCGGCGGCGGCGCCGGGCCGCGCTGTGGCGGTTGGCCGGGACGGTCCTGGCCGCGGTGCCCGCCGGCTCGTTCCTGGCCAACGTGTTCCCGTGGTGGCTGTGGTCCCACCCGGCGCTGTGGCTGTACGGGCTAACCGTCGCCTGGACGGCGCTGATCGGCGCGATCGCCCTGGCCGGCCCGTGGCGCCGGGACCCCTTCGGGCCCCCGGGGGCGGTGGCCGCGGTGACCGTGGCCGTGGTCGGGATCGATGTGATGACCGGATCACGGCTGCAGATGGGCACGCCGTTCGGGCTCTCGGTGCTCGAAGCCGGCCGGTTCTACGGCATCGGCGGGGAAGCGGTCGGTCTGTACGCGGTGTGCGGGATCCTGGCCGCCGCGTGGGCCGGGAACACCGTGCTGCGCCGGGCCGGCCGGGGCCGGGCGGTGCTGGCCGCGGGGGCGGTGGCGGTGTTCGCCGTGGTGGCCTGCGGGTGGCCGCAGTTCGGCGGCAAAGTCGGCGGGACCATCGCCATGGTGCCCGGGTTCATCCTGTTGCTCATGGCCCTGGCCCAGGTGCGGATCACCACCCGGCGGGTGATCGCGATCCTGGGCAGCGGGCTCGCCCTGTTCCTGATCTTCGCCCTGATCAACTACCTGGTCCCGGCCACCGGGCACTCCGACATCGGGGTGTTCGCCGGCAACCTGCTGCACGGCCGGGCCGGCGGCCTGCTGACCCGCAAGGTGACGTCCATGCTCGGGTCGCTGGCGGTCAACACCTACAGCCCGGTGGTGCCGGTGGTGGTCATCCTCATCGGGCTGATGCTGCTGAAACCGGACTGGTTCCGGGTCCGGGTGCTGCCCCGGGCCTACGCGGCCGAGCCGCTGATGGCTATCACTCTGGCCATGATGTGGCTGGTTGCGGTCCTGGGCTGGTTCGCGGATGATTCGGGCATTATCGTCCCCGCGACGGCGCTGCCGCTGGCCCTGCCCCTGGGCATCGCGCTGCTGGCTGGCGTCCCGGTGGCCGATGACGCGGGCGCCGGTTCCGGGTCGGCCGTCACCGGCTCCTCGGTCGCCGGCCGGACCGGCTAGCAACGCTGGCGGATCGGCCTTCGGAAGGAGATTGGTGCAGTACAAGCTTTCCCGGATCGTGGCCGGGCCGTTCCTGCGCGGGCTGTGGCGGCCCGAGGTGACCGGAGCCGAGAACGTGCCGGCCACCGGTGGCGCCATCCTGGCGTCCAACCACCTGTCCATCCTCGACTCGGTCTTCCTTCCGTTCATGCTCAAGCGCCCGGTGACGTTCACGGCCAAGTCCGAGTACTTCACCAGCCGGCACCCCGCCATGCGGCTGATGGGTGTCTACCTGCGGGCGACCGGCCAGCTGCCGGTGGACCGGGACGGCGCGCGGGCCGCCCAGCAGATGCTGGAGGGCGCCCTGGCCCTGCTGCGGGAGGGGAAGCTGTTCGGCATCTACCCCGAGGGCACCCGGTCCCCGGACGGCCGTCTGTACCGGGCCCGCCCGGGGGTCGGCTGGCTGGCGCTGAACTCCGGGCTGCCGGTGATCCCGGTGGCCATGATGGGCACGGACAAGGTGCTCCCGCCGGGGCGGAGCGTGCCGCGGCTGGGCAAGGTCCGGATCAGGATCGGCAAGCCCATGACGTTCGAGGCGGGAGCAGGGGCGGGCTCCGGCGGGCGCCCCGAGGCTCCGGGCCAGGCACGGCGGGCCATCGCCGACGAGGTGGTCCGGGCCATCCACGAGCTGTCCGGGCAGGAGTACGTGAACATGTACGCGTCCGTCCGCAAGGAGCAGCTGGCTGCCGAGGCGGCCGTCCTGCCGTCCTGACCGGGTTCCGGTTGCGGGGCCCGGCCTTCGGGTCCGGGTCAGTGCCGGGGGTGTGAGCCGGGGTCGTCGTCGCCTTCGTAGCCGGGCTCCGGGCCGGGTTCCGGATCGGGCGGGAACGGCTCGGCCAGCGCGGCCGGGTTCCAGATGTACAGCGGGCCCGACGGTGAGTCGCCCGGGCGCGGCTGACTGGTGCCCCGGCCGCGCGGTGGCTGCGGGCCCTCGGGCGCGGGGCCTGGCTCGGGTTCGTCGGCCGGGGAGGGCCGCCCGGCGTAGGGCGGCAGGAACTCACCGGGATGGCTGAGCCGCCCGCCCCGGCCCGGGAACGCCTCCGGCGGCCACTCGGCCGGCGGCGTGATCGCCGGCTGCTCTTCCCCGGCACCGGGGAAGCGGCCGCTACTGCCCGGGATCCGCCACGGCGCGGGCGACGGAGGCGGCGAGGGCGGTGCCGGTGGGGGGTACGGCGCGGCCGGGGCCGGGCTGGGTGGTGCGTACGGCGGGGGCGGGGTGGGCTGGGCGATGGGGCCGGAGTCGGGTAGCCGCAGCCGGTCCAGGCGGGAGATCGGCGGTGAGGGCGCGCCGGTGGCGGGGTCCGGCTCGTCGTCGAAGGCCGCGACACCAAAGGCCGAACCGGCGAAGCCTGAGCCGTCAGAGGCCAGCGGCGCGGCCGGGGGAGCCGGCGGTCCGGGTGGACTTGACGGCGGCAGGGCCGGGATACGGGCCGGCGGCTCGGCGCCGAACGGCCCCGGGTCCCGCCGGGGCAGCGCGGCCGGGGCGGGGCCCGCGGGCGGGCCGAACGGGCCCTTGACCGCCAGGTACTCGGGCAGCACATCGCCGGCGGAAGCGGGGGCGGGAGCCGGCGCCCAGGGTGGGCCGCCGGGCGTGCTGCCCTGGTCGTCGGGCGCGGGCCGGGCGGCCGGGGCGGCCCGCATCCGCAGGCCGTGCCCGCCCGTCCGGGTGCCCGCGCCGGAATGCCCGGCCCGGCCCCGGTTCCTGGTCCGGCCGGGGGCGGCCGGGGGCGCCACGGCGGCCGCGTCATCGCCGGCCTCGTCCAGATCGCCGGCCTCGTCCAGGTCGTCCGGCGTCATGCCGGGCGGCGCGAAGCGTGGTGACACCGAGTCGGGCACCTCCCCCGGCGCGGGCCGGGGCGCCGGGGTCCAGGTCGGCGCGAAGGCCGCCTCGGCCGCCATGGCCCGGGCGTGCCGGGCGCCGGTGTCCTGGATGGGCTGAGGGCCGGACGGCGGCCCGGGCGGGGCGTTCAGCAGGGTGCGTGGCTCGGGGGCCGGCCCGGTCTCGTGCTCGGCCCGGCGGCGCCACAGCCGCAGGCCCAGCAGCACACCCAGCAGCAGCACGATCAGGCCTCCGGCCGCGCAGGCCGCGTCGCGCAGGGCCGACCGGGCCATGCCCACCGGGCCCGGCTTGGCCTGGGCGGTCAGCGGCCGGACCGTGGCCGGGGCGGTGGCGGCCGGGGTGCTGGGCCGGGCAGCCGGCCTGGGGATGGCGATCGCCGCCGCGGCCTGCACGGCCCGGAGCGCGTCCAGGCTGCCGGCGCCGTCGCCGGTGGTGCCGGCCGCGGGCGGCGCCGCGCTGCCCTTGAGCAGGGCCTGCCGGACCTTCGTGTTGCTCAGGCCGGGGTAGCGGGCCCGGATCAGCGCCGCGACCCCCGCGGTCATGGCGCTGGCCGCGTCGGTGGTGCTCATGTTCCGGTACCCGGACGGGCGGCTGGCCGTGGTGATGTCCACGCCCGGGGCGGTCATGGCCACGTAGGACTGCCGGGTGGAGAAGCCGGCCCGGCCGCCGTGCCGGTCGACCGCGCCCACGGCGATGACACCGGGGTAGGACGCCGGGAAGCTGGACGTGTTGCCGTCCGCCCCGTTGTCGCCGGCCGGGGCGATGAGGACCGCGCCCTTGCCGAGCGCGTAGCTGATCGCGGCCCGTTCCGCCGCGCTGCCGTGGGCCGCGGCCGCGAGGCCGCCGGTGGCCGCGCCGTCCGAGGCCAGCGTGGCCGGGTCGAGGGGCAGGTCGATGACCTTGGCCCCTTGGTCCGCGGCGTAGCGGATACCGGTGGCGATGGCGCTGGGCAGGCGCCCGACCGCGCTGCCGCTGGCGTTCAGCATGTCGGCCGCGTCGAAGGCCACCCGGATGGACAGGATCCTGGCCTGGGGGGCGATGCCGATGAGACCCGAGGCGTCGCCGGTGTTGTCGCCGTGGCCCGCGATGATGCTGGCGGCCGAGGTGCCCTCGATGCCCCAGGTGCTGCTGGCCGGGGTCTCGGTGGCGCCGGTGAAGTCGGGGCCGGTGCTGACCGAGCCGGTCAGGTCGGGGTGGGACGTGATCACCCCGGTGCTCAGCAGGGCGATGGTGACCCCGGCCCCGCGGGAGGACTGCCAGGCCTGGGTGACGTGCAGGCGGCTCAGCCACCATTCGGCCCGCCGGATCTTGTCGCCCGCCGCGGTGCCGGTCTGACCGCCCCCGGCCGCGGCCGCGGCCACCGGGGCCACGGGGGCCACGGCGGTCCTCGGCCCGGCCGTGGCCGGGCCCGCGGCCATGACCAGGCCGGCGGCTGTCGCCGCCACGGTCACGGCCAGCAGCACGCCGCTCGGAAATCGAGGTGACACGGCGGTCAGGTCTCCTCTGGACGGGGCAACGCGCGGCGTGTGGCCGTGCCCAGGATGCCGGGTCAGCCGGTCAGGCCGACGCCCGTGATCCCGCCCCGTCCGAACGGTTTCCTCGCCGCACCACCATCGTGCCATGCGATTGCGGGCCCGGGGAATTGTTCCTGCCAACCCAGGATCACAAGATCACTTCGGTGCGGCGGCCCCGGGGCCCCCGCGGCCGGTCAGGGCGCCGGGCTCAGCGAAACGTGGGCGCCGGGTGGCAGACCGAGCCGCTGCGCCGCGTCGCCCGAGTTGACCGCGATCGAGACCATGCCGGATCCGTCGGCCAGGGCGACCAGCTCACCCGGGGGCACCGAGGCGAACGTCTCCCGGTACGGCAGGGTCAGCTGACGCCGGCCGCAGCGGATCACCACGCTCCGCCCGTACTGGATACCGATGCTCTCCGCGTCCGCGGCCGAGATGGACAGCTGCACGTTGCCGAACGTGTCCACGGTGAGCACCTCGCCCTCGGCGGTGCCATCGAGCACCCGGCTGGTCGGCGGGGGCAGGGTCACCAGGTCGTCGATCTCGATCTCGGTCCCGGCCGCGGCCAGGCCGGCGCCGGCCGCGAGCCGGGCGGCGACCGGCATGAAGATGTCGCGCCCGTGGAACGTGGGGGAGGCCGCCGCGTTCAGCCACATTCCCTTGTTGGTCAGGCTGACCGCCATCCGCGGGCCCCCCGCCACCGACGCGGCCCAGGACAGCAGGCCGTTGTCCGGGCCGACCAGGATGGCGTCGCCCGCGGCCACGGCGATGCCTCGCCGGTCGGTGCCCACCCCCGGGTCGACCACGGCGACGTGCACGGCAGGCGGGAAGTACGGAATGGTCTGGGCCAGCACCGCCGCCCCGCGCCGCACGTCCCCGCTGGGCACGAGGTGGGTGATGTCCACCACCCGCAGCTCGGGGGCGAGCTGGGCGGCGACTCCGTGGCAGGCGGCGGTGAACCCGTCCTCCAGCCCGTAGTCGGTCAGGAAGGTCAGACAGCGAAATGGGGCCACGAACCGTGAGCGTACGTGGCGCCGGGCCGCCGGTACAGAAGCGATCCCGGGCGGGATTTTTCCGGGCCGCACGGCCCGCCTACGATGAGCGTGTCCGGGAGGAGGGCGATATGGCCGAGCTGTCCGAACGGGACGCCCAGATCCTGGCCTTCGAAGCACGGTCGTGGCGGCATCCCGGCCTGAAGGAGCAGGCCATCCACGACGCACTGAACCTCGCGCCCACCCGGTACTACCAGATCCTGAACGAGCTGATCGACACACAAGAGGCGTTGCGATTCGACCCGGTGCTGATCAAGCGGCTGCGGCGGCAGCGCGCGCGGCGGCAGCGGATGCGCTCGCCCCGGCCCGAGTAGGGAAGCAGCGTTCCATGACTGATGATCCGGTGGAGACCGGGCTGCCCCGGGCTGCCACCCCGGAAGGACAGGCGGCCCTGGCGGCGGTGCTGGCCGCGCCCGGTGACGCCCTGATCGCCTCCGACTTCGACGGCACGCTGTCGCCGATCGTGGCCGATCCCGGGGCCGCCCATGCTCACCCGGGCGCGATCGCGGCGCTGCGCCGGCTGTCGGGCCGGGTGGGCACGCTGGCCGTGATCACGGGCCGGCCGGTGGCCCAGGCGGTCCAGCTCGGCGGCCTGACCAGCGTGCCGGGCATCATCGTGCTCGGTCACTACGGCTGGGAGCGCTGGCAGGACGGGCAGGTCACCTCGCCGCCGTCACCGCCCGGGGTCAGCGCGGCCCGGCAGGAACTGCCCGCCGTGCTGGCCGCGGCCGGTGCCCCGGACGGAGTCTGGGTGGAGGACAAGGGACACGCGCTGGCCGTGCACACCCGGCGGGCCGCCGACCCGGACGCGGCCCTGGCCGGGCTGCGCGAGCCGCTGGAGGTGCTGGCCGGGCGGACCGGGCTGGCCCTGGAGCCAGGGCGGCGGGTCATCGAGCTGCGCGCGCCCGGCATGGACAAGGGGGTCGCCCTGACCGGCCTGATCCGGCAGCGCCAGGCCCGATCGGTGCTGTTCTTCGGCGACGACCTGGGTGATCTGGCCGCGTTCGCCGCCGTCCGCACCCTCCGCGACCAGGGCACCCCGGGGGCCACCATCGTCAGCGCCGCCCCCGAGTCCGAGCTCCCCAAAGACGAAGGTGACTTCGCGGTGGACGGTCCCGACGGCGTCGCCGAAATGCTGGACGCCCTGGCGGACCGGCTCGGCTCCTAGCCGAGCGCTTCCAACTGGGCGTTCAGCCAGACGTCGGGTGCGTGGGCGGTCGCGGCGGCGGCCAGGGCGGTGGAACGGCGGCGGCGTTCGGCCGCGGGCATGGTCAGGGCCTCGTGCATGGCGCTGGCCGTGGCACTGAGGTCGTAGGGGTTGACCAGCAGCGCGTCCGGGCCCAGCAGCGAGGCCGCACCGGCTTCCCGGGACAGCACCAGCGCACAGCCGTGGTCGGACAGCACCGGGCCCTCCTCGGCGACCAGGTTCATGCCGTCCCGGATCGGGTTGACCACCAGCACGTCGGCCACCCGGCAGGCGGCCAGGGAGCGCGGGTAGTCGTCCTTGACCTCGAGCAGCAGCGGCTGCCAGTCCGGGGTGGCGAACTCGGCGTTGATCTCGGCCGCCAGCCGCTCGACCTGCTCGGTGTACTCGCGGTACCCGGGCACGCTGCTGCGGGACGGGTAGGCGAAGGCCACGTGCACCACCCGGCCGTGCCATTCCGGCCGGGTGGCCAGCAGTTCCCGGTAGGCGGCCAGGCCGCGCAGGATGTTCTTGGACAGCTCGGTCCGGTCGATGCGCACGATGAGCTGACGGGAGCCCGCCAGCTCCCGCAGCGCGTCCACGTGCGCCTGCACGTCGGCGGCCCGGGCCCGCTCGCGCAGGGCGCCCGCGTCCACGCCCAGCGGGTGCACGCCCACGCTGGTGACGTGCCCGCGGTGGACGACCCGCTGGGCGCCCCGGTCCACCTGCGCCCCGAGCAGGGCCTCGCAGCAGTCCAGGAACGCGCTGGCCCACCGCTGGCTGAGGAACCCAGCGTGATCGGCGCCCAGCATGCCCTCCAGGATCGCGCGGCCGTGCTCGTCGGGCAGGATCCGGTAGTAGTCGACCGGCGCCCACGGCGTGTGCGAGAAGTGGGCGATGCGGGCCCCGGGCACCCGCTCCCGCAGCAGCCGCGGGACCAGGGCCAGGTGGTAGTCCTGGACCAGGACCCGGGCCGGCTCCCCGGCCGTCATCCCCAGCGCCAGCGCCTGGGCGAAGGCCTCGTTGTAGGCCACGTACGACTGCCAGTCCCGGCGGAAGCCCGGCCCGAAACGGGGCTGCACCGGGGTGTCGAACAGCAGGTGCTGGACGAACCACAAGGTGGCGTTGGCCACGGCGTTGTAGGCGCCCTGAAAGGTGCCGGCGGGGATGTCGAGGGCCCGGACCGCGGTCCGTCCGCCGGACGGGCGGCCGCTGTCGATCCCGAACCGGAGTCCGTCCGGATCCTGGCGCGCCGCCTCCCGGTCGGCGTCGCTGAGCGCGGCGCAGATCCAGACCACGTCGGACTGCTCGGCCAGCGACGACAGGCCGGCCATGAGGCCGGAGACCAGGCCACCACCGCCCCGGCGCGCGGACAGGCTGCCGTCGGGCGCGATGGTGAACGACAGCGGGCCGCGGTTCGACGCGACCAGCAACCGGGCCGGGGCATGGTGGCCGGGGATGTCGTCCCCGGCGGCCTCGTCGTCAGCGGGAGGCTCTCCGTCTCCGCCGTCCGCGGCTTCCCCGGCACCGGCCCGCTCGCTCAGGCTGCTGTCGTGACCCATATCCCGGCAGGCTAGCCGAGGAAGTTTACGGGCCGGTTGCCGACCGCCGGCCGCGGGCTGAGCGAGCCGAGGGCCGCGGCGGGCCGGAGCGAGCGGGAGACACTGGCCGCTGTTCCGGCATTAGGCATGATCGGTTAAAGTTCAGGTAAGGCACGTATCCGTCAGGAACAGCCCGGTTGCGGGACCGCATCGGCGGCTCGCGGCACAACTGAATAGCTCATCTAGAGGGGTGGAGGGATCGGCCCGGTGAAGCCCCGGCAACCGTCACGATGATGCTGTGCCCGCGAGGATGACGCGAGGTCACATCGTGAGAGGTGCCAACTCCGGCCTGCGGTCAAGGTGACCCAGGAAAGATGAGGAGGAAAGGCCTCGCACGTGAGCACACATGCCACAGAGCAAAACAGCCCGGCCGGAACCGGTTCACCGGTGTCCCGCTTCGGTTACGCCACTCACCTGTCCTGCCGGGAATGCGGGCTGACCCGCGACCTCGGACCCTTCTACGCCTGCGAGGACTGTTTCGGCCCGCTCGAGGTGGCCTACGACTTCCCCGCCCTGACCCGGGCCGACATCGAGAGCGGCCCGCGCAACATGTGGCGCTACGCCAAGTTGCTGCCGGTGCCGTCGGACATCGCCAGCCGGCCCACGCTCGACCCCGGTTACACCCGGCTGATCCGGGCCGACAACCTGGCCCACGCCCTGGGCATGCGCCGGCTGTGGATCAAGGACGACCGGGACAACCCGACCCACTCGTTCAAGGACCGGGTGGTGGCGGTGGCGCTGGCCGCCTCACTGGAGATGGGGTTCAAGGTCCTGGCCTGCCCGTCCACCGGCAACCTGGCCAACGCGGTGGCCGCGGCGGCGGCCCGGGCCGGGATCCGCTCGGTGGTGCTGGTCCCATCCGACCTGGAGCAGCAGAAGATCCTCACCACCGCCGTGTACGGCGGCACGTTCGTCCTGGTCGACGGCAACTACGACGACGTCAACCGGCTCGCGTCCGAGCTGGCGGGCGAGCACGAGGACTGGGCGTTCGTCAACGTCAACGTCCGGCCCTACTACGCGGAGGGTTCCAAGACCCTGGGCTTCGAGATCGCCGAGCAGCTCGGCTGGCGGCTGCCCGAGCAGGTCGTGGTGCCGATCGCCTCCGGTGCTCAGCTGACCAAGGTGGACAAGGGGTTCCGGGAACTGGCCGGCCTGGGGCTGGTCGAGGACACCCGCTGGCGGGTGTACGGGGCCCAGGCCACCGGCTGCTCGCCGGTGTCGGCCGCGTTCGCGGCCGGCCAGGACGTGGTGCAGCCGGTCCGCCCGTCCACCATCGCCAAGTCGCTGGCCATCGGCAACCCGGCCGACGGCCCGTACGTGCTGGACGCGGTGCGCCGCACCGGGGGCTCGGTGGCTGACGTGAGCGACGAGGAGATCGTCGACTCGATCAAGCTGCTGGCCGCCACCGAGGGTATCTTCGCGGAGACCGCGGGCGGGGTCACCGTGGGCGTGCTGCGCAAGCTGCTCGCCTCCGGGCAGCTCGACCCGGCCGCGGAAACAGTGATCATCAATTCCGGCGACGGCCTGAAGACGCTGGACGCGGTGGCGGGCTCTCTGCCCGAGCTGCCGGTCGTCCGGCCCACGCTGCAGTCCTTCCGAGAGGCGGGCGTCGAGTGAGCCAGCGGGGGCGCCGTGTTGAAGCGGCCCGAGACCGAGCGGGAGAAAACAGATGAGCGTTTCAGTACGGATTCCGACCATCTTGCGGTCCTATACGGGCGGCGCGGCCGAGGTGAACGCGGAGCACGGCACGCTCCGTGAGGTGATCGCCGGGCTGGACTCCGCCTACCCGGGCATCGCGGGCCGGATCGTGGACGACGGCGGCAAGCTGCGCCGCTTCGTCAACGTCTACGTGGGGGAAGAGGACGTCCGGTTCGCGCAGGGCCTGGACACCCTGGTCCCCTCCGGAGCGCAGGTTTCGGTCATTCCGGCCGTGGCCGGCGGCTGAGCCCACCCGTGTCCCACCCGGGTAACCGATTGGTCGCTGCCTGTCCGCGCTTATCACCGGAGATCAGCCACGTCCGGTTCGCGCACGAGGTAAGGTCTTGTTTGGTCGCCATCGGTCGGACCCGCTCCTTGACGTGGGCCGGGCTACAGCGATCGAACGGGTTCCGCGTTGCAAGGGCGGAGCTCGCGGCCCGAGCACAGTTAGGGAGTTGTGTGAAGATGGCTCAGGGCACCGTCAAGTGGTTCAACGCGGAGAAGGGCTACGGCTTCATCGCCGTAGACCAGGGCAAAGACGTGTTTGTCCACTTCTCGGCAATTCAGGCGGACGGATACCGGTCGCTTGAAGAGGGCCAGCGAGTGGAGTTTGAGATTACGCAGAGCGACCGAGGGCAGCAGGCTGACGCTGTCCGTGTGATCTGAGGCTCTGAGGTCGCAGCCGGCTCGGTTCCCCGCAGGGAGCCGGGCCGGTTCGCGTTTCCGTGGCCGCATCTTGCGGCCGTCGGCGGCCGCTTGCCGTGGCCGCCGGGTGCCGCCTGCCCAGCCGTTTGCACTCTCGGGGTGAGAGTGCTAAACATGGCGTTGGCACTCTCCCCCTGAGAGTGACAAAGCGATAGGCGGGATCGGGCGATGAGGCCTGTGCTCGCGGCAGGAAATGACTGTCCGCGGCCTGGCCGTCCGTCGCGGGCGTCGGCTCGATCCGCAAGCAAGCCACGGAGGACTGGACCTTATGGCAGCGAAGATGATCGCGTTTGACGAGGACGCCCGGCGCGGCCTCGAGCGCGGCATGAACCAGCTCGCCGACGCCGTGAAGGTAACCCTAGGCCCCAAGGGCCGCAACGTGGTACTCGAGAAGAAGTGGGGCGCCCCCACGATCACCAACGATGGCGTGTCCATCGCCAATGAGATCGAGCTCGAGGACCCGTGGGAGAAGATCGGCGCCGAGCTTGTCAAGGAAGTCGCCAAGAAGACCGATGACGTCGCCGGTGACGGCACCACCACCGCCACCGTGCTCGCTCAGGCGCTCGTTCGCGAGGGCCTGCGCAATGTCGCCGCCGGCGCCAACCCGATGTCGCTCAAGCGCGGCATCGAGGCGGCCGTGGAGCGGGTGAGCGAGGAACTGTCCAAGCTCGCCAAGGACGTGGAGACCAAGGAGCAGATCGCTTCGACCGCCTCCATCTCCGCCGCGGACACCGCGATCGGCGAGATGATCGCCGAGGCGATGGACAAGGTCGGCAAGGAAGGCGTCATCACCGTCGAGGAGAGCAACACCTTCGGCCTCGAGCTTGAGCTCACCGAGGGCATGCGCTTCGACAAGGGCTACATCTCGCACTACTTCGTTACCGACCCTGAGCGCATGGAAGCGGTCCTGGAGGACCCCTACATCCTCATCGTCAACTCGAAGGTGTCGGC
>DASXMW010000265.1:0-7145 GCA_036495425.1 Streptosporangiaceae bacterium | reverse complement strand
CGTTCCGCGGCTTCGGCGGCCCCCAGGGCATGCTCGTGCTCGAGGACGTGCTGGGCCGCTGCGCCCCGCTGCTCGGCCTGGACCCGGCGGAGCTGCGCCG
Organism: Streptosporangiaceae bacterium; assembly: GCA_036495425.1. Lineage (GTDB taxonomy): Bacteria > Actinomycetota > Actinomycetes > Streptosporangiales > Streptosporangiaceae > Bog-532. The sequence continues at coordinate 7,045 of DASXMW010000265.1, read as the reverse complement.
TCGCAACTTCTACGTCCCCGGCCAGGCGACCCCCTACGGCCAGCCGGTGAAGGACGCCGAGCGGATCGCCGCCGTGTTGGACGGCGTCCTGACCATCGGCGACGTCGCGGCGCGGCAGCGGGAGATCGCCGCGTTCAACGCCGCGTCGCCGCACGCCAAGCGCGGCCTGGCGATCACGCCGGTCAAGTTCGGCATCTCGTTCAACCTGACCGCCTTCAACCAGGGCGGCGCGCTGGTGCACGTCTACAAGGACGGCTCGGTGCTGATCAACCACGGCGGCACCGAGATGGGCCAGGGCCTGCACACCAAGATGATCCAGGTCGCCGCGACCGCGCTGGGCGTGCCGATGAGCCTGGTCCGGCTGGCCCCGACCCGCACCGACAAGGTCCCCAACACCTCGGCCACCGCGGCCAGTTCCGGGTCCGACATCAACGGCGGCGCGGTCAAGGACGCCTGCGACCAGATCCGCGAGCGGCTGGCCGTGGTGGCCGCGGGCCAGCTCGGGGTGAACGCCGCCGACGTGCGCTTCGTCGAGGGCGTGGTCACCGGGCTGGGCTTCCACGACAAGCAGCTGGCCTGGGCCGACCTGGTCCACGACGCCTACTTCCAGCGCGTCCAGCTGTGGGCGGCGGGTTTTTACCGGACCGAAGGTCTGCACTGGGACTCCGGGCGGATGCAGGGCGAGCCGTTCAAGTACTTCGCCTACGGAGCGGCCGCGGCCGAGGTCGAGGTGGACGGATTCACCGGCGCCTACCGGGTGCGCCGGGCCGACATCGTGCACGACGTGGGGGACAGCCTGTCCCCGCTGATCGACCTGGGCCAGATCGAAGGCGGCTTCATCCAGGGTGTCGGCTGGCTGACCCTGGAGGAGCTGCGCTGGGACGAGACCGACGGCCCGAACCGGGGCCGGCTGGCCACCCAGGCCGCCAGCACCTACAAGATCCCGAGCTTCTCGGAAATGCCCGCCGAGTTCAACGTGCACCTGTTCGAGCGGGCCACCGAGTCCGGCGTGGTCTACGGGTCCAAGGCGGTGGGGGAGCCGCCGCTGATGGAGGCGTTCAGCGTGCGCGAGGCGCTGCGCCAGGCCGCCGCCGCGTTCGGCCCACCCGGCTACGCGGTCGAGCTGGCCTGCCCGTCCACTCCGGAAGCGGTCTACTGGGCGGTGGAGGCGGCCCGGGCCGCGGCCCGGGCGGTCGGGGCCGCGGACACCAGCCCGTCCGCCCCGCCGACCGAGTACGCCGGGGTGTGACGTGGACTGGCTGGAGGCCGTGCAGCAGCTGCGGCACGACGGCGACCCCGGCGTGCTGATCACCGTGGCCGAGGTGCGCGGCCACACGCCCCGCGAGGCCGGGGCCAAGATGGTGGTCGGCCGCGACGAGGCCTGGGGCAGCGTGGGCGGCGGCAACCTGGAGGCGTCGGCCGTGGCCCGGGCCCGGGAGATGATCGGGACCGGAGCCACCCGGCCGGAGTTCCTCCAGACCCGGCTCAGCCCGCACAGCCGCAACGAGCACGGCCGTCAGTGCTGCGGCGGCGTGGTCCGCCTGCTGCTGGAGCCGCTGCCGGCCCGGCCGGTGGTCGCGCTGTTCGGCCTGGGGCACGTCGGCTACGAGCTGGCCCGCATCCTGTCCCGGCTGCCGATCCAGCTCCGGCTGGCCGACTCCCGGGCCGAGCAGCTGGACCGGGTCCGGCTCGCCGACGTCATCGACGGCCGGGCCGACGTGCACGTCCACCACACGCTCCTGGGCGAGCAGGTGCTCGAGCAGCTGCCGCCGGGCGCGCACGTGCTGATCATGACCCACGACCACGCCGAGGACTTCGCCCTGTGCGACGCCGCGCTGCGGCTGCCGCAGCCGCTGGGCAGCGTCGGGCTGATCGGCTCCAGCGCCAAGTGGACCCGCTTCCGGGCCCAGCTGGCCGGCCAGGGCCACCAGCCGGACGTGATCGGACGGATCACCTGCCCGATCGGGCTGCCCGGCATCACCGGCAAGGAGCCGGCCGTGATCGCGGTGGCGGTGGCGGCGGCCCTGCTGCCCAGCCTGGCCCTCGCCGCCCGCGAGCAGGTCTCGTCATGACGATCTACGCGGGCACGATCATCGACGTCCCCGGCGACCCGTTCGCGGGCGACCCCGGCCAGGCCCTGACCGCCGACGACGAGGGGGCGCTGCTGGTCCGGGACGGGATCATCCGCGCCCGCGGCTCGCTGGCGTCGGTGCGAGCGGCGTATCGCGATGAGCCGGTGACCCGGCTGGACGGCGGCCTGCTGCTGCCCGGGTTCGTCGACACCCACGTGCACTACCCGCAGATCCGGGCCATCGGCGGGCTGGGCATGCCGTTGCTGGACTGGCTGGAGCGGTGCGCGCTGCCGGAAGAGGCCAAGCTGGCCGACCGGGCCTACGCCCGCGCGGTGGCCAGAGAGTTCCTCGACGGGCTGATCGGCTCGGGCACCACCAGCGCGCTGGTGTTCGGGTCGCACTTCCCGGGGGCCATGGAGGAGCTGTTCAGCGCGGCCGGCCAGCGCGGCCTGAGCCTGACCTCGGGCCTGGTGGTCAGCGACCGGATCCTGCGCCCGGACCTGCTCGACACGCCGGAGGAGGCGCTGACCGGCAGCGCCGAGCTGATCAGCCGCTGGCACGACCACGGCCGGCTGCGCTACGCGGTCACCCCCCGCTTCTCGCTGTCCGCGTCCGACGAGATGCTGGACGTCTGCGCCCAGCTGCTGGGCAAGGGCGTCTGGTTCACGTCGCACATCAACGAGAACCTGGCCGAGATCGCCGAGGTCGCCGGCTTGTTCCCGGGCGCCCGGCACTACCTGGACACCTACCGCCGGCACGGCCTGGTCACCGAGCGGAGCGTGTTCGCCCACAACGTCCACCCCGATGACGCCGAGCTGGCCATGCTGGCCGAGCACGGCGCCTCGGTCTCACACTGCGCGACCAGCAACTGCGCGCTGGGCAGCGGGCTGTTCCCGCTGCGCCGCCACATCGACCACGGCGTGCACGTGGCCCTCGGCTCCGACGTGGGCGCGGGGGTTGGCCTGTTCCTGCCCAAGGAGGCGTTGCAGGCCTACTTCGTCCAGCAGCTGCTCGGCCCGGACGGGATGAGCCTGACCCCGGTGCACCTGCTCTACCTGGCCACCCGGGCCGGCGCCCAGGCCCTGGGCCTGGACGGGCAGGTGGGCGACTTCGGCCTCGGCAAGGACTTCGACGCGGTGTGGCTGCGCCCGGCCGCGGGCACCCCGCTGGCGGTCAACCTGGCCCATGCGGTCAGCCCGTCCGACGCCCTGGCCCGGGTGTTCGCCCTGGCCACCCCGGCCGACGTGGCCGGGGTCTGGGTCCAGGGCCGTCAGGCCTCGGGCGCGCTGGCCTTGTAGGCCCGCCACCCGCCGTAGGCGGAGATGTCGGTGTGGCCGCCATGCTCGTGTTCGGTGTCGCGCAGCACCATGGCGAACGAGAACTCCTCGTCGTCCAGCTCGATCACGCCCAGCTCCAGCTCGGGTGGCTCGGTGTCGAGCAGGTCGCGGAGCTCCTTCATCGGCACGTCGTACACCTCCCCGACAATGGCGCCGCCGTCCCCGCCGGCCGCCGGGTACAGGGCCGGGAACTCGTCCCGCACCGAGTAGAACCGGTACTTCGGCGCCGTCCGCCGTTCCCCCACCAGCGGCACGCCCTCGATCGTGTAATGCGCCCGCCCCCCGCGCATCCCGTCCCCGTTGAGGAACATCAGAGCCATCCGCGCCTCCCGGTCCCGGGCTCCGCAGGCCCCGAACCTGGATATTCCCGCTGGCCCGTCCAGCCAACCTCCCGGCCCGTGGTTGGGGTTACGCGTCTTGCTCGTCCCGCCAGCCGGCGGGTTCGGGATGGTAGCCGTACGCGGCGGCCCGCACCGTTTCCTCGTCCTCCAGCCCGGAGCCGATCGCGCCGCCGACGGTGGCCAGCGAGCTGATGATCCAGGCGAGCGTCAGGTAGTCGGTGAAATTGACCGGCCGCTGCAGGGTCTGTTTCAGCACGGATGTGTCGATCAGCAGCGCCCCGACGAGCAGAGTTCCGGTGAACAGCACCAGGTAGGACACTGCCGTGGCCAGAGTGAGGGTGAGAAGCGTACCCAGGTTGAACAGCCGGGCCAGCTCGGCGGATGTCTCCTGGTCCGGTTTCTCCCACAGGTTGTGCGCGACGATCAGCCAGGTCACCAGCGCGGTCAGCGCGAGCAGCATGATGATGGTGAGCCGGAGTCCGCCGAGCGCATCGCCCATCTGCCAGATGGTGTTGGTGGTGAGCGCGATCGCGGCCGTGCCGAACGCGCCGACCAGCAGCTTGGACAGGCCCAGCAGGGCGCGCCCCGGGCGGTTGGCCCGGACCATCCCGATCAGCAGCCGTACCCGGCCGATCAGCCGCGAGGCGGCGTAGCGCAGTTCCCCGGCGTCACCCTCGCCGGCCACCCGGCGGATGGCGGCCACCCGGCTGGCCAGCTCGGCCGGTGCCCAGCCGGCCGCCGGCACCCGCTCGTCGGAAGCGTCGGTGAGTAGCCGGCCGACCAGATCCGGAACGGCCGCGCGGACCGCTCGCAGCTGGCGCAGTCCCAGTGCGGGCAGGGACACCAGCGCGACCTGGCGCCGGGCGGAGGTCTGCGCGACCAGCGGCACCCGATCGGTGTGCAGCGGCAGGTCCGTCAGGCAGATCGCGACGTCCCACCGGTCGTCGATGCGTCGGCGGGCAAGATCGTCGAGCAGCGCCTCAACGCCGCCGTCGCGGCGTGGCGCCACCTCACCCCAGCCTTCTCGGACGGTCCACCGCACGTCCGCGTGCACCCGCTCGGCGAGCCGGTCGGCCAGCTCGGCGGTGAGCTGCGCGGCCACCCGGGCCGGGTAATCCGGCGGGGTCGCCACCAGTCCGACGACGATCTCCGGCCGCTGCTGTTCGCTGTGGGTCATCGGCGCTCCTCACCAGTGGCCGGGTGTACCGGGTCAGGATGGCACCGGCCGGACACCTCCCAATCCCCGGCCGCTGCCGCGCGGCTGCGGCCCGGCGGCGATCCAGCCGCCCCGGAGCACGGTACAACCCGGCCAGATCTGAGCGCCATCGGCGGTGTCAGCGCCGGGACCGCCGCCCAGAAGGTCAATCAGGCTGCCGGAGGAGTGGCCGCGGAGCCGAGGCGGATGCTCACCTGGCTGCCAAGTTCGCGAAATCCCAGGGCCCGGGCGACTCGCCGGGAGGCTTCGGGCCGGGCCCGCCACTGCGGCAGCTTCTGGCTCTCGATCGCGTGAGCCACGGCTGCTGACGCGGCGGCGCGGGCCAGACCGCGACCGCGGGCCGCCGGGGCGGTCAGCACGCTCAGGTGTGCCGTCTCACCAGGCCAGTTCCGGTAGCCCGCGGCCGCCACGACCTGGCCCCGCTCCTGGACGGTGAAGGCCGGCGAGGAGATCTCCTCCATGCCGCTTTCCTCACGGTCGCCGGGGCTGACGGCCAGCAGGAACCGCCGGAAACCGGGATGGCCGGGGTCCAGGGTGGTGATCGCATTGCCGGGCCCGGGGCGGAATTCCACCGGGTCCAGGTAGGCCAGGGTGGCCGGGCCGCGCCTCTCGGCGATGGGCAGGCGGCCGCCGAGTACCTCGGCGCTGGTGACCGAGACGGCGGGCACGCCGCTGAGGGCGTGCTCGATGAGGTCGGCCGAAGCCTGATCGGGCGCGGTGATCAGGACCGTTTCGCTGATCACCACCAGGCCGGCCCAGCCCGGCGGGCAGAGCCGTGATCGGGGTGACACGGTGACCCGGGGCGCCGGAGCAAACGCGGCGCCTTGGCCAAGGTCCTGCCACAGCTTCCGGACCCGGTCGCCCAGCCTGGCGGATGGTCCGCAGTCGGAGACCACACGACGACCGTACTAAGCCGAACCGCGTTCCCGCCCGGCCCGAGCCAGGCCGGCTCAGCCGGGGAGCAAGACTGACCCGGCCGAGCCGCCCCCCGCCGGACGGCTCGACAACGGGTCAGCGGGCTGACAGGGCCTGCAGGTCCGGCAGCTTGGCGGCGGTGGCGGCGTCGGCGGGGCTGTAGCCGGTCACGACCAGGCCGTCCGGCCGCGGCTCGGACCACAGGTGGTACGAGGCCAGCCGCAGGGTCCCGACCACCGGGTGCAGGAAACGCTGCGGGGCGCTGCCGGGGTAGAAGACGTCGGGTTCGCGCCACAGCCGGTCGAACTCGGCCGAACCGTGGCGGAGCTGCTCCAGCAGGTCAACCCAGGCCGGGTCGTTGCCGTGCCGGGCCATGGCCGCCCGGAACTGGCTGACCACCCGGGGGGCGTCCAGGTGCCACTCGGGCAGCTGCCGGTGCAGCCGCGGGTCGGTGAAGAAGAGCAGGATCGCGTTCCGGCTCGGTTCCGGCACCGCGGCCAGGCCGAACAGGGCGTCGTAACCCCGGTTGCAGGCCAGGATCTGGCCGCGCCCGTCCAGGACCGCGGCCGGGAACGGCTCCACCTGCCAGACCAGCGACCGCAGGTAGGGCGGCACGCTGTCGTGCAGGCGCACCTGGAGCCACGGCCCGCGCGGGCGGGCGGCCCTGATCGTCGGCGCTGAGATCATCATTCCCCTGGAGGACGGCGGCTCTGCTTACCCTCAACTACGGACAAAACCGCCCGCCGGATTGACGATCACGGAAAAACTTTGAGGGCAGTTCCGTCCGGGGGACGACCCGGCTGGACCTCAATGCCGCTTAGCTTAAGTTGATCATGGCCGCGCTGAGCATGCCGGGCACGGGCGGCGCTGGCTCAGCCGGGGGCCCGCCTCACGCGGGCCCCGGCGCCCAGCCGGCCCCGGCCGTCACGGTCCGGGCCTGCTCCAGTGAAACCCAACCCCGGGGCGGTACCTCGCCGCACCACCGGCCCGGGGACTCGCTGGGCCGGTCAGGCCGGCTCGCCGTAGCCCGCCCGTTAGCCCATCAGCAGGGGCCTGAGCAGGCGGACTGGCGGGGAGCCGTGGGCGAGCATGGTGTCGTGGACGTCGCGGGGGGAGCGGGCCGGGTCGGCGGCGCGGAGGTCGGCGGCCAGGTCGGACACCTCG
>DASXMW010000264.1:0-2889 GCA_036495425.1 Streptosporangiaceae bacterium | reverse complement strand
GGCCCAGTCCGCCGACATCACCGCGCGGCTGGCCGCCGAGGGCATCAAGGTGATCAAGGCCCAGGGCCGGCTGGTCGGACCCGGCCTAGTGAAAGCGGGGGACGCCGAGATCAAGGCCGAGACCCTCCTGATCGCCACCGGCGCGCTGCCCCGGGTGCTGCCCGGCGCGCCGCCCGACGGCGAGCGTATCTTGACCTGGCGCCAGCTCTACGACCTGACCGAACTCCCGCGCGACCTCATCGTCATCGGCTCCGGCGTGACCGGCGCCGAGTTCGCCAGCGGCTACCAGGCCCTGGGCTCGCGGGTCACCCTGGTCTCCTCCCGGGACCGGGTGCTGCCGCACGAGGACGAGGACGCGGCCAGCCATATCGAGGATGTCTTCCGCCGCGGCGGCATGACCGTGCTGAGCCGGTCCCGCGCCGAGCACGTGGCCCGCGAACGCGACGGCGTCACCGTGACCCTGGACGGCGGGCGCACCGTGACCGGGAGCCACTGCCTGCTCACCGTGGGCATGATCCCCCGGACCGAAGGCTGCGGCCTCGACCAGGCCGGGGTCAAGGTCGACGCGCACGGGTTCATCCAGGTCGACCGCGTGTCGCGCACCTCGGTGCCGGGCGTGTACGCGGCGGGGGACTGCACCGGCGTGCAGATGCTGGCCTCGGTCGCCGCCATGCAGGGCCGGATCGCGATGTGGCACGCGCTGGGCGAGGCGGTCCACCCGCTCCGCCTCGACCACGTGGCCGCCACCATCTTCACCGACCCCGAGATCGCCACCGTCGGCGTGACCCAGCGCGCGGTCACCGCGGGCGAGATCTCGGCCCGGGTGCTCAAGCTCCCGCTGGCCACCAACCCGCGGGCCAAGATGGCCGGCGTCATCGACGGCTTCGTCAAGCTGCTGTCCAGCCCCGGCACCGGCGTGATCCTCGGCGGCGTGATCGTCGCCCCCCGCGCCAGCGAGCTCATCCTGGCCGTGTCCATGGCCGTCGAGCAGCGCCTCACCGTCGAGCAGCTGGCCCAGACCTTCGCCGTCTACCCCTCCCTGTCGGGCAGCCTCACCGAAGCGGCCCGCAAGCTGATGGAGTTCCCCCCCGACATCCTTTAAAAGATCAAGTTCATTTTTCCCGAACGAAGCGTGGCGCCCGCCCCCGGCCCCCTCCACGCTCGCCCGCCCTTACCCCAGCTCACCTCCAGTACCCGCCCCAGCGCCAGCGCCCCAGCCGCCCCGTCCCAGCCTCAGCGCCCCAGCCGCCCGGCATGTTCGATCATGTTTAAATACGGGCGTTTCCGAGCATGGGAACAGACAGCCCATTTCGGGGTCAACCGGCCGGAGGTGCTCATGCGTCGCATCCCAGTGGTTTCCGCCGTCTGCGCCCTGGCCGTGGTCCTCCTGGCCCTTCCGTCCGGCGCGCGCGCGGCCGCCGGCCAGGGCCGAGGCAGCCCGGTGCAGGAGCCGGTCGCGGTCGGCAGCGGCGGCGCGGTGGCCTCGATGGACACCGGCGCCACCCAGGCCGGCATCGACGTCCTCGCCCACGGCGGCAACGCCATCGACGCCGCCGTGGCCACGGCCAGCACGCTGGGCGTGACCATCCCGTTCGTGGCCGGCCCCGGCGGCGGCGGGTTCATGGTCATCTACCTGGCCAAGACCCACCAGGTCGTGACCATCGACGGCCGCGAGAACTGCCCGGCCGCGTGCACCACCACGATGTTCATCGACCCGCAGACCGGCCAGCCGTACGGCTACGACTACGCCTCGGATCAGCCGCTGGCCACCGGCGTCCCGTCCATGGTCGCCACCTGGGCCCAGGCCGTGAGCCGGTACGGCCGGCAGAGCCTGGCCAAGGATCTCCAGCCCGCCATCGGGGTGGCCGAGCGCGGGTTCCGGGTCAACGCCGACTTCCAGCAGCTCACCGAGTCCGGCCTGCCCGAACTGCAGGCCTACCCGGCCAGCCACTGGCTGCTGACCGCGTCTGGCAACCCGCTGCCCGTGGGTTACCTGCTCCGCAACCCGGACCTGGCCAAGACCTACCGGCTGCTGGCCCGCTACGGCCCGTCGTACCTGTACGACGGGCCGCTCGGCCAGGCCATCGTGCAGGCCGACGACCATCCGGTGCTGACCCCTGGGCAGAGCGTGGTCGCGCTGCCCGGCATCATGACCATGAACGACCTGCGCGCCTACCGGGCCCGGATCCAGGCGCCGACCCACGTCCGCTACCGCGGCCTGGACATCTACAGCATGGCCCCGCCGTCCAGCAGCGGGACCACGGTCGGCGAGGTGCTGAACATCCTGAGCGGGTACAACCTGTCCGCCGAACCACGGGCCACCGCCCTGTTCCACTACCTGGAGGCCTCCCGGCTGTCCTACGCCGACCGCAACGCCTACGTGGGCGACCCGCGTTACGTCAGCGTCCCGGTGTCCGGCCTGCTCAGCCCGGCCTACGCCGCCACCCGGCGCTGCCTGATCCACGACCAGGCTCTGGTCTCCCCGGCCGCCCCCGGCCACCCGTTCCCGCCCTTCGGCAACTGCCCGGCCCAGAGCGCCCAACAGCCCGCGCCGGAAGGCGGCCACACCAACAACATCGTCGCCGTCGACAAGTGGGGCAACATCGTCGCCTACACCAACACGATCAACTTCTTCGGCGGCAGCGGCCAGACCGTGCCCGGCTACGGGTTCCTGCTCAATAACGAGATGACCGACTTCGACTTCGCCCCGCCCGCCGCCGGGCCTGTCGACCCGAACCTCCCGGCCGGCGGCAAGCAGCCCCGGTCCAGCATGGGCCCGGTCATCGCGTTCCGCGACGGCCAGCCGGTGTTCAGCGTCGGCGCGGCCGGCGGGTCCACGATCATCACCACCATCCTGCAGATCATCATGAACCACGTGGACTTCGGCAT
>DASXMW010000263.1:0-19489 GCA_036495425.1 Streptosporangiaceae bacterium | reverse complement strand
AGGTCCTGGGGCAGGCCGGGCACGCCGATGGTGGGGCCGCCCGGGTAGCGGCCGAGCGCGGCCGGGCTGGCTTCGACCCGGCGGACCTGGTCCGAGTCCAGGGCCAGCAGGGCCGACGGGTAGTTCAGGGCCGGGCACAGTTTGCCGTGGTCGCACGGGACGTAAGCGGTGGCGGTGCCGGAGTCGATGACCAGGGTGCCCGCTTTGGTCAAATTACTCGCGCTGGCCGGCGCGATCAGGCCGAGCACCGCGAACACGGCCGCGGCGATCGCGGCCACCAGCAGGCTGGAGACCAGGCCGGTGTTGAGCCGGCGCAGCGGCTGGTGGGGCGAGTCGGGCTCGCCGGTGATCAGGGCCAGCGCCGAGCGCTGGGTCATCAGCCGGTGCGCCTGCAGCAGGTCCTTGTGGGTCGGCACGGCGCCCGCCTATCCGCCGAGGCCGTGCAGGAGGCCGAAGACCCCGGCCACCCCGAGCGCGAGCGGGACCAGGCTGATGATCAGCGCGGTGTCGGTGACGTCGGCGGCCCGGCTCCAGAACGGCGACGGCCGGTGGCCGGGAAGCCAGATGCCGGTCCCGGCCACGATCGCGGCCGCCGCCACCAGGGCCAGCAGGACCGGGGCGGCCGCCGGCAGCCCTGGCCCGGCCCGGGTCACCGCCAGCCAGATCAGGGCGCCGGTGCCCGGGATCATCAGCCACAGCCGCTGGGCCCGGCCCCGGAAGACCCGGGCCCGCAGCAGCAGGGCGCAGGCCAGCGCGGCGGTCAGCACCGGGGCCAGGCCGGCGTGGCTCAGCCCGAGCACGACCGCGGCCCCGCCGCCGAGCAGGCCCAGGCCGGAGACCACGCCGGTCACGACCTGGTCCGCGGACCGGGCCCGGTCCGGCAGGCCGATGGGCTGGGTGTCACCGTCCCGGTAGCTGCCGGCCGCGGCCCCAAGGTGGTCGCGCTGGTCGTCGCGCAGGTCGTCGGCGCTGGCCGGGACGGGCGGCAGCGGCAGCCGGGCCAGCCGGAACGCCACCGCCGGGATCAGCGGGGTCAGGGCCAGGGCCGGGGCGACCACCAGCCCGGCCGCGCCCGCCGCGGTCAGGCCGGGCCACAGCCAGGCCAGCGCGGCGGCCACGGCGCCGAACCCGCCGGCCACGGCGACCCCGGCGAACACCGCCAGCCCGGGCGCGACCACGGTGGCCGCGATCAGCGCGGCCACGGTCAGCAGCACGAACCCGGCCAGCACGGCCACCGGGCTGACCGAGCTCAGCGGCTGGGCCCGCAGCGGGGCCAGCACCCCGGCCGCGAACGCGAACGGCAGCGCCGTGTAGCCGAGCACCACCCCGGCGGCGGCGTCGCCCGCGGCCCGGGAGGCAGCCGCGCCCGCGGCCAGCAGCAGCACGGCCAGCAGGCCCGCGGCCAGCGCGGGCCCGGTCCACGGCGGGCCGGCCCGGAACAGGACCGTCACCCCGGCGGCCAGCGCGGCGGCGGCCGCACCCAGGGCCACCCGGCGGCCGTCGGCCGGGCCCCACCGGCCGGGCCCGTCGTGCACCCCGGCGATCTCGTCGGCGATGTCGTCCGAGACCGCGGGGGCCAGCGTCCTCAGCCACGGCCGCAGGTACAGCAGCTCACCGTCGGCCACCCCGGCCTGGGCCGGGGTGGCCGGTGGTTCGAACGGCGGCTCACCCAGCCGCTGCAGGGCCCAGCCTTCCGGGGATTCGGCCACCGCGGCCCGGTCCAGGCCGGCGTACAGGGCGATGCCGGGGAACAGGTCGGCGAACGGCACGTGCGCGGGAAGGGCCAGGTCAACCCGCTTATGCGGGCTGATCACGGTCACCCGGCACAGGTCCGGGGCCACAGCTCGGGTCATGCTCACTCCCCGTTTGTTGTCTTCCGGATTGAACGGAACCGTCCCCGCCAACGGTTCATTAGGAGAAGAGAAAGGGGCCGGCATGGTGATGACCGCCGGGGAAGACGCCGGCGCGGCCGGCCGCGCCGCCGTTCCGGAGCTGCCGCAGGGCGAGATCCAGCTGGAGTCCCCGCCGGAGCTGCCCGAGGTGACGCCGGACGGCATGGGGCAGGCCCTGATGTACCTGCCGATGGGCGCGATGACCATCGGCATGATCGCGGTCATCGCCGGCGGCCACGCCAGCCCGGTGCTGTTCATCGGCAGCGGGGCCATGGCCGTGGGCATGGCCGGGATGATGGTTGGCCAGCTGGTCCGGGGCCGCGGCGACCGCAAGGTCAAGATCAACGGGCAGCGGCGCGACTACCTGCGCTACCTGAGCCAGCTCCGGCGCCGGGTCCGCCACGCCGCCGAACAGCAGCGGCGGGCCCTGGAGTACCGCGGGCCGGATCCGCGGTCGCTGCCGTCGCTGGTGGCGGCGGGCGCCGGTCAGCTGTGGCAGCGGGGACCGGGCGGCGAGGGCTTCGGCTGCGCCCGGTTCGCGACCGGCACCCAGGCCCTGGCCGTGCGGCTGGTACCCCCGGACAGCAAGCCGGTCGAGGACCTGGACCCGCTGTGCGCGGGGGCGCTGCGCCGGTTCATCCGGGCGCAGAGCCAGGTGCCCGCGCTGCCGGTCGAAGTGTCGCTGCGCTCGGTGACCCGGGTCGTGCTGGCCGGCGACCGCGCCGCCGCCCCGGCGCTGGTGCGCGCGCTGATCGCCCAGCTGGCGGTGTCCCACTCCCCGGCTGACGTCCGCATCAGCGTGTGCGCGCCCGCCGACCGGATCGGTCGCTGGGAGTGGGTCAAGTGGCTGCCGCACAACGCCCACCCCACCGAGCAGGACGCGGCCGGGCCGGTGCGGCTGATGAGCCCGTCGCTGGGCGGACTGGCCCCGATGCTGGGGCTGCGGGACCGGCCCCGGTTCCCGGCCGCGGCCGGCCGCGACGGGTCCGGGCCGGGGTCGCTGCCGCTGCACGTGGTGGTGGCGGACGGGGCGGCCCGGGAACCCGGGGTGGAGCTGGCCGGGATCGACGGGGTGGTGGTCATCGACCTCGGGGCCGCGGACGGCGGGGAGCCCGCCGGACCGGGCACGCTGACCTTGCGGGTCACCTGGGACGCGGTGCACCGGGTGGACCGGGACGGGGCGGCCGGCGCCTGCATCGGGCCGCCGGACCTGCTGTCCCGGCCGGAGGCCGAGGCGCTGGCCCGGCAGCTGGCCCCGCGACGGCCCGCCGGCGGGGACGGGCCGGCCGGCGACGCGCTGGCCGCCAGCACCACCCTGGCCGACCTGCTGGGGGCGGCCAGCCCGCGCGAGCTGGACGTGGCCGGGCTGCGGCGGGCCCGGGCCCCGCGGGACCGGCTGCGGGTGCCGATCGGCGTGGACGCCGACGGCCAGCCGGTCGAGCTCGACCTCAAGGAGTCGGCCGAGGGCGGGATGGGCCCGCACGGCCTGGTCGTCGGGGCCACCGGATCCGGCAAGTCCGAGCTGCTGCGGACGCTGGTGCTCGGCCTGGCCGTCACCCACTCGGCGCAGGACCTGAACTTCGTGCTGGTCGACTTCAAAGGCGGCGCGACGTTCGGCGGCCTGGACCGGCTGCCGCACACCTCGGCGGTGATCACCAACCTGGCCGACGAGCTGCCGCTGGTGGACCGGATGCGGGACGCGCTGCAGGGTGAGGTCGTCCGCCGCCAGGAACTGCTGCGCGCGGCCGGTAACTTCGCCTCGCTGCGGGACTACGCGGCGGCCCGGGCTCAAGGCGCCGAGCTGCCGCCGGTGCCGAGCCTGTTCGTGGTGCTGGACGAGTTCTCCGAGCTGCTGGCGGCCAAGCCCGAGCTGATCGATCTGTTCGTGACGATCGGCCGGGTCGGCCGGTCGCTCGGGGTGCATCTGCTGCTGGCCTCGCAGCGGCTGGAGGAGGGCCGGCTGCGCGGGCTGGACACCCAGCTCTCGTACCGGATCGGGCTGCGCACGTTCTCGGCCCCGGAGTCCCGGATCGTGCTCGGGGTGCCGGACGCCTACGAGCTGCCGTCGCGCCCGGGCCACGCCTACCTCCGGGCCGACACCAGCGAGCTGGTCCGGTTCAAGGCCGCCTACAGTTCGGGCCCGGTCGCGGACGGGCCGGCGGGCCAGCCCACTGACCGGCCCGGGCCGCGGATCAAGCCCCGGGTCGCGCACTTCGGGCCGGGTTATGTGGCGCCGCGGTACGAGGAGGCTCCAGTGACGGCTGAGGCTGGTGAGTCTGGTGAGTTTGATGGGGCTGTTGCCACTGCTGGGGTGGAGGTGCCTGGCGGGCGGGAGCCCGGACGCGAGGCGGGCCAGACGCTGCTGGACGCGGTGGTCGGCCAGCTGTGCGGGCCCGGTCCGGTGGCGCACCGGATCTGGCTGCCGCCGCTGGACGAGCCGCCCACCCTGGACCAGTTGCTGGACCAGTCCGGGCGGCCGCCGCTGCAGGCCGTGCTGGGGATCGTGGACCGGCCGTTCGAGCAGCGCCGGGAGCCGCTGTGGGTGGACCTGGCCGGCAGCGCGGGCCACGTCGCGGTGGCGGGCGCCCCGCGCAGCGGCAAGTCCACCGTGCTGCTGTCGCTGATCGGCTCGCTGGCCCTGACCCACTCCCCGGCTCAGGCCCAGTTCTACCTGCTGGACTTCGGTGGCGGGTCGCTGGGCACGCTGGGCGGGCTGCCGCACGTGGGCGGGGTGGCCAGCCGCCTGGCGGGCGACCGGGTCCGGCGCACCGTGGCCGAGGTCCGGGCCCTGCTCGAACAGCGGGAGCGCGAGTTCAGCGAGCGCGGCATCGACTCGATCGCCACCTACCGCGCGCTGCGGGCCGACGGCGCCATCGCCGGTGATGGCTTCGGCGACGTGTTCCTGGTGGTGGACGGCTGGCTCACGCTGCGCCAGGACTACGAGGAACTCGAACCAGCGGTCACCGCGCTGGCCGCCCGGGGCCTGGGCTACGGCATCCACCTGGTGGCCGCGACCAACAAGTGGTCGGAGTTCCGCCCGGCCGTCCGCGACCTGTTCGGGACCCGGCTGGAGCTGCGCCTGGGTGACCCCTACGAGTCCGAGATCGGCCGGGCCCCGGCCCGGAACGTGCCCGCGGCCGCGCCCGGGCGCGGCCTGACCCGGGACGGCCTGCACTTCCTGGCGGCCATGCCCCGGGTGGACGGCCGGACGACCGCGGCCGCCCTGCCCGAGGCCGTCCGCGCGCTGGTCGCTCAGGCGGCCGCGGCCTGGCCCGGCAGCACCGCCCCGCCGGTCCGGATGCTCCCCGACGCCTTCCCGGCCGCCGGGCTCCCGGCCCCGGCCGCGACCGGGTCGCGGGTGCCGTTCGGCATCGACGAGAACGCGCTGGCCCCGGTGTTGCTGGACTTCGGAGCCGACCCGCACTTCCTGGTCCTGGGCGACACCGAGTGCGGCAAGTCCAACCTGCTGCGCCTGGTCACCGCGGGCATCGCGGCCCGGTTCAGCCCGGACCAGGCCAAAATCATCTTCCTCGACTACCGGCGCGCGTTGCTGGACGCGGCCCAGCTCCCGCACCAGATCGGCTACGCCACCTCCTCGGTGGCCGCCACCACCCTCCTGGACGAGGTGCGCGGGGCATTGAGCTCCCGGCTGCCACCGCCCGACCTGACCCCCGAGCAGCTCCGGTCCCGCTCCTGGTGGCACGGTTCGGACCTGTTCGTCATCGTCGACGACTACGACCTGGTGGCCGGGCCCGCCAACCCGATGCTGCCGCTGGCGGAGTTCCTGCCCCAGGCCCGCGACATCGGCCTCCACGTCATCCTGACCCGGTCGGCGGGCGGGGCGGGGCGGGCGATGTTCGATCCCGTGATCCAGCGCCTGCGCGAGATGGGCTCCCCGGGCCTGATCATGTCGGGCAGCAAGGACGAAGGCGCCCTCCTGGGCGGGGTCCGGGCGACGCCGCAACCCTGCGGCCGGGGCTTCCTGGTCACCCGCCGCCACGGCTCCCGCCTGATCCAGGTCGCCCTCTCCCCCGACGCCGGGGACCCCGCCCCCGACGACCACCCGTCGGGCCAGTTCCCGGTCATCGCCTAGGACGGCCTGCCCAGCCGGGGCCGAGCGGGCGGGTCAGGGCCGGGAAGGCCCGGGGCGCCAGTGGCGGCGGCGGCCGGCCGGGACTATGACCGCGGCCGCGACGACCAGCACGGCCGCACCGGCGGCACCGGCCACGAGCGGGACCGCGATCGAGGCGGCGCCGTGGTCCGGGCGGGGCGCGCGGTCGATCTGAACCCGGCCCGGCGACCGGGCGGCGGGCGAGGAAGCACCCGAACCGCCGGCCGGGAGGACCGCGGTGACGGCCTGGACCGGGTTGACCAGGCCGTGGCCGGTGCCGGGGCCGGAGCCGCCGTCGGCCGTGGCCTCGATGCGGTCCACCACCTGGGACTGGGTCAGGCCGGGGTGAGCCGAGCGGACCAGGGCCACCACCCCGGACACGAAGGCGGTGGCGAAGCTGGTGCCGTTGCTGGCCGGGTTGTAGGCCTGAGGGAACACGCCCGGGAACGCCGCGGTCACACCCACCCCCGGGGCGGTCACGCTGACCGGGGTGCGGGTGTCGGAGAAGGCGGCCAGGGAGCCGCCGGGGGAGACGGCGCCGACGGAGAGGACGCCGGGGTAGGCGGCCGGGAAGAACGGGCCGGAGCCGCGGCTGGAGCTGTCGTTGCCGGCCGCGGCGACCACGACCACGTTGCTGGCCTCGGCCAGGCGCACCGCGGCCGCCAGGGCCGGGGTGCTGACCGTGGTGGCCAGGGACAGGTTGATGACCTGGGCGCCCGCGGTGACCGCGGCCCGGATGGCCTGGGCCGCCAGCGAGCCGGGGAAGCTGTCGGAGTTGGTGATCTTGATGGACAGGACGCGGGCGGCGGGGGCGACGCCAGCGAAGGAGACCCCGGCGACCGGGGCGGCGGCGATGATGCTGGCCACCGAGGTGCCGTGGCCCACACAGTCCGCGCCGGCCGGGACGCCCACCGTGGCGGGAGCCAGATCCAGACCTTCGACAAATCTGGTTCCGAACTGCGGATTGGTGTCCACACCGCTGTCGGCCACGGCCACGGTGACCCCGGCACCCCGGGTGAGCCCCCACACACTGGTGAAGCCGAGGGCCTGCTGGGCCCAGGGGGTGGCCTTCGGGGCCATGACGCCCCGGGCATCGGGGCAGTCGCCGGCCGGGCCGGGCAGCGCGGGCCCCGGACCGGTCGCGGCCAGGGCCGGGGTGGTCAGCCCGAGCGCGAGACCCAGGGCCAGGCCGAGCGGCCCGCCGGCCCGCTGGGCCGTTCGGCGTCTCATACCCAGGACTACGGATCTGGCGGGGGCTGGTTCGGGAAAGCTACTGGACGATCCACTGGCGGCCGTCGATCAGTTCCCGGGCCGCGTCCAGGTGGCCGGCGTGGGTGGCCGTCTCCTTGATCACCCAGAGGATCACGGTGCGCAGGTCGGGAAAGCTCACCCCCCACTCCTGCCACCGCGGGTCCGGCTGCGGGGGCGGCCGGTCCAGTGGGTTCCCGGTGATGATCACGTCGGCGTGGGCGATCTCGTCCCGGTACAGCGCGAAGATGTCCCCGGCGGTCTCGTCGGGCCCGACCTGAAAGTCGGCGTTGGGCCCCGGGGGGAAGTAGTCCTGCGACTCCCCGTTCATCACGCAGCGGAACCAGTAGTGCTCGTCGGACAGGGCCAGGTGCTTGACCATGCCCAGGCAGTGCCAGCCGGACGGCAGCACCGGCCGGCGCAGCTGATCCTCGGTCAGGCCTTCGAGGATGCCAAGGACGTGCTGGCGCTGCTCGTCGAGGAACCCCTTGAGCAGTTCGGTTTCACGATCCATGGCCGCACGCTACAGCGGCCCTGGGTCAGAGCGGGCCGAGCTTCTCGCCGGTCAGGCGCTCGAGGATCTCGCGGCCGATGGGCAGGGCGGCGGTGGCGGCCGGGGACGGGGCGTTGAGCACGTGCAGCACCGCGCCCGGGCCCTGGCCCTGCCCGGCGAACAGGAAGTCATCCAGCAGGGTGCCGTCGGCCCGGACGGCCTGGGCGCGGACCCCGGCCCCGGCCGGGACCAGGTCCTGGGCCCGGACCTCGGGCAGCATGCGCTGGATCTGCCGGACCATGGCCCGCCTGGACAGCGAGCGGTGCACCTCGCCCAGGCCGTACCGCCAGTGCTGGCGGGCCACCTTGACCATGCCGGGGTAGGCCAGCGACCGGGCCAGCTCGCGGGGGCGGACCGTGCCCCAGGAGTAGCCCTCGCGGGCCAGGGCCAGCACCGCGTTCGGGCCCGCGTGCACGTGCCCGTCCACGCCGCGGGTGGCGTGCACGCCCAGGAACGGGAAGGCCGGGGCGGGCACCGGGTAGATCAGGCCCCGGACCAGGCCGGCGGCGGGACCGGTCAGGCCGGAGTACTCGCCGCGGAACGGGATGATCCGCACCCCCGGGTCGGTGCCGGAGGCCAGGGCCAGCTCGTCGCTGTGCAGGCCGCCGCAGACCACGGCCTGGCTGGCCAGCAGCTCGCCCCGGTCGGTGTCGACCACCACCTCGCCGGCGTGCCGGATGGCGCGGTGCACGGTCCGGCCCAGGTGAAGGTCCCCGCCCGCCTTGACGATCAGCTCGCCGAGCTTCTCGGCCACCGCCCGGTAGTCGCAGATGCCGGTGGACGGCACCCACAGGGCGGCGATGGCGCGGACGTGGGGCTCGTGCTCGCGCAGGCCGGCTGGGTCCAGGCGGTGGTTTTCGACCCCGTTGGCGTGGCCGCGGCGTTCCAGCTCGGCCATCCGCGGCAGTTCTTCGGCCTCGGTGGCCACCACGAGCTTGCCGCAGACCTGGTGGGGCAGGTCGTGCTCGCGGCAGAACGCCACCGTCTCGGCGCAGCCGGCCGGGGCCAGCCGGGCCTTGAGGCCGCCGGGCGCGTAGTACAGGCCGGAGTGGATGACGTTGGAGTTACGGCCGGTCTGGTGGCGGGCCAGCTGCGGCTCGCGTTCGATCACCGCGACCCTGCGTCCGGTTCTGGTCAGCGCGTGGGCCGTGGCCAGGCCGACGATGCCCCCGCCCACCACCACGACGTCGTATTTCCCCGTTGTTGGCACGGGCACCATTATGCGGCCGGGCGCCCCGCGGACGGGCCCGGCCGCACCCGGCGACGGTCAGTGGGTGGTGGACAGCGGGTTGGGCTCGTGGCGCTGGTAGAAGCGGCTGGCCTGCGGGGTGAAGATCAGCACCAGCGCGGTCAGGGCGGCCGCGCACTGGGCCAGGTCGATAGCCGCGGCCACCGGGGCGATCCGGAGCAGGCCATCGGCCAGGGACACGATGGTCAGCAAGGTCATGAGGGCGGCGAAGGCGAAGTAGGTGAACCGGGCCAGGTCGTTGCCCCGGCCGTTGAACAAGGCCATCCACAGCCACAGCACCAGGAGGATCGGGGCCACGACCCGGTCGGCGGTCAGCCGGGTGGCCAGCGCCTGCCAGTCGGCCGCGGTCGCGGCCGGGAAGGCGTGCCGGAACTCGTCCCGGATGAAAAAGGTCCCGGCCGTCACGTAGAGCAGAGCCGCGAACTCCAGGACCGCACAGGCCAGCATGAGCCGGACGGCCAGGAGCAGGGCGCGCGGCTGAGTGCCCGGCGGCCGTAGCCGCATCCCCAGCGCGCCCTTGAGCAGGTCGGCGGTGGCGCCGGGCCCGGGCCGGGTCTGGCCGTCCTGGGCGCAGTCCAGCAGCACGGCCAGGATCTCTTCGGAGTTCTGCTTACGGAACGAGCGCGGGTAGAAGGCCAGCAGGCGCCGGTACCGGCGCTCGAGGTCCGCTGATCGGTTCATGTGATCAACCCTCCTGCCGGGTTGAGGCGGCCCGGGCTGAGGCGGCCCAGCGCCACGGCCGCGTTGGCCTGCATGCGGGCGGCCTCGGCGGCCAGGCGCTGGCCGCCTTCGAGGCTGAGCCGGTAGTAGCGGCGCAGCCGGTTGTCCACGATCTCCTCGCGGTCGACCTCGATCAGCTCGTCGGCCCGCAGCCGGTCCAGGGCCGTGTACAAGGTGCCGGCCCGGAGCTCGACCCGGCCGCCGGAGATCTGCCTGACGTCGTTGATGATGCCGTAGCCGTGCTGGCTGCCGTGGGCCAGGGCGGTCAGGATCAGGAACGTCGCTTCCTGCATCGCACGGGTACTCATGTCTTCGTTATATACCGATGGACTGACTATTGGAAGGGCCGAGTCCGCCTTTTTATCGAAGGCAGGGACTGGGGCTGGCCCGGGCGGCGCCGGCCGGGGGCTCAGGGTTCGGGGCGTCCGGGGTCAGCGGGCTGGCCGGCCAGCAGGCGGCTGGGCAGGCGGGTCCCGGCCAGCAGCGAGATCACGCTCACGACCAGGGCGAAGCCGAAGGCCAGGGCCACGCCGTCGCGGTGACCGAGACCATCGGCCGTCCCGGCCACGATGGCCCCGGCCACGCCGGTGCCGATGGCCTGGCCGAGCACGTCGAACAGCTGCAGGCCCGAGGTGGCCCGGCCCTCCTGGCCGGGCGCGGCCCGGTCCAGGGTGGTCACCGACAGCGGGGCGTAGGCCTGGCCGATGCCGAACCCGCCGATGGCCCAGGCCGCGACGCCGAGCGCGGGCGGCACCGACGGCAGCAGGGTGACCGCCATCAGCACCAGCCCGGTGAACACCAGCATTTCGCCCAGCCGGACCAGGCGGCGCGGGCCGAGCCGGGTGATCCAGCGGGCCTGCACCCACGCCCCGGCGGTCCAGGTCATGGTGGCGGCGGTCAGGGCCAGCGCGCCCAGGCCGGTGGGCGCGTGCCGGACGACGGTGATGGCGTACGGCACGTAGGCGTCACCGGCGAAGAAAGAACAGGTCAGCAGGCCCCGGCCGAGGATCGTGGCGGGCAGCCCGGGCCTGGCGGTCAGGGTGCCGGGCGGGGCCAGCCGGCGCAGGGACAGCACCAGCACCGCCCCGCCCAGCACCGTGCCGGCGAGCAGCAAAGGAAGCCGTCCCGAGCTGATCGAAGCCAGCGCCACCCCGGCCCCGGCCACCACGCCGAGCACCGGCAGGTAGGGCAGGACCGGGCGGCTGGTCGCGGTCGGGCGCGGGACGCGGCGCAGGGCCACCACGGCCAGCAGGCCGGCCACGGCCACCAGCGGCAGCAGGCCCAGGAACACCCAGCGCCAGCCGGCCGCCGCCGCGACCAGGGCGGCGATGGCCGGGCCGATCAGGCCGGGGATGACCCAGGCGGTGGACAGCACGGCGAACATGCGCGGCCGGCAGCGGTCCGGGTAGCCGCGGGAGATGGCCACGTAGGCCACGGCGGGTACCACCCCGGCCCCGAGGCCCTGCACGGCCCGGCCGGCCACCAGCACGGCCATGGTCGGCGCGGTGCCCCCGATGACCAGCCCGATCGCGAACAGGCCCAGGCCGGCCAGCATCGGCCGCCCGAGCGGGACCCGGTCGGCCAGCGTGCCCGCGACCACGATGCCGATCAGGCTGGACAGCATGAACGCCGAGAACACCCAGCCGTACAGGCGCAGGTCGCCCAGGTCCCGGCTGACCACCGGGAGCACGGTGGCGATGGCCAGGGCCTCGAAGGCGACCAGGGTGACGGCCAGGACCAGGCCGACGGTGAGGGGCCGGCGTTCCGGAGCCCAGATCCCCCCGGCCGAAGGCTCGGGAGGCGTCTGCGCGGCCCGTGCCGCCTGGTCCGTACTCACTCTGGGCAGCGTAGAACCTCAACCACTCTTGACGTCAATCCGAATACCACGGCGGCCCGTCCGGCCTCCCCGGGTGCGGCCCGGGCCGGCCGGGTCAGCGAGGATGATTCTGTGGCTGACGACATGCGCGCGGTGGTGGTGGGGGCGGACGCTTCGGTGCGGGTGGAGCGGGCGGCGGTGCCGGTGCCGGGGGCGGGGGAACTGCTGGTGGCCACGAGGGTGGCCGGGATCTGCGGGTCGGACGTGCACGCGGTGCAGGGGTTGCATCCGTTCGTGGGGCTGCCCTATCACCCGGGACACGAGGTGACCGGGACGGTGGCCGGGGGCGGCCCGGGGACGTCGACCCCGGCCGGGACGGCGGTGGTGGTCAACCCCGTGCTGTACTGCGGGGTCTGCACCCGCTGCCGGCAGGGCCAGGTCAACCTGTGCCGCCAGATGGCGGTATACGGCTGCGGTACGCCGGCCGGCGGCATGGCCGAGTACTTCACGGTGCCGGAGCGCAACGTGGTCGCGCTGCCGGACGGGATGACCCCGCTGCAGGCGGCGCTGGCCGAGCCGCTGTCCACCCCGGTGCACGCGGTGCGGCTGGCCGGGCCGGACTTGACCGGGCGGACCGTGGTCATCCTGGGCGCGGGCACGATCGGGCTGCTGACCCTGGCCGTGGCCCGGCAGCACGGGGCCCGCCGGATCGTGGTGACCAACCGGTCGGCGGGCAAGCGGGAGCAGGCCCTGCGGCTGAGCGCGGACGCCGCGTTCGACCCGCGGGAGCCCGGGGCCGGCCGGGCGATCGTGGCCGCGCTGGGCGGCGAGCAGGCCGACGTGGTGTTCGACTGCGTGGCCGTCCAGGACACCATGGACCAGGCCTTCCAGCTGGCGCTGAAGGGCGGCACGATCGTGGTCGTCGGGGTGCCGGCCGGCCCGGTCACCGTGCCCCTGCCCGACCTGCAGGACCGGCAGATCCGGCTGCAGGGCAGCGCGGTCTACCTGCCGCAGGACTACACCGAGTCGATCGCGCTGCTGACCGGCGGGAAGATCCGGGCCGAGGACCTGATCACGGCACAGTATCCGCTGGACGAGGCGGCCGCGGCGTTCGAGGCGGCCGCGTCCGGAGCGCAGATCAAGGTCGTCCTCACCGCGCAGTAGCCGCCGGGCCGCCGGCCCTCGGGACCCCGGGATCCGGGACCCCGGGGTCCGGCACGGCGACCACCAGCGGGGCGCCGGGCCGGGCGGCGGCGTCCATGGCCGCGTCCAGGTCGGCCAGCGGGTAGGCGGCCACCTCCAAGGCGGCCAGGTCGAGCAGGCCGGCGGCGGCCAGGGCCAGCATCTCGGCCGGGGCCTGCGGCGGGTACATGAAGTGGCCGATGACCTCGCGGCCGGTCAGCATCAGGGCCGTGTAGTCGATGTCCAATGGCGCGGTCGCGGTGCCCATCAGCACCAGGCGGCCGCCCTGGGCCAGAGCGTCCAGGGCGGCCCGGGTGGCCGCGGTCGAGGTGGCCCCGCCGATCAGGTCGAGGGCGCAGGCCGCGCCGCCGCCCGCGGCCGCCCGCAGCGCCGCGGTGTCGGCCGGGATGTCGCCGGTGAGCCGGACCGGGACCACCCGGTCCAGCCCGGTGATTGTGTCCAGCACGGCCGGGTTGCGGCCGGCCGCGACCACAGTGCCCGCGCCCAGGGCCCGGGCCACGTGCACCCCGGCCCGGCCGAAGGCTCCGGTGGCGCCGGTGACGATGACGGTCTCCCCCGCGGCCAGCCGGGCCCGCCGCAGGCCGCCGTAGGGCACCAGCATGCGGGCAACCACGGCCAGCCGAGGGCTGGGCACCGCGGCCAGCCGGTCCGGGACCGGGGTGACGGTCGAGGCCGGGACCAGGGCCCGGTCGGCCAGCGTGCCGTGCGGCCAGCCGTCCAGCAGCGGCGCGGCGGCCGGATCGGCGGTCATCGCCAGCAGAGCCCGGGCCGGCTCCGGCACGTTCTCGGCCGCGGTGACCAAGCCGGTCAGCAGGACCCGCTGCCCGGGGCGCAGCCCGTAGACCTGGGCCCCGACGGCCTCGATCGTGCCGACGCCGGACGTGCCCGGGGTGAACTCCCCGGCCGGCGGGTGGTAACCGGGCAGCTGCCCGGCCAGGTACGGGCGCAGGTAGCTGACCAGGACGCTGGCTTCCATCCGGACCAGGACCGATCCGTCGCGCGGGACCGGGTCGGGAATCTGCTTGAGTTCCGGGGCCGCGCCGGGGACGGTCACCAGCCAGGCTCGCATCGTAGGGTCTCCTTCGGGATGGATGGCTTCGGTCCAGCCTGCCCGCGAACCCCAGCCTGGTACAGGCAGGTGTTTATACTGGTATCGCTGGTGACTGGGTAACGGGCCTGGGCGACCAGCCCGGGGCGGCGCGGGTGGTGGGAGCGGATGAGGCGTTGAAGGACCTGGTTCAGCATGGTGAGCTGGCGGCGTTCCTGCGGGCCCGGCGGGAGGCGGCGGACACGGTGTCGTTCGGGCTGCAGCCCGGGCCGCGGCGGCGCACGCCGGGGCTGCGGCGCGAGGAACTGGCCCAGCTGGCCGGGATCAGCGTGACCTGGTACACCTGGCTGGAACAGAGCCGCGACATCAGCGTCTCCCGCCAGGTGGTGGACAGCCTGGCCCGGGTGCTGCGGCTGCCGCCCGGGGACCGGGCGCACCTCTTCACGCTGGCCGGCCTGGCTCTGCCCGCCGAGCACCGGGGCCCGGTGGAGATCGACGGCACACTGCGGCGGCTGGTGCACACCCTGGACCCCCATCCGGCCTGCGTGATCAGCCTGTGGTGGGATCTGCTGGCCTGGAACCAGGCCTACGCCGCGCTGATCGGCGGGCTGGAGCAGCGGCCGCCCGCCGAGCGGAACTCGCTGTGGCTCACCTTCACCGAGGACCGGTCGCGGCGGTTGTTCCTGGACTGGACCGAGGAGACCCGCCCGCTGCTCGGCCAGCTGCGCGCGCACCTGGCCCGGCACCCCGACGACCCGCGCGGCCCCGAGCTGGTCGAAGCCCTGCAGGCCGCGAGTCCGCGATTCTCAGAGCTGTGGCAAGACCAGGACGTCCGGCAATTCGAGAGCGCCCGCAAGCGGTTTCAGCACCCCAGCCTGGGCCGCATCGACCTGGACTACGTCAAGCTGGCCACGGCCGACGACGACCGCCAGTACCTGCTGGCCTTCCTGCCCGCCGACGCGGCCAGCGCGGCCAAGCTGCCCGGCCTGATCGTCGCGGCCTGATCGGTTCTCGGCCGCAGTCGTCGCCCTCATCGAAGACGGGGACCGCGGGGCCGGCGGGGCCGGCGGCGAGCCCGCCGGCCCCGCGTGAACGCGACCCGGGCCCGGGAGCCAGGGACGAGACCTTCGATAGTTGTGAAAGACGCTCAGGCCAGCGGCCAGCCAGCCACCGGTCAGATGGCCGTCTGCCAGGGGGCCGGGCCGCACTCCTGCTTGACCTGGCCCAGGGCGTTGATGATCTTCATGCCGTAGCCGCCGGAGCTGGGCTTGGAGTAGTTGGCGTAGTAGCTGTCCACGGTGGCCGCGATCGCCTTCTCGGCCTGCTTCAGCGTGGGCGTGATGCCCGACTGCGCCTGGTCGTCGGTGAAGTCGCCGGCGTTCTCCTTCAGGTCGCTGGCCAGCTTGGCCTGCCGGGCCTGCTGCACGGTCAGCTTCCCGGTCGCCTTGGCCTTGGCCGCGTTGCCCGTGATCGAGTTCAGCGTCTGGTTGATCGCGTTGCAGGCGGCGGTGCCGGTGGCCGGCCCGGTGGTCGCCCGCGGCGAACTGGCGGCGCCGGCGGCATGGCCCGAAGCGCTGGGGGTGCTGGCGGCACTGGTGTCGTGCGAGCTCCCACTGCTGCTGCACCCGGTCACCGCCACGGCGGCCACGGCCATCGCGCCGATGGCCAGCCTCTTCCTCATTGTGTGCTCCCCCCTCTGGGACGGCTGTTGTGTCGGATGCCGACCCTAGCCTGTCCAGCACTGTGCGTGACCACTCTTCAGCGTTCTGTACACACACTCTGAGCTTGGCTACACGGGCTTAAACACGGGCGCACCGGGTAAAACGGGATCGCTCAGTCAATGGGGACGGAGGGTCCTATGCGTCTGTCCAGCTGGATTTCTGGTCGATCCCGGGCCGCGGTGGCGGCGGTGGCCACGCTGTCGCTCGGCGGTCTCGCGTTCGCGGCGGCCGCGCCGGCCGGCGCCTCGGCCGCCAGCACCGCGGCGGCGGCCACCACGGCACCGCCGTACAGCTGCGCCCCCAACGGGCCCGCGGGCAGCCAGACCGTGTACGGCACGTTCGGCGACGCCAGCGCGATCGGCTGGGCCGGCAACAGCCAGGGCGTGGTCGCCTGCCTGGGCGGCAGCTTCTGGGTCGACACCAGCGGCCCCAACGGCGGCCCGGGCAGCGGCAGCACCGCCGCGGTCACCGGCACCACCTACGGCTACGGCATCTACGACGACAGCAAGACCTCCTGGGCCAACGCGGACGGGTACCTGCCCGCGATGGTGACCAAGTTCTCCCGGGACGGGGCCAGCATCACCATCACCAACTTCGGCGACAAGGTGACCGTCGGCGGCCACGACTACGTGTTCATCTACAGCCGGGTCGCGGTGACCAACCCGACCGGCTCGGCCATCACCGTCGACCCGCAGGCCTCGGCCGGGCTGATCCCGCTGAACTCCGCCTCGGACTCGGTGGCCGCCCACAGCACGGTGAACCACGACTACGTGGTGCCCGCCGACAAGTTCGGCGGCAGCTACGCCTACCCGGCCAGCAGCGCGATCACGGCCGCGGGCGGCTACGACCAGCACTACGCGCACATGAAGTCGTTCTGGAACGGCCAGCTGGCCGGCATCGCGCAGATCACCAAGCTGCCGGACACGAGCCTGATCAACGCCTACAAGAGCGGGTTCATCTACACCCAGATCATCCGGTCCGGGACCGAGCTGAAGACCGGGGTCAACGGCTACGACCAGGAGTTCAGCCACGACGTCATCGGCATCCTGGCCAACCTGTTCACCCAGGGCTACACCACCGGCGCGCACGGGCTGCTGCTGCGGGCCCGGCACGTCAGCGGCAACCAGCCCCAGTACCTGGACGGGGTGTGGACCTACCCCTGGGTGTGGGCCATCTACCTGCTCAAGACCGGTGACCTGAGCTTCGTCAAGGCCAACTTCGCCACCGAGGGCGCGGCGGGCAAGACCGAGCCGAGCATCTCCGACACCGCGCACACGATCGCCGCCGACCGGACCGGGCCGGGCGGGATCATGGAAGAGACCAACGACATCGACGCCAACGGTTTCTGGACCATCGACAACTACGAGGCGCTGATGGGCCTATGGGCCGACCACTGGCTGGCCCAGCAGGTCGGGAACGCCTCGGAGGCGTCGTGGGCGCAGTCGCAGTACAACAGCCTGCTGGCCGCGACCAACAAGACCCTGAACGCGACCATCTCGGCCAACCACCTGAACTACCTGCCGTGCTCGATGACCGAGCCCAACACCAGCAACCGGTGCGTCAACGCCGAGGACGCCAACTGGGCGGCGCCGTTCCTGTTCGGCCGCTGGGCCTGGGACGGCTACCTGTTCGGGGCCCCGCTGAGCGGGCCCGGGGTCTCGCTGATCGACGCCACCTACAAGTACGGGTTCGACCGGCTGAAGGGGGCGCTGCCCGCCAACACGTTCGGCGGCTACCCGACGCAGTACTACACCACGGCCTACAACGCCGGCTACGGCGAGTGGGGCCTGGCCAGCAACGACTACCGCGACCAGGGCATCTTGTCGTATGAGTTCATGGTGTCCAACGGGCAGGCCGGGCCGTACTCCTGGTGGGAGAGCGAGCAGTTCCCGAACCCGGGTTCGCCCTGGACCGGCACCCACCCCGAGTCCGGCAACGGCTCCTCCCCGCACGCCTGGGGCATCGCCAACGCCAACATGGTGCTGCTGGACTCGATCGCCGCCCAGCGGTCGGACGGCTCGCTGGTGGTCGGGCGGGGCATCCCGTCCTCCTGGCTCAGTTCCGGGCAGCCGATCAGCGTCAAGAACTTCCCGACCACGGACGGGCACCACATCGACCTGACCATCAAGGGCGGCGGGTCGTCGGTGAGCCTGACCGTCGGCGGGAAGACGGCCGGGCCGGTGGTGCTCCAGCTGCCGGCGTTCGAGGGCAACATCGCCCGCACCAGCGCCGGGACCGCTGATGCCAAGGCCGGCTCGGTGACCGTGCCCGCCGGGACCACCTCGGTCACCGTCCAGCTCAGCCACGCGGCCAGCTAGGTTTCTCTGGCTCGCGGGGCAGGCTGCTCGCGTGGCAGGCTGAGGGTATGCAGCGGCAGGAGTTTCACCGCGGGGACCGGGTCGAGGCGACCCGGTCCCTGGGGTTCCTGCCGCGGGTCCCGGCCGGCAGCCGCGGCACCGTGACCAGTGCGGGCATCAAACCATTGCAGGTCGAGTTCGACGAGTTCAGCGTGGACATGCGGGTCACGGTGGGGCCGGGGCGGCGGCGGACGATCGCGCGCACGGTCCGCCCCGACGAGATCATCAAGGTGCCGGATCAGCGGCTCCGCCGGGTGTAGAAGCGAACCGGGAGCGGACCGGCCCGCGGCACGATCAGGCGGGTGACGTGCCGGCCGGGCGGCCCTGGGCGCCCCTCTCGGCCGCCGCGCGGCGGCGGCCGGCCTGGATTTCCTCCAGTGACTTGCCCGCGTTGCGGGGGGCGCCGAGCACGCCGATGATCCCGGCGACGATCAGGAAGCCGGTGAGGATCCAGGCCAGCGGAATGAACCCGATCTTGACGATGTCGGGCACGAACAGGCTCCAGATGCCCAGGCCGATCCGCACGATCGCGAACATGAACCCCTGGGCGGTGCTGCGCAGCAGGGTGGGGAACAGCTCCCCGCTCCACAGCTGGAAGAACGACTGGGCGCCCCAGCCGCCGCCGAACCCGGTCAGGATCACGTAGGCCAGCGCGATCGGCAGGGTCAGGTGGAAGACGGCCAGCAGCCCCATGCCGATGATCTGGACCACAAACGACGAAGCCAGCATCTTGCGCTGGTCGAGCCGGTCCGAATAGCGCATGAACACGAAGTAGATGGAGAGCGCGCCCAGGAAGAAGCTGGCCGCCTGCAGCCCGTCGCTCACGGCCAGGGTCTGCGAACCCACGGTGTGCAGGATGAACGGGAAGAAGAACCCGTTGGTGCCGGCCCACAGATTCCAAATGCCGTACATGCCGACCAGGAACGCCATGGCCTTGAGGTTGTCGCAGCTGAACAGTTCCCGCAGCTGCTGACCCCGGGCCACCGCCGTCCGGGCGGTGGTCCACACCGACGACTCGCGCATCCGGAACCGGAGCGCCCACAGCACGATGGCCAGGACGACCAGGTGCGCGAAGATGATGCGGGCGCCGAGGATCCCCAGCGGGGACAGGGCCACGCTGGCCAGCAGCACGACGACCGGGCCCATGTACCACAGCAGCTGGGCGACACCGCTGTGCTTGCCGCGGCTCCGGTCCGGGGCCATCTCGCAGATGATCGTCCAGGAAGCGGGGATGTCGGCGCCGACGGCCAGGCCGGCCAGGACGAAGCCGACCACGAGCATCCACGGCCGGACCGCGAACACCAGGACCAGCATGCCGGCCGCGTAGACCAGCATGTCCCACTGATAGATGGTCTTGCGCCCGACTTTGTCGCACAGGCGGCCGCCGATCAGGGCCCCGACGCCGGCCGAGATGGCGTTGGAGCTGAACGCCCCGATCAGCCCGGTGAACGTGCTGGTCAGATGGAACAGGCTCGCCCACAGGGCCAGCGCGGCCGACCCGGCCACGATCGACCCGGCGTCGATGTAGTTGGCCAGCCCGGCCAGGATCGTGTTCTTCCAGTCGTCCCGGG